>NZ_CP028347.1:1802085-2139171 GCF_003454795.1 Novosphingobium sp. THN1
TCGCGGCGTCCGAAAGCCTGACTTCGGTCAAGGCCGAGGGCGAGCAGCGCGCCAGCCATCGCGTGATTGCCGATCACCTGCGCTCGACCAGCTTCCTGCTGGCCGATGGCGTGCTGCCGTCGAACGAGGGGCGCGGCTATGTGCTGCGCCGGATCATGCGCCGCGCGATGCGTCATGCCCACCTGCTTGGTGCGAAGGACCCGCTGATGCACCGCCTGGTGCCCGCGCTGGTCGCCGAGATGGGCGCTGCCTATCCCGAACTTGGCCGTGCGCAGCCGCTGATCGAGGAAACCCTGCTGCGCGAGGAAGTGCAGTTCCGCCGCACGCTGTCTAACGGCATCAAGCTGCTTGATGAAGCGACTGCCGCGCTGGGCGAGGGCGACGCGCTGCCGGGCGAGACCGCGTTCAAGCTCTATGACACCTATGGCTTCCCCTATGACCTGACCGAAGACGCCCTGCGCGCACGCGGCATCGCGGTGGACCGCGAAGGTTTCGATGCTGCCATGGCGCAGCAGAAGGCGGCGGCGCGCGCGGCGTGGAAGGGATCGGGCCAAGCCGCCGACAGCGAAGTGTGGTTCGACATTGCCGAACGCGTCGGCGCAACCGAGTTCACCGGCTACACCGCCACCACCGGCGAGGCGCAAGTCGTAGCGCTGGTGAAGGACGGCAAGGAAGTTGGCAGCGCTGCGGCGGGCGATGACGTGACCGTGATCGTCAATCAGACGCCGTTCTACGGCGAAAGCGGTGGCCAGACCGGCGACGCAGGCACGATCACCGGCGCCGATGGCCTGAAGCTGGCGGTGAGCGACACTGCCAAGCCCTTGGGCCGCTTGCACGCGCACAACGCGAAGGTTGAAGCGGGTTCGATCAAGGTCGGTGACGTTGTGAAGCTCGACATCGATGTCGAACGCCGCGATGCGATCCGTGCCAACCATTCGGCCACGCACCTGCTGCATGCGGCACTGCGCAACCGCCTGGGCGGGCACGTCACGCAGAAGGGCTCGCTGGTTGCGGCGGACCGCCTGCGCTTCGACTTCTCGCAGCCGACGGCACTGACCCCTGAGGACATTGCCGCGATCGAGGCGGAAGTGAACGCTGAAATCCGCGCCAACGAGGCGGTGACGACGCGCTTGATGAGCCCCGACGACGCGATCGAGGCGGGCGCGATGGCGCTGTTCGGCGAGAAGTACGGCGAGGAAGTGCGCGTGCTCTCGATGGGCCGCGCGACGGACAAGCACTATTCGGTCGAACTGTGCGGCGGTACGCACGTGCGGGCGCTCGGCGATATCGGCGTGTTCCGCATCGTCAGCGAAAGTGCAGTGTCATCAGGCGTGCGCCGAATCGAGGCGCTGACCGGCGAGGGCGCGCGGCAGTGGTTCGTGGCGCGCGAAGAAGCGCTCAAGCACACCGCAGCGATCCTGCGCACGTCGCCCGAAGACGTCGAGGCGCGCGTTTCGGCGCTGATGGAAGAGCGCAAGAAGCTCGAACGCGAACTGGCCGAGGCGAAGAAGGCGCTGGCGCTCGGCGGCGGTGCTGCCAAGGCCGAGAACGCCGACGAGGAAGTGGGTGGCGTGAAGTTCTCTGGGCAAGTGCTCGACGGGCTCGACCCCAAGGAACTGCGCGGGCTGCTCGATCAGGCCAAGCAGCGGCTAGGTTCGGGCGTGGCGGTGATCGTCGCGGTCAACGAAGGCAAGGCTTCCATCGCGGCTGCCGTGACCGAGGATCTGGTCGGCAAGGTCAGCGCGGTCGATCTGGTACGCGCGGGCGTGGAAGCGCTTGGCGGCAAGGGCGGCGGTGGCCGTCCGGACATGGCACAGGGCGGCGGGCCTGATGGGACGAAGGCCGCGGACGCGATTTCGGCGGCAAAGGCTGTGCTCGCCGCCTGACCGCTCATTGCCTGCGACCGCTGTTCCCGCGTGTTTCCGGTTCGGAGCCGCGCGGCAGATCCTTTTCGCGCATCGTGGCGTCGGTTTGCTGCGGCTGCTTGATCGGGCCCTTGTTCGGCTGATCATCCTGCGTTGCGGGATTGAGGTCGGGCTTGTCGCTGGGGTGGGGCATGTCATTCTCTCCTTGCCCTGAGAACACCGGGCAAGGAGATCGGTTGCGCGTTGTCAGGCAGATCGTTCGCGCAGCGACGCCGATTTCAGCTTGGGCAGCGAGTTCAGTTCGCCTTCTTCCTTGATCTTCTGGCGGAATTCGTCGCGCTTTTCGTGGATCGAAGCGATGACCGGGCCCATCGGGAAGCCGAGATCGACCAGCACGGCTTCCGACAGTTGCAGTGAGCTTTCGAGGGTTTCGGGCACGGCGTGGCTGGCTCCGGCCTTGTAGAGCGCGGCGGCATGGGCCGCGTCGCGGGCGCGGACGATGATCGGCAGATCGGGGTGGGCGCTGCGCAGGCGCTTGACCATGCGCAGGATCAGGACCGGCTCGTCCATGGTGAGGATCATCGCCTTGGCATCGTCCAGCCCGAGGCGGGCGATGGCGGCTTCGCTGTCGACGTTGCCGAAGAGGACAGGCAGGCCGTCCTTGCGCGCAGTCCTGACGATGCCCGGGTCCGAATCGATGCCCAGCCATGCTGCCTTGTGAACGGTCAGCATCTCGGCGATGAGCCGGCCGACGCGGCCGAAGCCCATCACCACGACACGTTCGCCTTCGGGTTCTTCGACAAAGGTGTTCTGGCCGACGTCGGCGGTGCCGCGCGCCACGCGTTGCCCCCAGGTCTCGCCCAGCTTGGCCAGCAAGGGCGTGATCGTCAGGCCGATGGCTGTGACGATCTGCCAGAATTGCGCGGTCTCACGGTCGATCAGGGCGGCTTCGGCGGCGGTGGTCAGCACGATCAGCGTGGTTTCCGATGGGCTGGCCATGAGGATGCCTGCTTCGAGCGCGGTGGCGCGTTCCTTGCCCATGAAGCGCAAGGCGAACATCGTGACCAGCGCCTTGAGGACGACGACGCCGACCACGGCGAGCGTCAGCGGGCCGATTTGCGCCCAGACCACGCGCAAGTCGATGCCCATGCCGATGGTGATCAGGAAGACCCCCAGCGCGAGGCCCTTGAACGGCTTGGTGATGGCTTCGACTTCGGTGTGGTACTCGGTTTCGGCAATAAGCAGGCCGGCGAGCAGCGCGCCCATGATCGGCGACAGGCCGACGAGCGAGGTGGACAGCGCTGCGGCGATGACCACGAGCATGGTCGCTGCGAGGAACAGTTCGGGGCTCTTGGTCTGGGCGGCCTGGGCGAAGAGGCGCGGTAGCAACAGCCGGCCGCCAACCAGCAGGACAGCGACGACGATGCCGCCATAGAGCAGCGTCTCCCCTAGCGTTGGGCCATCGGAATGGGCGGCGACCGGGCCCATCGCGCCGAGGATGAAGATGATCGGGACGAGGGCGATGTCCTCGAACAGCAGCATGGACAGCGCAGCACGACCGACCGGGCCTTGCGTCCCGGCAATGGGCAGGACCAGCGCTGTCGAGGACAGGGCGAGGGCAAGGCCAAGGCCGAATGCGCCGCTGACTTGCAGGCCGGTGGCAAGCAGGGCGGCGGACAGGAGCAGGGCTGAGATGCCGAGCTCCATCGCGCCGAGACCGAAGACCAGTCGACGCATGTCCCACAGGCGGTTGAACGAGAGTTCCAGGCCGATCTCGAACAGCAGCAGGATGATGCCGAACTCGGCAAAGGGCGCGATTGCTGCCGGGTCCGATATGGTGATGTGATAGAGCCACGGATACTGCGGCACGAGCGCACCGAGGCCGAACGGACCGACCACCAGTCCGACGAGGATGAACCCGATGATCGGGGTGATGCGAAAGCGCGCGAAGGCCGGGATGACGATGCCGGCCGCACCGAGAATTACGAGGGCGTCGGAAAGTGCGGTCGTCGGTTCGAGATTGCCTGCCATTCCGCAAGGTTAGGGGAGGGGGGCAGCGGTGTCATCCGTTTCCGCATGTCGAACTGTTGCCAAAGCAAAAGGGCCCCGGCGTGAACCGGAGCCCTTTGCTGTTACCATGAAGGAACCTGCGCTTACGCCCAGTTCTTCATTTCGGTTTCGAGGTTCTCGACGATGGCTTCGAAGAACTTCTCGGTGGTCATCCACGCCTGATCGGGGCCGATCAGCAGGGCGAGGTCCTTGGTCATCTTGCCGCTTTCGACGGTTTCGATGCAGACGCGCTCGAGCGTTTCGGCGAACTTCACGACTTCCGGGGTCTCGTCGAACTTGCCGCGGTACATGAGGCCACGGGTCCAGGCGAAGATCGAGGCGATCGGGTTGGTCGAGGTCTGCTTGCCCTGCTGGTGCTGGCGGTAGTGACGGGTCACGGTGCCGTGGGCAGCTTCGGCCTCGATGGTCTTGCCATCGGGCGACATGAGGACCGAGGTCATCAGGCCGAGCGAACCGAAGCCCTGTGCAACCGTGTCGGACTGCACGTCACCGTCGTAGTTCTTGCAGGCCCAGACGAACTTGCCGGACCACTTGAGCGCCGAGGCGACCATGTCGTCGATCAGGCGGTGTTCGTAGCTGATGCCGGCGGCGGCAAACTTTTCCTTGAAGCCTTCGCTGTCGAACACTTCCTGGAACAGGTCCTTGAAGCGGCCGTCATAGGCCTTCATGATCGTGTTCTTGGTAGACAGGTAGACCGGCCAGCCAAGCGACAGGCCGTAGTTGAAAGAGGCGCGCGCGAAGTCGCGGATCGAATCGTCGAGGTTGTACATCGCCATGGCGACGCCGCCCGAGGGGTAGTTGAACACTTCGCGGTCGATCGTCTCGCCGTTGTCGCCTTCCCAGACGAGGCGCAGCTTGCCGGGGCCGGGGACGACGAAGTCCGTGGCGCGATACTGGTCACCAAAAGCGTGACGGCCGACGACGATCGGATCGGTCCAGCCCGGGACCAGGCGCGGCACGTTCTGAATCACGATCGGCTCGCGGAACACCACGCCGCCGAGAATGTTGCGGATCGTGCCGTTGGGCGACTTCCACATCGACTTGAGGTTGAATTCCTCGACGCGCTGCTCGTCAGGGGTGATCGTGGCGCACTTCACGCCGACGCCGTACTGCTTGATCGCGTTGGCAGAATCGATGGTGATCTGGTCGTCCGTCTCGTCGCGCTTCTGGACCGAGAGGTCGTAGTACTTGAGGTCGATGTCGAGGTAGGGAAGGATCAGGCGTTCACGGATCCATTCCCAGATGATCCGGGTCATTTCATCGCCGTCGAGTTCGACGACCGGGTTCTTCACCTTGATCTTCGCCATGTCCGTCCTGTCTTTCAAGCTGGGGAGAGAAATTGCGCCTTCCCTTAGCAGAGGCTTCCCTGCGCGCAAGGCAGGTAGGCGATTCGCGCAATTTTTGCAGGCTTTGCGCTGGACATCCGCTCATGGACAATGCAGATATTTAAGTGGCCGGTTAAATCCGGGTGCAAGCCCTTTTGGAGAGATGCAATGAGCGAGGCCGAAGTCCTTACCGAAGTCGATGGCAACGTGCTGATCGTCACGATCAACCGGCCCGATGCGAAGAACGCGATGAACAAGGCTGCGGCCGAGGGCATCTCGGCAGCGATGGATCGGCTGGATGCAGAGGCCGACCTGCGCTGCGCGATCCTCACCGGTGCGGGCGGCACGTTCTGTTCGGGCATGGACCTCAAAGGCTTCCTGCGCGGGGAATCGCCCTCGATACCGGGGCGCGGCTTTGGCGGGCTGTCGGAATGGACGCCAAAGAAGCCGATCATCGCGGCGGTTGATGGCTACGCCTTGGCGGGCGGCATGGAACTGGCGTTGTCGTGCGACCTGATCGTGGCGAGCGCTTCGTCCAAGTTCGGCATTCCCGAAGCCAAGCGCGGCCTTGCCGCTGCTGCCGGTGGCCTGATCAAGCTGCCGCGCCAGATCCCGCCGCGCATCGCGATGGAACTGGCGCTGACGGGGGACTTCATCACTGCCCAGCGCGCCTATGAACTCGGCTTCATCAACCAGATCGTCGAAGGTCCGTCGCTGGATGCGGCAAAGGCCCTGGCCGCGAAGGTCGCCGAGAACGGACCGCTGGCGCTGATCGCGTCGAAAGGCATTATCCGCGATTCGCACGAATGGACGGAGGCGGAAATGTGGCAGAAGCAGCAGGCCTACATCGCGCCGGTGTTCACTTCGAGCGATGCCCGCGAAGGTGCCGCCGCATTTGCCGAAAAGCGCAAGCCGAACTGGCAGGGCAAGTAAGACCGACAGGGCGGGGGCGCTGGTCGCTCCCGCCATTTTGGTCCGCAGCGATCAACAAAAAACCCCGCCAATGGCGGGGTTTCTTATGCGATGGTGGGCGTAGCAAGGATTGAACTTGCGACCCCTACGATGTCAACATAGTGCTCTACCACTGAGCTATACGCCCGCACCATCTGCTTGTCCCTGGGCTGGCGGCGAACCGCTGATCGCGTCGGGAAGCGCGCCATTAGCCCCCGTCCCGATTCATGGCAAGGGGGAAATTTGCAGCCGGGCTTCAGCGGCTCCCGGCGAACTGCGCATCCTCGAACACGCGCTCGACTTCGAGCACCAGATCCTTGAGGTGGAACGGCTTAGACAGGACCCGGGCCTGAGGTGCTTCGCGATTTGCCTTGAGCGTCACCGCGGCAAAGCCGGTGATGAACATGACCTTGGTTGCAGGGCTGATCTCGCTGCACCGCTGCGCCAGTTCGATTCCGTCCATTTCCGGCATGACGATATCCGACAGGAGAAGGTCGAAGTGCTCGCTTTCGAGCAGGGGGATCGCAGCGGTGCCACGGTCCACGGCCGTCACGGCGTAACCTGCGTTTTCGAGCGCGCGGGTAAGGTAAGTGCGCATCGCCTCTTCGTCTTCGGCGAGCAGGATCCGGATCATGGCGAACCTGTTGTTTATAGTGGGGCTTCAGTTCGATGGCTTATAACGCAGATGGAGTTAACAATCTCCCGTCCGAAGCTTCGCGCAAACCGCTTTTTCCCCACCGTCCTGGAAGTGGAGCAATCGTTCTTGGACCTTGCTTTGACTTGCGTGCGAATCGGTTGCACCTTTGCGTGATGCAGCATGAGGGTGAGCACCAGGGCGATTCGGCTTCGGTCCATGGCGGGTCGGTGCCGGGCAATCCCGGTGTGCCGGCCTATAGCCTGACGACTATCGATCCTTCGCCGATCCCGGTGGTCATTGCCGTGCCGCATGCAGGAAGGGCCTATGCCAAGTCGCTGCTTGACCGGATGCGTCATCCCGCATTTGCGGCGCCTCGGCTTGAGGATCGCTACGCGGATCTGCTCGGGCAGGCGGTCTCCCGCCAGACCGGTGCGGCACTGCTCGTCGCCCATGCACCCCGGGCCATGCTCGACCTCAACCGCGCCAGCGACGATGTCGACTGGGAGATGGTCGGCGGTCCGCCGGCAGACGCTTCGGCAGCGCCCAGCGGTTTCGGCAGGCGCGCCCGCAGCGGGCTTGGGCTGGTGCCGCGTCGTCTGCCGGGCCTGGGAGAGCTGTGGAAGCGCAGGCTTGATCATAGCGAGCTGGCAGAGCGGATTGCCGCGGTGCACCAGCCCTATCACACAGCGCTCGCCACCACGCTCGAGACAATCCGTGACCGTTGGGGCGCTGCCCTGCTGATCGATCTTCATTCGATGCCGCCGCTGGCGGCGCGTTCGCCCGGAGAGCGCGCGCCGGAATTCGTCGTTGGCGATCGCTTCGGCGCATCGTGCGACGGCGGCGTGGTGGCGTCTGCATTCGGCTTCTTCACCGAAGCGGCACGACGGGTATCGCACAACCGGCCATATGCCGGGGGTTATGTGCTGGAGCGGCACGCACGGCGCGCCGAAGGGCTTCACTGCATGCAGCTCGAGATCGACCGCACCTGTTATCTCGATGCACGAATGGCCGAACCCGGCCCGGCTTCGATGCCACGATCGAATTGCTGGTGGGCCTGGTGCGCCGACTCGCAGTCGACGTGGCCGACCTTGGTCGTGCGTCCGACCGCGGCCGCTGGCGCACTGCTGCCGAGTAGACTGCGCCCGAATTAGCCGAAGCGCGCCGGCCAGAGTGGCCAAGCTCATGTAACCCAAGAAAAAACCACCTGGAGCAAGCTCCAGGTGGCCAAGGTTCAGGGAGGAGGTGCACGTGAGTGCACCAGTTACGCTGGGCCATGAGGGGAGCCGCAACGCAACAATCACAAGATAGGTGAGGGGCATTGACCCTGCAAGGGCTTTCGAGGGATTTTTGCAACACCCCAAGAAAAAACGCGATGAACCGAGTGGCTCACCGCGCTTTTCTGTTGACCTGTGGCTTGATTGCTCAAGCCTCATGTCAAATCGTGTCTGGCTTACTCGGCCGGAACCTGGATCGCCGGGATCGGTCCCTTGCCCAGCTGAACCTGGGCGCCGAAGATCTGGCTGATCAGTTCGAGCGAGAACAGGTGCGCATAGAGCAGGGGCAGCAGGCCGCTCTGTGCCCAGCCCCGCAGCACGTCACCGCGCACGTCACGCAGCTTTTCCTGATTTACCATCTGGAAGCCGCGATAGATGAATGGCTGTTCGTTGCCCTGCTGCTGGATGGCCACTTCGCCTTCCATGAGCAGGTCATGCTTCTTCAGCTCGTCGATGAAGGCCTGCGTGCGCTGGCCTGCCTGTTCGAACTGTTCGCAGAAGCCGAGTGCGGCCTGCGTCGCTTCCGAAGGCTGGCCGTCGGTGAAGAGCTCCTGCCCTTCCACCGAATCGCCAAGCAGGCCGGCAGAAGGATCGAAGCACAGCGAAAGTTCTTCGCTGTTCGGGTTCAGCTTGGCCAGCAGGAACGGATAGCGGCGGACGTAAGCCGGGATGTAGATCGGCTGGGTGACCTTGCCTTCTTCGTCGACAAAGACGTTCACGCCTTCGTTGAGGCCCATCAGCGCCAGCGGAACCGGATTGTCACCCGATGCAAAGATGATCGGATAATGGCGCGCAGCCTGCGGAAACTCCTCAGCCGTCAGGGGGATGGCATGCTGTCCGATCAGCCAGGGCGCTGCATCCGCGTTCTTGGCCTTCCACGTTGCATGGTCCCGGCTGTTGAGCGGCATCAGGTCGTTGTAGAACATCGGCAGGTTCGCTTGCGGCGCGCTGGCCATTTTGCATCTCTCCAAGAATCAAAACATTCGCGCGGGCAAAATTCACTCTGGCCGCGGCTTAGCGGGAACGCCGGTTCTTAGGGACTGCCAGAAGGCCGCGCAAGCCGCGTCAGACAAGCTTTCCGGGGTTTAGCAGGCCATGCGGGTCAAGCGCCTGCTTGATTGCGCGCATCGTGCCCAGCATCGCTGGATCGGCGAGGCGCGCCAGTTCGTCGCGCTTCAGCCTGCCGATGCCGTGTTCTGCCGAGATCGAGCCGCCCCACGCCGCCACCATGTCGTGGACTTGCGCGCTGATGGCCTTGCCGTCGCCCGCTTCCCACGAGGCCCGATCGCTGCCCGACGGGGCGATCACGTGGAAGTGGACGTTGCCGTCGCCGAGATGCCCGAAGCAGACCGCGCGCGTGCCCGGCCAGTCGGCTTCGAGCCGCGGGACGGCGGCCTCGACAAAGGCAGGCATCTTTTCGACCGGCACGGAAATGTCGTGCTGCATCGCCGGGCCAAGCGCCCGTTCGGCGGGCGATATGGTCTCGCGAATCAGCCACATGCGCTCGGCCTGGTCTTCGCTGGCCGCAATCGTGGCATCGGCGATGAGATCGCGTTCGAACGCCGTGGCAAGGATGCGCTCGGCCAGTTCGGGCAATCTCGCGGCGGTGTCCTCGTCGCCCGCGACAAGTTCGATCAGGGCATGCCAGGGATGAGGCCCCGTCAGCGGTGCGCGCGTCCCGGGGGTGTAGGCCTGAACCGCCTCGAGGCTGTGCTGGGGCAGGACCTCGAAGCCTTCCAGCAGCCCCGGCGCCATGTCCTCTGCCAGAAGCAGGAGGCTGCGCGCATCGTGGAGTGAGGCCGTGCCTGCCCACATCACCGTCCTGCCGGCGATGGCGGGAGCGAGCCGCAAGGTGGCGGCGGTGACGATGCCGAGCGTTCCTTCCGAACCGATCAGCACCTGCTTGAGATCGAAACCCCGGTTGTCCTTCTTGAGCGGGGTCAACAGGTCGAGCACGCTGCCATCGGCCATGACGGCTTCGACCCCCAGTACCAGCGCCCGCATCGAGCCATGGCGCAGGACTTGCGTGCCGCCGGCGTTGGTCGAGACGAGGCCGCCGATCGTGGCCGAGCCCTTGCCGCCAAGCGTGAGGGGGAAGCGCAGGCCCTCTTTCTCCGCCGCCTCGTGCAGGACCTGCAGGATGACGCCCGCCTCGCACGTGGCAGAACGCGCCGCGGCATCGAGCGCGGTGATCCGGTTCATGCGGCGCAAGGAGAGTATGATCTCGGCGCCACTCTCGAACGGTGTGGCGCCGCCCGACATGCCGCTGTTGCCGCCTTGCGGCACAATCGGCACGCCATGCTTGGCGCAGAGCTTGACGAGGGCGGCGACCTCGGCGGTATTGGCTGGCGAGGCGATTGCCCGCGCCGCGCCGGTATAGCGGCCGCGCCAATCGGTCAGCCAGGGTGCCATATCGTCAGGGTCGGCGGTCAACCCCTTTGGCCCGAGCAGGCGGGCCGCTTCTGCCAGAAACGTATCGCTCATTGGCGCATCGGCTATTGCGACCCTGCGGCAAGGGCAATTCATTTTTCATTGCTGGCAGGTTAAGCAACGGTTCAACCCCGCAGGCTAGGGGTGTGAGGAGCGGATCGGGCGGGGTCAGGGCCGCTGGGCCGTTGAGGGGACTTCAAGAGTTTTAACATCGAAATGCCCAGTGTATTCAATCTCTTGGCCTCATTGGGCATGCTGCTGGCCGTACCGGTTGGTGCACCTGTGGTGGTCGATGACAGCGATGCGCAATGGGCGACTGCCACCATTCCTGCAGGATCGCCCCTGATCGACGATGATTTCAGATCAGGCGCATTGAACAGCTTCATTGCCGATGGCTTGGGCGACCAGTCGTGGAATCAGGTGCGCATCGAACAGCGCATGATCATTCGTATTGCGCCGCGCCTGCCCGGCCAGATGTACACGCCCATGCCGGCCGCGCCACAACCGCCGCGTTTCTATGAGCGCAAGACCAGCAAATGCCTGCCGATCACCAGCATTGCCGGCGTGCAGATCGAATCGCAGGATCGCCTCCTGCTGGTCACGCGCGGGCGAAAGCTGATCGGCGCCAGCCTCGACAAATCCTGCCGCGCCCGCGATTTCTATTCGGGCTTTTATGTCGAACGGAACGAGGATGGGCAGCTCTGCGCTGGCCGGGATACGATCCATTCGCGGGCCGGAGCGAACTGTGCGATTACCAAGATGCGCGAACTCGTACTGGAAGATGACTGACGGTCCCGTCTCGTCGCGGAATTCTTGACTTTTCGGGCCATATCGTCTTAGCGCGCTGTCAGTGCTGGCGGCATTTTGCGATGCAGGCTGTCCAGCGGGCACAATTGCGTTCGTGCCGTCTCTAGTTCTCGGAAAATTGCCTGCATGAAGTTTGCCGATCTCGGCCTCTCGGATGAATTGCTCCAGTCGGTGCTCGACGCCGGCTATGATGAGCCCACTCCGATCCAGGCGCAGGCAATTCCCGCTGTCCTGATGATGAAGGACATCATCGGCATTGCCCAGACCGGCACCGGCAAGACGGCCGGGTTCGTGCTGCCGATGATCGACATTCTCGCCCACGGCCGCCGCCGCGCGCTGATGCCGCGCTCGCTGATTCTCGAACCGACGCGCGAACTCGCCGCGCAGGTTGCCGAGAATTTCGAGAAGTACGGCAAGAACCACGATCTCAAGATGGCGCTGCTGATCGGTGGCGTGCAGATGGGCGATCAGGTCAAGGCGCTGCAGGACGGCGTCGACGTGCTGATCGCCACGCCCGGTCGCCTGATGGACCTGTTCGAGCGCGGCAAGATCCTGCTCACCGGCTGCGAGATGCTGGTGATCGACGAGGCGGACCGCATGCTCGACATGGGCTTCATCCCCGATATCGAGACGATCTGCTCGCGCCTGCCGACCACGCGCCAGACGCTGCTGTTTTCGGCAACGATGCCGCCGCCGATCAAGAAGCTGGCCGACAAGTTCCTGTCGAACCCCAAGTCGATCGAAGTGGCGCGCCCTGCCGCTACGAACACCAACATCGCCCAGTTCAAGGTCCGCTGCACCTCGCGCCAGAAGCGCGAAGTGCTGCGCCAGTTGCTGCGCACCGACAACGTCTCCACCGCCATCGTCTTCGCCAACCGCAAGACGACCGTGCGCGAACTCGCCAAGTCGCTGCAGCGCCACGGCTTTGCCGCAGGGGAAATCCACGGTGACATGGACCAGAGCGCGCGCAACGCCGAACTGCAGAAGTTCAAGGACGGCGACATCTCGATCCTCTGCGCCTCGGACGTCGCCGCACGCGGGCTTGACGTGAAGGGCGTGAGCCACGTCTTCAACTTCGACACGCCATGGCACCCGGACGACTACGTCCACCGCATCGGCCGCACCGGTCGTGGCGGGGCGACGGGCCGGGCGTTCACGCTGGTGGCGTCGGAAGATGCCGAAGCGATCGACAACGTCGAGAAGCTGCAGGGGACCAAGATCCCGAATTCAAGCTCGAGATCGCCGAGAAGGAAGAGCGCAAGCCCCGCGAGACCGAGCGCCGCGAGGAAGAACCCAAGCGCGAAAGCCGCCGCGAACGTCCCGCCCGCGAGGAACGCAAGCCCCGCGCCGAACGCGAACCGCGGCAGGAACGCGCTCCACGGCGCGAACAGCCCAGCTACCGCGACCACTCCGAACCGCCGTCGAAGCCGGGCGAGTGGAACGGGCCGATTCCGGAGTTTCTGGCGGTTTCGGCACTTTAGCCCTCTCCCCTTCAGGGGAGAGGGTTGGGAGAGGGGCTGTTCTGCCCAAGCCCCGCTCAACTTCGGCTAGGCGGCAAG
This sequence comes from Novosphingobium sp. THN1, assembly GCF_003454795.1. Taxonomy (GTDB): domain Bacteria; phylum Pseudomonadota; class Alphaproteobacteria; order Sphingomonadales; family Sphingomonadaceae; genus Novosphingobium. Next base: position 1,815,004 of record NZ_CP028347.1, read on the forward strand.
CCGCCAAGCCTGCGTATCTCTCCCCTGAAGGGGAGAGAGCAAGAGCACTCGGCGCAAAATAACAGCCCATTTCATCGTCGGCCCGGACTTGATCCGGGCCTTGGCTTTTCTCTTCGGGCGCTGCGCCGGAAGAACAGCCCAACCCCGTGTCAAGCACGGGGTGACGGCAGGACGATCACCGCAAATTTACGGAATGGCCGCGAATAGTGGTCAGCTAACATCCCATTTAAGTGCCGAGGCGTCGAGCATCTCTGCCCCCATATGGCGGACGAACGCTTCCCGCAGGCCAGCCTTATGTCGCTCCCACTTGGCAGGGTCGGACGATGGATCGACGCCATCGGCAAGAAATAGCCATTCGACGAACTGATCCGCGCTTACAGGTCCCGTTTCAGGAATGAAATCATCTACATGCGATGGCTTGCCGTTGACGATCCCGCCGCACCAACCTCTGCCGACACAGACCTCGTGCATCAGGGCATTGTAGGCAGGGTTGCCGCTCATGCGTTCAATTGACCACGGACGCGCAATGTCGGCAAGTGGACGAATCCGGTCGTCCCACAACGGTGAGCGACAAAGCCCACGCCCTCAAGCCACCTTTACAAAGCTATCAATCACCCGCTTCCGCCCCGCGCTTTCGAAGTCGATCTCCAGCTTGTTGCCTTCCTGCTCGGCCACGGTGCCGTAGCCGAACTTTTCGTGGAACACGCGCGCGCCCACGGTGATGTCGCCGCGGGGTTTGGCGGCGAAGCTGGCGGCGCTGCGGGTGGGTTCGGCGATGCGGCGGGGGGCGGGGTTGAAGGTCTGGGCCGCAGCGCGTTGCCAACCGGGGCCGCGTGACGCGGCGCGGCTGGCATTGGCCTGTGCGACATGGGCGAAGGGATCTTCGCGTTCGCTCCAGTTGGCCCGCCACATCGATGCGCCGCCCGAGAGGGTGGTTTCCTCCTCGATGTGCTCGGCGGGCAGTTCGCCGATGAAGCGCGAGGGATCGAGCTGGTCCACTGGCCATAGATCTGGCGATTGGCGGCGTGGAGGATGGTGCAGCGCCTGCGGGCGCGGGTAATCGCGACGTAGGCGAGGCGGCGTTCTTCCTCGAGGCTGGCAAGGCCGCCTTCATCGAGCGAGCGCTGCGAGGGGAACACGCCTTCTTCCCAGCCTGGCAGGAACACGTTGTCGAACTCGAGGCCTTTGGCGGCGTGGATGGTCATGATCGTGACCTTGTCCTCGTCGGCGGTGTTCTCGTTGTCCATGACGAGGCTGACGTGTTCGAGGAAGTCCCCCAGCGTCTCGTATTCCTCCATCGCGCGGGCGAGTTCGGTGAGGTTTTCGAGGCGGCCCGCGGCTTCGGCGGTCTTTTCCGCCTGGAGCGCGGCGGTGTAGCCGCTTTCGTCAAGAATTGTGCGAGCGAGTTCGGCGGGCACCAGCTGCTTCGCCGCATCGCGCCAGCGCGCGAAATCGCGCATCAGGGCGGCGAGGGTGTTGCGCGCGCGGGCCGGCAGCTCGTCGGTATCGAGAATCTCCACCGAAGCCAGCGAGAGGGGGATGCCGCGCGCGCGGGCATGGCGGTGCAGCTTTTCCAGCGTCTTGTCGCCAAGGCCGCGCTTGGGGTGTTGTAGATCCGCTCGAACGCAAGGTCGTCCTGCGGGCTGGCGATCTGGCGCAGATAAGCCAGCGCGTCGCGGATTTCGGCGCGTTCGTAGAAACGGAAACCGCCGACGATACGGTAGCCAAGCCCGATCTGGATGAAGCGGTCTTCGATGGTGCGCGTCTGGAACTGCGCGCGGACGAGGATGGCGACGCGATCGAGCGGGGCGCCCTCACGCTCAAGCCGTTCGATGTCCTCGCCGATACGCCGCGCTTCTTCCGGAGCGTCCCACACGCCGATCACGCGGACCTTGTCGCCGCCGTCGACTTCGGTCCACAGCGTCTTGCCGAGGCGTTCGGAGTTCTCGGCGATCAGGCCCGATGCCGCGCCGAGGATGTGCGGGGTGGAGCGGTAGTTCTGTTCGAGGCGGATGACCTTGGCGCCGGGAAAATCTTTCTCGAACCGCAGGATGTTGGCGACTTCCGCGCCGCGCCAGGAATAGATCGACTGGTCGTCGTCGCCCACCACGCAGATGTTCTTGCGGTTCTGGGCGAGCAGGCGCAGCCACAGGTACTGCACCGCGTTGGTGTCCTGATATTCGTCCACCATCACGTACTTGAAGCGCTGCTGCCATGATTCCAGCACGTCCCGCTCGCGCCGGAAGATGTTGAGCATGTGCATCAGCAGGTCGCCGAAATCGCAGGCGTTCAGCTCGCGCAGGCGGTTCTGGTAGAGAGCGTAGAAGCGCTGGCCCTTGCCGTTGGCATAGGCCTCGTTCTCCAGCGCATCGAGATCGCCGGGATTGAGGCCGCGGTTCTTCCACTTGTCGATCAGTCCTGCCAGCTGCTTGGCGGGCCAGCGCTTGTCGTCAATGCCTTCTGCCACGATCAGTTGCTTGAGCAGGCGCAACTGGTCGTCGGTGTCGATGATCGTGAAGTTGCTCTGCAAGCCGACCAGTTCGGCATGGCGGCGCAGCATCTTGGCGGCGATCGAATGGAACGTGCCGAGCCACGGCATCCCTTCCACCGCCGGGCCGATCAGGTTGCCCACGCGCTCGCGCATCTCGCGCGCGGCCTTGTTGGTGAAGGTGACGCAGAGGATCTCGCTCGGCCAGGCGAGCCGCTGGCGCAGCAGATTGGCGAGGCGCGCGGTGAGCGCGGCGGTCTTGCCTGTGCCCGCGCCCGCCAGCATCAGCACCGGCCCTTCGGTCGTTGTCACCGCCTCGCGCTGGGGCGGGTTCAGGCCATCGAGCCACGCTTCGGCATTGCCGGGATTCAGAGGTTGGGGGGAAGACATAGGCGAACAGATAGGGACCAAACGCTGTCGCGGCAATCGCTAACCGCCCATTCTCCGCATGTTCGCTTCGTCTTGAATCCGGGCGCAGCCGTCGCAGCGCCGGGAACCGGGCCAGCGGGGCAGGGCTTGGCCTCAAGACTTCGGGTACAAAGACAAAATCAGGAGAATTCCATGCGAAATCTTTTTGCCGCAAGCGCGCTTGCTCTTGCCATCGCTTCGAGTCCCACGTTCGTGGCGGCCCAGTCGACTTCCACGACCGCCACGGCAACCACATCGGACACCACCGCTGCCACCACGGCGACCGGCACCTTCTCGCCCACGCCTGACCAGCAGCTTCAGATCGACGCCTGGGCCGCCGAGCAAAAGACCAAGTACGCAGCATGGCCGTCCACCTATCAGGAATACTTCTGGAGCCTCGACACTGATCAGCAGAAGGGCTGGTGGGCTCTGACCGACGAGCAGAAGGCGCAGATCTACGCGATGACGCCGGAACAGCGCACGCAGGTCTGGCCCTCTATCGTGGCGCAGGTTTCGGGCCGCGCGGTGCCGTCGTCGGGAGCTACCCCTGCCACTCCGGCTCAGCCCAATCCGGGCATGAGCGAGCCTGCCACTCCCGCAACGCCTGCAACCCCTGCCGCACCGGCTTCCCCGCCCTCGCGCGGCATAAGCAGCATGGACGGCAGCACGACGGGCAACATGACCCCGCCGCCCGCTTCGGCCATGAACAAGAAGTATCCGGTCTGCAGCAAGACCGTCACCGACAGCTGCCGCAATCGCGGCGGTATCTGAACGCTTCCCACGATCGTCGCGTGAAAGGGGTGCCGGGTTGCCGGCGCCCCTTTTCGCTTGTGGTGTTGACCCGGCAGGCTTGAGACGGAACAACGCGCGCCGCGAACGAGGGGAGAAGCGCGCCGATGAATCCGATTCGACAGCAGGGTCGCGTGCTGACTGCCAGCCTCGTTGGCACGGCGGTGGAGTTCTACGACTTCTACATCTACGCAACAGCGGCCGCGCTCGTCATTGGGCCATTGTTTTTCCCCACAGAATCAGAGGCAGCGCAGACGTTGCTGTCTTTCATGACCTTCGGCCTTGCGTTCTTTGCACGGCCCGTGGGCGCGATTGCGTTCGGTCACTTCGGCGACCGGATCGGGCGCAAGTCGACGTTGGTCGCCTCGCTGATGCTGATGGGCGGATCTACCTTACTGATAGCCTTCCTGCCGACGTACGCCATGGTCGGCTGGGTCGCGCCCGCGCTGCTTTGCCTGCTGCGCTTTGGACAGGGCTTCGGCCTCGGCGGAGAGTGGGGCGGAGCGTCGCTGCTCGCCGTGGAGAATGCGCCGAAGGGTTGGGAAGCCCGCTTCGGCAGTGCGCCGCAACTGGGTGCGCCGCTGGGTTTCCTTTGTGCCAATGGGCTGTTCCTGCTGCTCGGCAAGGGGCTTTCCGATGCCGACTTCGCCGCTTGGGGCTGGCGCGTGCCGTTCCTGGCAAGCGCGCTGCTGGTCGGCCTCGGGCTGTGGGTGCGGTTGAAGATCGGCGAAACGCCCGCGTTCAAGGAAGCGCTCGAGAAGGCCGAGCCACCCAAGGTACCGGTCGGCCTGCTGTTCCGCAATCATCTCGGCGCCGTGCTGGCCGGGATCGCGGGCGTCGTTGCGTGCTTTGCGATCTTCTATCTGGCGACGACTTTCGCGCTGTCCTTCGCCACGACCAAACTCGGCTATGCCAAGCAGGAGTTTCTCGGCATCCAGCTTGGCGCCAACACCTTCCTTGCGCTCGGCATTCTGGTTGCCGGGTACTGGGCCGACAAGGCCTCGGCACGGCTCGTCCTTGGCACTGGCGCGGCGCTCACGATCATCGTGGGCATGGTTTTCGGCACTGGCCTTGGCTCGGCCTCGCTGCCGGTGGTGTTTGCAACGCTGGCCAGCGCGCTGTTCGTCATGGGGCTGGCTTACGGCCCGCTCGGCGCCTGGCTGCCGACGCTCTACCCGGTCGAAGTCCGCTACACCGGCATTTCGGTGGCGTTCAACATGGGCGGGATCATTGGCGGCGCGCTCGCCCCCTTCGCAGCGGCATGGCTCGCCGGGATCGGCGGCACGGCCTACGTCGGCCTGTTCCTGACGCTGGCAGGGGCCATGACGCTGGCGGGGGTGCAGTTCTCGCCGAAGCAGTCTGCCTAGGGCTTCAACCGCATCAGCGTGATCAGCGCCTTGCCGACCTTCCGCTCGGCGTCGACCTCGCACACCCGCACGTCAGGCACTTCCTTGGCTGCGGTCTCAAGGCAAATCCACGTCGCCTCGCCGATCCAGCCAAGCCGGGTCAACCGGTCGATCGCGACGGCGCCCGCGCCGGTGCCATAGGGCGGGTCGAGCATGACGAGGTCGAGCGGCTGCTTGACCGGGCCAAGGCTGAGCACCGACGAGGCGCGCACGTCGCACTGCGGGGCGCAGCGCAGCGCTGCAATGTTGGCGCGAATGGTGCGGATGGCACCGGCGTCCTGCTCGACGAAGATCGCCGATGCCGCGCCGCGCGACAGCGCTTCGAGGCCAAGCGCGCCCGAGCCTGCAAACAGGTCGGCCACAGCCAGCCCTTCAAAGCTGCCAAGGCGGCTGGCGAGCATCGAGAAAAGCGTCTCGCGCGTGCGGTCTGCGGTGGGTCGGGTCGTGTCACCCTCGGGCGCGCGCAAGGGGCGACCGCGCCATTCTCCGGCGATTATTCTCATTTGGCTTTCAGTATCTTTCGGAAGCGTTCGACCTGAACCTGCGGAATCTCCTCGACGGAGCCGCGCTGCAGGTCGGCCAGCTCGAACGGGCCATAGCTCGTGCGCAGCAGGCGCGACACTTCAAGGCCGAGGTGTTCGAGCACGCGGCGCACTTCGCGGTTCTTGCCCTCGGTCAGGGTCAGCTCGATCCACTTGTTGCGGTTGGCGCTGCGCTCGAGGTTGGCGTTGATCGGGCCATAGCGCACGCCGTCGATCTCGATGCCCTCGATCAGTTCCTCGAGCCGCGCCTGGGTGATTTCGCCAAACGTGCGGGCGCGATATGTGCGCGGGATGCCGGTCGAGGGCAGTTCAAGGGCGCGCTTCAGCTCGCCATCATTGGTCATCAGCAGCAGCCCCTCGGTGTTCACGTCGAGGCGACCGACCGGCATGACGCGCGGCGCGTCCTTGGGCATGGCGTTGCGCAGGGCAGTGTAGATCGTCGGGCGGCCGGTCGGGTCGCGCTCGGCAGTGATCAGGCCTGCAGGCTTGTGGAAGCGGAACAGGCGCGGGGCGGCAATCGGGCCGACCAACTTGCCGTCGACGCTGACCCCCTTGAGGCTGGTCAGCAGCGTGGCGGGCGTGGTGACGACCTCGTCGCCGATCTTGACGCGGCCTTCCTCGATCATGCGCTCCACCTCGCGGCGGCTGGCAATTCCGGCGCGGGCGAGCAGCTTGGCTATGCGGTCGCCCTCTCGCTCCGAGCCATCTTCGTTCAGCGCACGCTTGGCGGGCACGACCGGCTGCGAGGTGCGCGGCGCACCGCTGCGCATGGAGAACGGCTTCTTTTCGGTGGTGCCGGGCCGAGGGCTGAACCGCTTCGGCCTGTCGCCACCGTTTCTTGGGGGAAAAGTCATGGGGCTGCCCTTACGCGAGAACGCCTCTTGCGTCACCCCTAGCGCCGCTGGATTTGGCCGCTAGTCTGCCAGCAACATTTGAGGGAGCGAAATCTTCGATGAGCACCGATGCCAGTGACCGTAACCTGTGGGACTCGGTGCGCCCCTATCTCGAAAAGGAATCGCTCGCCGCGTTCTTCCTCGGCGTCTCCTCCGGCTTTCCCTATGCAATGATCGGCGCGACGCTGACAACGCGGCTGGCGCAGGACGGGATCGACAAGAAGACGGTCACCGCCTTCACGCTGGCGTTCTTGGTCTACAACCTCAAGGTGTTCTGGGCCTGGATTGTCGACGGCCTGCACCTGCCGTTGCTGGGCCGCATGGGGCAGCGCGTTTCGTGGATGCTGTTAGCGGGTTCGCTGGTAATGGCGGCGGTTGCCAATCTCGCGCTGGTCGATCCTTCGGCAGACCTCGGCGCGACGGTCCTCGCAGCAGTGCTGGTGGGCGTTGCGGGTGCGACCTTCGATATCGTGATCGACGCCTACCGTATCGAAACATTGAAGCCCTACCAGCTCGGCACGGGTTCGGGCATGAGCCAGTACGGCTGGCGTATCGGGTCCGCGGGGGCGGGCGCCCTGGCGCTGGTCGTCTCGGCCCGCGCGGGTTGGAGCGCAGCCTACCTCGCCTGCGCGCTCTTTGCCCTTCCCGCCATGCTGACCGCGCTGTTCCTCGGTGAACCTGAACGGCATCGTGAACCAGTTGCCCGCAAGGGGGTGGGCGAGGTCCTGTCGTCCATCATCGGCCCGTTCCTCGAATTCTTCCGCCGCAACGGCGCGTGGCTCGTGCTGCTGTTCATCCTCGTCCACAAGGTTGGCGATACGCTGGCGAACCTGACCTTCCGCCTGCTGTTCGACGATCTCGGCTTCAGCAATGACGAGATCGCGCTGTGGGACGTCGGCGTGGGCTTCTGGGCCTATTTGATCGGCGTGTTCATCGGTGGCGTGGCCTACGCGAAGATGGGCCTCAAGCGCTCGGTCCTGCTGGCGTTGGTGCTGATGGCTGTGTCGAACCTGTCGTTCGCAGCGCTGGCTGCTGCGGGCCATTCAAACATCGGCATGGCCGGCGCAATCGGCTTCGAGAACATCGCCTCCGGCTATGGCGGCGTCGTCGTCGTCGCCTATTTCTCGGCGCTGTGCGACTTGCGCTACACCGCTGCCCAGTATGCGCTGATTTCCGCGGCCGCGAGCATCGTCGGCCGCTTCGCCACGGGCACGACCGCAGGCGCGCTGATCGAGAGCATGGGGTACGTGAACTTCTACCTGCTCACCACCGTGCTGGCCTTGCCCGGCATCGTGCTGTTCTGGTGGATGAGCCGCAGCGGGCTTGTCGACGCGGCGATGGGCACAGCGGGCGAAGAGAAGTCGGACGCCGATCCCTTCGCCTGATCAGTCCGGTATCTCGTCGTTCAGCCGCAACACTTCGCCTGCAAGATAGAGCGAGCCGACGATCAGCACGTCGCCATCCGCCGGGAGCGCGGCGATGGCTTCGGGCACGGTGGTAAAGCTGCCGACCGGCAGGCTGGTGAACGGCGCAAAGTCCGCAGGCTTGTGCGCATCGTGCCCGGGAGCAGGGACGACCGAGATCGACAAGGCGCGGTCCGCCAGCGGCTTGAGGATCGCCGAAGGATCCTTGTTCGCCAGCATGCCCATGATCAGGTGCACCGGCGGCTGGCCTTCGAGGTGCCGCGCGATGGCACGCCCGGCATCGGGATTGTGTCCACCGTCCAGCCAGACGGTGCGTCCGCCCGCAAGCGCGGTCAACGGACCCGCGCCGAGGCGCTGCAACCTCGCCGGCCAACGCGCATCGACGATGCCCTTGCCAAGCGCGCCCAGGCTGACACGTACCGCGTTCTGGTGCCGGATCATCGCCACGGCCAGTGCTGCGTTCTCTGCCTGATGCGTGCCGGGCAGCGCGGGCAGGGGCAGCGGCAACTCGCCGTGCGCATCGCGATAGAGGATGGAGCCGGCAATCTCGGCCTCCCAATCCCGCCCGCGCATGACCAGCGGCGCACCGATCCGCGCCACCGTCTCGGCCACCGAATCGGCGGCAACCTGCGGATAGGCCATCGTCACCAGCGGCACGCCAGGCTTGGCGATGCTCGCCTTCTCGAACGCGATCCGGGCTAGCGGGTCAGTTGGCACGCCGTCTTCGGGTGCAAGCAGGAACGCTTCGTGGTCAAAGCCCAGCGTCGCAATCCCGCATACCGCAGCCGTCGGCATGACGTTGGTGGCATCGAGCCTGCCGCCCAGCCCGGTCTCGATCACGCAGGCATCGGCGGGATGCCGTGCATAGGCAAGGAAGGTGGCGACCGTCGTCACCTCGAAAAAGCTCGGCTCCAGCCCTTCGCTCGCGTCCAGCACTTCCTTGAGCAGCGCGGCGAGCAGCTCGTCCTCGATTAGCTTGCCAGCGATGCGGATGCGTTCATTGTAGCGGACGAGGTGCGGCTTGGTGGCGGAGTGGACCGTCAGCCCCTCGGCCTCGAGAATGTACCGCAGGTAGCTGCAGGTCGAACCCTTGCCGTTGGTCCCGGCAACATGGAACACGGGCGGCAGACGGTCCTGCGGATTGCCCAGGCGCGCGCAAAGTTCGCGCACGGTATCGAGCCCGAGCCGCCCCGATGGCAGCGACAGCGCGCCGAGACGGTCAAGCTGGGCCTGAACCGCCGGGTTCTCGGAGATCGCGAAGTCCTTCAAGCAACCCCTCCGTCATTGGCTTTGCCAACTGTGCTGATCCTCCCCGTTCTGGCGAAGCCCAAACGGGGAGGGGGACCGCCCCGGACCCGATCCGGGGTGGTGGAGGGGCTTCAAGCCGCCGCCTTGCCCGCCATCAGGTAGTCGATCACCTGCGCCAGCGTGACCTTCAGGTCGCGACGGTGCGTCACCATGTCCACCATGCCGTGGGCGTGGAGATATTCGGCGCGCTGGAAGCCTTCGGGCAGCTTCTCGCGGATCGTGTCCTGGATGACGCGCTGTCCGGCAAAGCCGATGAGCGCACCGGGTTCGGCAATCTGCACGTCGCCCAGCATCGCGTAGGACGCGGTCACGCCGCCGGTGGTCGGATCGGTCAGCACCACGATGTAGGGCAGGCCTGCCGCGTGGAGGCGCGAGATCGCCACGGTCGAGCGGGGCATCTGCATCAGCGAGAGGATGCCCTCCTGCATGCGTGCGCCGCCAGCGGCCGTCACGGCGATGTAAGGGCACTTCTCCCTGATCGCACGCTCGGTCCCGGCGATGAACGCATTGCCCACGGCCATGCCCATCGAGCCGCCCATGAACGCGAACTCCTGCACGCCGACCACGGCTTTCTGCCCTTCGATCCTGCCGAAGGCATTGGTCAGCGCATCGGCATGGGGATTGGCAGCGCGGGCGGCCTTCAGGCGATCGACGTACTTCTTGCTGTCGCGGAACTTGAGCGGGTCTTCCTTGACCTTGGGCGCGGGCAGCAGTTCGTAGCCAGCGTCCAGCAGCTGGTCGAACCGTGCGTCCGCGCCGATGCGGCCATGGTGGTCGCAATGCGGGCAGACCGAGAGGTTTTCCTCGTACTCCTTGGTAAACAGCATTTCGCTGCACGAAGGGCACTTGATCCACAGGTTGTCCGGCGTGTCCCGCTTCGGCGTGAACGGGAGGGCGTTACGGACCTTGTTGAGCCAGCTCATAAGAGTTCCTTGCGGGCAGAGTGGACGGCAGCGGCGAGCGCGGCGGTGAGTTCCCTCACCGGGCGAGCGGCATCCGCGCCATGCTTTTCGACCAGATCGATGAAGGCTGACCCGACAACCACACCGTCAGCAACCCTGGCAATCGCCCCGGCCTGCTCAGGCGTGCGCACGCCAAAGCCGACGGCCACCGGGATCGTCGCCGAAGCCTTGATCCGCGCCACGGCCTCTTCGATGGAAGATTGCGCTGCCTGCTGCATGCCGGTGATCCCGGCGACCGAGACGTAGTAGAGAAAGCCCGAAGAGCCTTCGAGCACGGCAGGCAGCCGCGCATGATCGGTTGTCGGCGTGGCGAGGCGGATCAGCGACACGCCGGCATCGCGCAGGGCGGGGCCCAGTTCGGCGTCTTCCTCGGGCGGAATGTCGACGCAGATCACGCCATCGACGCCCGCCTTGACGCATTCGGCGGCGAACCAGTCGGCCCCGCGAATGGTCATCGGATTGGCATAGCCCATCAGCACCAGCGGCACGTCCGGGTGGCGCGCGCGGAATTCGGTAGCGATGCGCAGGATATCAGCCGTCTTGGTGCCAGCGCCGAGCGAACGCAGGTTCGCCAGCTGGATCGCCGGCCCATCGGCCATCGGATCGGTGAACGGCATGCCCAGTTCGATCACATCGGCCCCGCCTTCGACGAGCGCGTCAAGGATGGCAGCAGTGGCGTCAGGCGTCGGATCTCCACCCGTGACGAAAGTGACGAGGGCGGGGCGGCCCTTGGCGAAGGCGGAGGTGAGGCGCGACATCAAGCCCTCTCCCCTTCAGGGGAGAGGGTTGGGAGAGGGGCTTCCCGCGCTTCGCTCAGCGTCATGGCAAGCATCTGCAGCACACCTTCAAGGTTCGTCATAACATCGCCGTTCGTGAAGCGGACCACATGGTAGCCGCGCTCGTTCAGATATTTCGTTCTTTCCGCATCGCGAGGGTCGTCGACGTCATGCGTGTGGCCGTCGATCTCCACCACGATGCGAGGTTCGTTGGCAGCGAAATCGGCAATGTATTGGCCGATAACCTTCTGCCGCCGGAATTTCACCCCTTCGAACCGTCCAGCGCGCAAGGCAAGCCAGATTCGCGTTTCCGGTTCTGACATGGCCTTGCGGTTTTCGCGGGCGAATTCCGTGAGGCGGGCGTCGCGCAATTTCCCCTCTCCCAACCCTCTCCCCTGAAGGGGGGAGGGCTAAATCACAACGAAACCCCCAGATGCTCCGCAACCGAAAAGATGTCCTTGTCGCCGCGGCCGCAGAGGTTGGCGAGGATGATCTGGTCCTTGCCCATTGTCGGCGCGACCTTCTTCACTGCCGCGATGGCGTGGGCGGGTTCGAGCGCCGGGATGATGCCTTCGGTGCGGCAGAGCAGCTGGAAGGCGTCCAATGCTTCCTTGTCGGTCACCGAGGTATAGTCCACGCGTCCGATTTCCTTGAGCCACGAATGCTCAGGGCCGATGCCGGGATAGTCGAGGCCCGCCGAGATCGAGTGGCCTTCGGTGATCTGGCCGTCCTCGTCCTGCAGCAGGTATGTCTTGTTGCCGTGGAGGATGCCGGGGCGTCCGCCTGCGAGGCTGGCGGCGTGCTCCTTGTCCAGCCCATGGCCCGCCGCTTCCACGCCGAGCATCTTGACGCTGGCATCATCGAGGAACGGATGGAACAGGCCGATGGCGTTCGATCCGCCGCCGATGGCCGCGACCAGCACGTCAGGCAGGCGTCCGGTGCGGGCGAGCATTTGGGCGCGCGCTTCCTTGCCGATCACGCTCTGGAAATCGCGGACGAGTTCGGGATAGGGGTGGGGACCCGCGGCAGTGCCGATGATGTAGAACGTGTTGTGGACGTTCGCCACCCAGTCGCGCAGCGCCTCGTTCATCGCATCCTTGAGCGTGCCCGCGCCCGCCGTCACCGGCACGACTTCGGCGCCCAGCAGCTTCATGCGGAACACGTTGGGCTTCTGCCGCTCCACGTCGGTCGCGCCCATGAAGATCACGCAAGGCAGGCCGAAGCGCGCGCAGACCGTGGCGGTGGCCACGCCATGCTGGCCCGCGCCGGTCTCGGCGATGATCCGCGTCTTGCCCATGCGCATGGCAAGCAGGATCTGGCCGATGCAGTTGTTGATCTTGTGCGCGCCGGTGTGGTTCAGTTCGTCGCGCTTGAACCACACCTGTGCCCCGCCCAACTCTTGCGTCAGCCGGGGCGCGAAGTACAACGGGCTCGGGCGGCCGACATAGTGTTCGAGCAGGTCGTCGAACTCTGCTTGGAACGCCGGGTCGGCCTTGGCCTTGCGGTATTCCTGCTCGAGATCGAGGATCAGCGGCATCAGCGTTTCGGCGACATAGCGGCCACCGAACTGGCCGAAGTGGCCGCGTTCGTCGGGCTGGTTGCGGAAGCTGTTGGGAGTCTGCGCGTTCATGGCGCAGCGCTTGGCAGAGCCTTTGCGGAAAGTCCAGATTTGCAATGCCTGCGCCTTTGGGGCAGGGGCGGTGCAAAGATACGATGCTGCATTGCGGCAACCTGCACGATCCGTTCATGTGCGGGCAATCTTGATCAGACTAGGGCGTCCCTGCAACGTCGTGAAGGCGGCTCCGAAAGGGGTCGCCTTTTGGCGTTATAATAATGACCAAGTAAATCTCAAAAGTAACGAGTTTTGTTAGTCTGCCGAATGTTGCAGCTATGTCACAACCATTCTGCGTTTTGATATTCTTGTGATTTTCGTCATTGCCACCGAACTGGACCAGACCTACCTGACGCCTCGCCACCTTCACAGAAGGGGCCAAAAAGTCAGGAGTAAAATCTATGCGTCTGGTTCTTATCTCTCTCGCAGCCTCGCTTGTTGCTGCTACCCCGGCTCTCGCCAACGAAACTCGCGTCGAAGCACGCGGCGGCGTTGCATGGAGCGACGGTGAAAGCGAAGCGATCGCTGGCGTGGCCGCTGGCTACGACTACGACCTCGGTTCGACCGCGTTTGTCGGCGCTGAAGTTTCGGCTGACAAGCTGCTGACCGAAGGCACCAAGGTTTCGTTCGGCTTCAACGGCCGCGTTGGTGCGAAGATCGCCGAAGCTGGCAAGCTCTACGCTGTTGGCGGTTACAACACCGAATTCTGCGACCTGTGCGATGGCACCTGGACTGCCGGCGCTGGCTACCAGCACTCGTTCGGCAAGCTCTATGGCAAGGTCGAGTACCGTCACTTCTTCGTGAAGGACAGCACGATCGACGTCGACGCAGTTGCCGTCGGCCTTGGCGTGAAGTTCTGATCGAACTTCGCAACAAGCGAAATGAAGCGGGCGGCCTCCATGAGGTCGCCCGTTTTCATATGGGGAGATGCACTTTCCTGATCTGTCCCCGTCAGCACGCCGAGCGCGAAGCGGGATCAGGCTGTCCGCGCGTTGAAGCAGAAGGCGCGTATGCGGTCGGCATCCTTGACGCCCGGCGCGCTTTCGACGCCTGACGAAACGTCGACCAGCGTTGTACCGGTTCCGCGCACGGCCTCTGCCACGTTCGTGGGCGAAAGACCGCCGGCAAGGCCCCAGCGCAGCGGCCCCTTGTAAGCGCGCAGCAAGTCCCAATCGAACGCAAGGCCAAGTCCGCCGGGCAGCGCCGCGCCCTTGGGCGTCTTGGCATCGAACAGGATGAAATCGGCAACACCGGCATAGGCATCGGCCTTGGCCACATCGCCCGGCCCCGCCACCGAGATCACCTTCCACACCGGTTTGCCGAAACGGGCGCGGATCGCTGCGGCCCGCGCCGGATCTTCCTTGCCATGCAGTTGGATTGCGTCGAGCCGGGCTGCGGCCACGGCATTGCCCAGCGCTGCATCATCGGCATCGACGAACACGCCGACTCGAGTCAGTCGTCCCTCTGCCTGCATGGCCAGTGCCGGAGCATCGCCCAGCGTCAGAAAGCGCGGTGACGGTGGGAAGAAGTTGAACCCGACATGGCTTGCCCGCGCCTCGATCGTTGCGGAAAGCGCGTCGCGGGTGGTCACCCCGCAGATCTTGATGGAAGGTCCAGGCATGAGCGGCGCGTTAGGAGAGGCGCGCCGCCCATGTCAATCAGGCCTCAGGGCGCCAGTTCGTAGCTGACGTTGACTGTCACGGTCATTTCAAGTTCGCCTGCTGCCACCGGCGAAGTGCTTTGCACCATGGCTTTTTCTGCGCGGGCGAACATGATCGGCGGCTGTGGCGGCGCCCAACCACCGTTCTCGCTGATCGACAGCACGCGCACCACACGCAGACCAGCGGCCCGGGCATAGAGATCGGCACGCGCGCGCGCCTTCTTCATAGCCTCAAGCCGCGCCTCGTCGAGCGCACCATCGGGGCTGTCGATCTGGAAGGTCGGGCCATTGACCTGGTTGGCGCCGGCCGAAACGAGAGTGTCGATGACCTTGCCGTACTGGTCGAGCTTGCGCTGGCGGACCGAAACCTGGTTGGTCGCCTGATAGCCGATGATGACCGGGTCCTGCTGTTCGAAGGAGCCGTCCGGCAGGCGCTTGGGCTGGCCGTAGACCGGATTGACCGAAAGGTTGCTGGTCTGGATGTCGCGCTCGGCGATGCCCGCCTTCTTCAGGGCGGCGATGACGGCGGTCATGCGCTGCGCATTCTCGGTCAGCGCTTCGCCTGCGGTCTTGCCCTGTGTCGTGACGCCGGCATTGAACACGGCGAGGTCGGGCGTGCGGGCTGATTTGCCCTCTGCCGAGATGTTGAGCAGGGTGTTGCCAGCGGCCACGACCGGGCCTGCGGAAACGGTCTGCGCTTGCGCACTCTGCGCAAGGCCTGCGCCGGCAAGCGCGACCAGCGGCAATGCGGCAAGAACGGTAGCGGATTTGAAGAACTTCACGGGGCTTGTCTCCTTATGGATTGCGGCAAGACTTGCCCAGTCCAACTGTCGCGCACCTGAACTGGTGCCCGGTTAAACGCGAAACATGGGATTAATCCTTCGCGGTTATGTCCCGTTAATGTTGGACGAGGGGGAATACATGAAGCGTGCGGGACTGATCCTAGGAGCTGCGCTGGCCAGTCTGCTTGCTGGCTGCGCCGCCGAGCCTGACGAATATCCGCTCAGCCGCAAGCAGGCATACGACAAGCTGCTCTCCGCCCGCATCGCGTCGTCCGGTGACGGCCCATTCTTCCGGTTGCGGACGACCATCACCGGCAATGGCGGTTCTGAAGTCACCTATGATGCCTTGGGCGATATGGCCCACCGCATCTGCCACATGCATCTGACCGAGCTTGAGCCACAGCTGACCAAGGTCAAGGTGACCTGCGAGGGCGGTGGCGCCGGCGAAGGCGCAGCGGCAGGCATGGCCCACAACATGATCCGCAACCGCGTGATCGAACTGGTCGATGCCACGCTGAAGGACCGTCCGTTCAACCCCGAGCTTGCCGGTGGTGCAACTGCCTCCCGCTGGCCAAGTGACGGTGTCGATGGCAGCTTTGCCGGTGCTGCTGGCAAGGCGCTGAAGCAGGATGCCGAAATGCACCGCGATATTGCCGAGGCCGAGCGGGCTGCAAACGAAGCACAGGTCGAAGTGCCGAGCGATTATGGCGATTCGGGCGCCGGTTCCGAACCACTGCCGGAATAGACCGCTCAGCTAAGGTCTTTTTCCAGCACCACCATGCGGAACGGCACGGCCTCGCCATTGGGGAACGGCCGTGTCTCGCCGCTGCGGGCATAGCCGCGGCGTTCGTACCACGCGATCAGTTCGGGCCGCGCGTCGATCACCGTCATTTCCATGAGCCGCGCGCCGAACGCCTCGGTGGCCATGTCCTCGGCATCGGCGATCAGCGCCCGGCCCAGACCCTCGGCCTGCAGGTCCGGATCGACGCACAGCATCCCGAGATAGGCGCGGGCCTGGCCGACATCGGTGATCGTCACCGTACCTGCCAGCACACCGTCGATTTCGGCGAGAAGCACGCGAGAGGTCTCCGCTGCGATGGTCTCGGCCAGTTCCGCGTCGCTCGTGCGCTCGTCGTCGAGCAGGTCGGCCTCGTGCGTCCAACCGCGCTTGGCGGTGTCGCCGCGATAGGCCTTCTCGACCAGCGCCCGCAGCGCCGGCACGTCCCCAGCCTTGGCCAAGCGGAAACGAATCATGGGATCAGAGTGTCGCCTCGATCGCGCGCGCGGCGGCGACCGGGTCTTCGGCGCGGCTGATCGGGCGGCCGATGACCAGCACGCTGGCGCCTGCATCGCGTGCGGCGCGCGGCGTGACAGCGCGCTTCTGGTCGCCCAGAGTGCCATCGGCAGGGCGCAGGCCCGGCACTACGAAGAAGCCCTTCTTCCACCGCTTGTGGATTGCGCCGACTTCGTGGCCCGAACAGACGATGCCATCGAGCCCTGCTTCCTGTGCCAGATCGGCAAGCCGCAGCGCCTGGTCATAGGCCGATCCGCCTACGCCCATCGCCGTCATGTCGCCATCGTCGAGGCTGGTCAGCACGGTCACGGCGACAACCTTGGTATGCTCGCCCGCCGCTGCCTTGGCGTCCTCCATCATCGCCCGGCCGCCGCCAGCATGGATCGTCACGATCGCCGGCTCCAGCACATGGATCGACTGCATCGCGCCCGCGACGGTGTTCGGGATGTCGTGGAGCTTGAGATCGAGGAAGATCGGCAGACCCACCTTGGCCACTTCGTGCACGCCGTGATGGCCGTGGGCGCAGAAGAACTCGAGCCCCAGTTTCAGTCCGCCGACGTGGCCCTTGACCTTCTGGGCAAGCGCGATGGCGGCATCGAGCCGGGGCAGGTCGAGGGCAAGGTAGATCGGGTTGCTCACGGGGTCTCGCTCTTGAATGTGTCCGCGTCACGCGCGGCTTCGAGATTGGTCGAGGACAGCGAAGGCGCGGCCTTGGCGCCCAGCGATGTCTCGAGGTTGGCTATGCGCCGCGTCAGCCGCCAGCGCGTCGTCCGGTACAGCAGCCAGGTCGGCACGAGACCGAGCAGGAAAGCGAGGATCACCAGCGCGGGCAGGCGGGTCTCCAGCAGGAGGCCTTCCCAGATGCGCACTTCGACTGGCTGCCAATTGGCGGCGGTAAACGCGGCGAGGACCGCCACGACGAGAACCCAGAAAACCGTGCGCAGCATTCGCATGCCTTTCGCTCCATGAGCCACCCGTCCTGCCCCGATGATTAAGACAGGTTAAGTCTCTTGGCGAGTCCCGCCGGAAAGCGGCTCAGGCTTGCCCGAACACCCGCGCGAAGATCGTGTCGATCGCCTTGAAGTGGTAATCGAGGTTGAACTTCTCCTCGATCTGTTCGGCGCTCAGCACGGCGGCAACTTCCGGATCGGCCTTGAGCAGTTCCATCAGTGAAAGCTGGCCGTCGGATTCCCACACCTTCATCGCGTTGCGCTGCACCAGGCGGTACGAGGCGTCGCGCTCCAGCCCGGCCTGCGTCAATGCCAGCAGGACGCGCTGCGAGTGGACAAGGCCGCCCATCTTGTCGAGATTCTTCTGCATCCGCTCGGGGTAGATCACCAGCTTGTCGACCACCGAAGTCAGGCGGGCGAGGGCGAAATCGAGCGTGATCGTCGCGTCCGGGCCGATGAAGCGCTCGACCGAGGAGTGCGAGATATCGCGCTCGTGCCACAGTGCCACGTTCTCCAGCGCCGGGGTAACGGCCGAGCGGACCATGCGGGCAAGGCCGGTCAGGTTCTCGGTCAGCACCGGGTTGCGCTTGTGCGGCATTGCCGACGAACCCTTCTGGCCGGGCGAGAAGTATTCTTCTGCCTCAAGCACTTCGGTGCGCTGCAGGTGGCGGATTTCCACGGCAAGGCGTTCGATCGACGAGGCGATGACGCCCAGCGTCGCAAAGAACATCGCATGACGATCGCGCGGGATCACCTGGGTCGAGACCGGCTCGACTGCAAGGCCGAGCTTGTCGGCGACGTATTCTTCAACGGAAGGATCGATGTTGGCGAAGGTGCCGACCGCGCCCGAAATCGCGCAAGTCGCAACTTCCGCGCGCGCCGCAACAAGGCGCGCCCGGCAGCGCGTGAACTCGGCGTAGGCTTCGGCGAGCTTCTTGCCGAAGGTCGTCGGCTCGGCGTGGATGCCATGGCTGCGGCCGATGGTCGGGGTGTACTTGTGTTCGAACGCGCGGCGCTTGATTGCGTCGAGCAGCGCATCAAGATCGGCCAGCAGCAGGTCGGAAGCGCGGGCGAGCTGCACGCTCAGCGTGGTGTCAAGCACGTCGGAGCTGGTCATGCCCTGGTGCATGAAGCGCGCCTCCGGGCCGACCTGCTGGGCCACCCAATCAAGGAAGGCGATCACGTCATGTTTGGTTACAGCTTCGATCGCGTCGATCGCGGCAACGTCGATGGTGGGGTTCGTCGCCCACCAGTCCCACAGCGCCTTGGCGCCCGAAGGGGGCACCACGCCCAGTTCACCGAGCTTTTCGGTGGCATGCGCTTCGACCTCGAACCAGATGCGATAGCGGGCTTCCGGCTCCCAGATCGCGGTCATGGCGGGGCGGGCGTAACGGGGGACCATGTTCGACTCCGTGAATCTTGGCGCTGCAGGCTTTGCCGGGGCCGCTAGGGGCAAGGGGGCCGGAACGCAAGGGCCGAGGCATCTAATCGGCCCGATACGGTTCATCACCAGGCGTGCAGGCGCGGCGACTTTCGCCCATGATTGCATCGTGTGCCGTCGCACGATATCGGCTGGCTTACAATTTGCACGGAGAATGCACATGGCGCGCAAGTTTCTGGTTCTCGTCGCCCTCGGTTGCTCACTGGCCTTGGCCGCGTGCAACACCGTCCAAGGCATCGGCCGCGACATTGAGTCGGTCGGCAAGGCTGGGGAAAAGGCTATCTGACGAAGCCGAACGGGCGCTAGATAAGGCCCTGCGCCTTGAGTGAGGTATGGCCCTCCCGCCCGATAACGATGTGGTCGTGGACATTCATGCCCATCAAGCGGGCAGCTTCGATGATCTTCTGCGTCACCTGAATGTCGGCGCGGCTGGGCTTGGGGCTGCCGGAGGGATGGTTGTGGACCAGGATCATCGCTGCCGCGCCCACGTCCAGCCCCTTCTTCACCACTTCGCGGGTATAGATCGGGCTTTCGTCGAGCGTGCCGTCTCCGACCAGATGATCGAGGATCAGCATGTTCTGGGTGTTGAGATAAAGCACCCGCACGCGCTCCACGTTGAGATGCGCCATGTCGATGTGCAGATAATCTAGCAGGGCCTGCCAGTTTGAAAGCACCGGCTGTTCACGCACGACCGTCTTGGCCAGCCTGCGCGCGGCAAGCGCGACGATCCGCAACGCCGCCGCGCTGGTTTCGCCCATGTTGGGATGCAGCGCGAGCGCCTGCGGATCGGCGTTGAGCACGCCCGCGAGGCTGCCGAAGCGCTGGATCAGCGACCGGGCGATAGGCTTGGTATCGATGCGCGGGCGCGCGACCATCAGCAGGTATTCGATGACTTCATGATCGGCGAGCGCATCTTCGCCCCCGGTCATCAACCGCTTGCGCAGACGGGCACGATGGCCACTGGCATCGCCGCCGTCGAAGCTCATCCTGCTGCCGCTATTGCCGTTCTGTTCAGGAAAGAGTCCGGTTTGATCCGTCATTGATCCTATCCGGGCACCACTTCGGCGCTCAAGTGTTCGCCAATCCGTACGAACAGTTCGTACACGTGAGATGTACTTGCCGTGCATTGCCCAAGCGGGGGGAGTGCGCAAGAAGGGGGCAGATGGCAGATAGTTTCGAATTGGCGGAACCGGATACGCCGCCAGAGCCCGTGCGCTCGCGCAAAGGGCTGCGGCGCGTCGGCGTGTCCGTGCTTGTCCTGGCCGTGGCGGGCCTGGGCGGCCTGTGGCTTGCGCGCAATTCAATTGCTGACCGCATCATCGTCGGCCAGCTCAAATCCTATGGGCTGCCCGCGACTTACGAGATCGAGAGCATCGGCCCCGGTCAGCAGATCCTGCGCAACGTGGTCGTCGGCGATCCGCGCCGTCCGGATCTCACGATCGAGCGCGTGGAGGTCGGTATCCGCTACGGCCTTGGTGCGCCCTATCTCGGTTCGGTCAAGCTGGTCGCGCCGCGCATCTATGGGCAATATCGTGATGGCAGGGTCAGTTTCGGCTCGCTCGACAAGTTCATCTACGCGCCCAAGACCGACAACCAGCCCTTCACGCTGCCCAAGCTTGACCTGCAGGTTCAGGGCGGTCGCGGCCTGATCGTCACCGATGGGGGAAAATCGGCCTCTCGATCGAAGGCCGGGGCGGCTTGCAGAACGGATTTGCCGGGACGCTGGCGGCGGTTGCGCCGTCACTTTCGGGTAGCGGCTGCAAGGCGAACGGCGCCCGCTTCGTCGGCAAGATCGCAGTGCGCGAGGAGCGGCCATCGCTGACCGGGCCGCTGCGCCTGGACCGCATTGCCTGCGATAGCGGTGCGAGCAGCGGTCCGCTCGTGGCCGATCTCGATGCGCGGGCGGACAAGGGTTTTGCAGGACTTGCCGGTGCCGCCACGGTGCGCGGAAACAAGCTGACTGTGCCCGGCCTCTATGCCGAAACGCTGGCACTCGATACGCGCCTTGCCTTCCGCGACAGTGCCCTGACCGGGCGGATCGCTGCCAACGCCGGCGGAGTCGGCAGCGGCGGCGTCCGCTTCGGCCTGCTCGGGCTCGAAGGCTCGGTCCGCACCCGCGAGGCTTTCCGCAAGGCCGAGTTTCGCGGCACGATCGACGGGCAGGGCCTGCGGCAGGGCGCGGCTCTCGACAATGCCCTGGCCTCGGGTGAGCGCAGTGCCTCGGGCACGCTCCTTGCACCGATGCTCGCCCAATTGCGCGCTAGCCTCAAGCGCGAGGAACGTGGCAGCCGCCTCGGTGGCGAAATCGCGCTGCGCCGCAATGGCGATGCGATGTCGGTGGTGATCCCGCAGGCGCGCCTGACCGGGGGCTCCGGGCAGACGCTGCTCACGTTGTCGCGCTTCCAAATGGCCAGCGGCACCAAGGGCGGTCCACCCCTGCTGGCGGGCAGTTTTGCCACCGGCGGTGCAGGCTTTCCGCGAATCGTCGGACGGATGGAGCGCGGTCGTGCGGGGCAGGCCCTGTTCCGCCTGACCATGGCGCCGTGGCGCGCGGCCGGTGGGTCGCTGGCCATCCCCGAGATGATGATCGCCCAGATCGCTGACGGATCGCTGGGTTTTTCCGGCACTACCCAGGTGTCCGGCGCGATTCCGGGCGGTTCCGTTCAGAACCTCGTCCTCCCCGTCAACGGTGCCTACGGCGCGCGCGGCGAACTCGCGCTCTGGCGCCACTGCGTCACCGCCCGCTTCGACCGGTTGGAACTCGGCCAGATGGCGGTGGACGGAAACGCGCTGCAGTTCTGTCCGCCGGGCGGCAGCGCCATCGTCCGCAACGGGGCGAGGGGGTTGCAGGTCGCTGCCGGCACGCCCGGTCTCGATCTCACCGGCAAGTTGGGTGAAACCCAACTTGCGCTGCGCACTGGCGCTGTTGGATTTGCCTGGCCGGGTGTCTTGAAGGCTACTGCCGTCGACGTCACGCTGGGTCCGCCTGCTACCGCAACGCACCTCACAGTTGCCGATCTGGACGCGAGAGTTGGGGGAGAGTTGGGGGGAGTTATGGGGGAGTTGGAGCCAAGCTCGCCGCCGTTCCGCTCGACATCTCCAATGCCTCGGGTGAATGGCGCTATGTCGATGGAAAGCTTGTACTTTCCGGCACCGAATTTGACCTCACCGATCGTCTCGACCCTGCCCGCTTCGAAAAGCTGCATTCCACCGGCGCAACGCTGACGCTGGCGGATAATCGCATAACTGCCAACGCCTTGCTGCGCGAAGCAAAGACATCGCGCGAAGTTGGCTCGGTGGCCGTCCGCCACGACCTCACCACTGCCCGCGGCCACGCCGATATCAATGTCGACAACCTCGTTTTCGACAAGGGCTTCCAACCCGCGCAACTCACGCGCCTGGCGCTCGGCGTCGTCGCCAACGTCAACGGCAAGGTGACCGGCGACGGCGTGATCGACTGGACGGCGCGCGGGGTGACAAGTTCCGGCACGTTCGGCACCGAAAACCTTGATCTTGCAGCAGCTTTCGGCCCCGTGAAGGGCCTGAAGGGCAAGCTCGTGTTCACCGACCTTCTCGGCATGGTCACCGCCCCGCACCAGAAGCTGACCGTCGCCTCGATCAACCCCGGCATCGAGGTGACCGAAGGCGTCGTCGACATAAGTCTGCTGCCGGATCAAGTGCTTAGACTGCACGACGCGCGCTGGCCGTTCCTCGGCGGCACGCTCGTCCTCGAACCGACCGACCTGCGCCTCGGTCTCGCCGAAGCGCGCCGTTATACGCTGAGCGTCATCGGCATCGACGCGGCCAAGTTCATCGAGAAGATGGAGCTGGGAAATCTAGCCGCAACAGGCACTTTCGACGGACAGTTCCCGCTGATTTTCGACGCCAACGGCGGTCGGATCGAGGAGGGAACGCTCGTCTCGCGCGCACCGGGAGGCAACGTGTCCTACATCGGCGCGCTCACCTACGAGAACATGGGAGCGATGGCCAACTTTGCCTTCGATGCTCTAAAATCCTTGGATTACAAGACCATGACCATCGCCATGCGCGGCGATCTCGAGGGCGAGATCGTCACCAATGTGCGGTTCGGCGGGGTCAAGCAGGGCGCGGGCACGAAGCAGAACTTCATCACCAAGCAGGTCGCCAACCTGCCGATCCAGTTCAACGTCAACATCCGCGCACCGTTCTACCAGCTCATCACCTCGTTCAAGGCGATGTACGATCCCGCTTTCGTCAAGGATCCCAGGACCCTGGGTCTCGTCGATGCGCAGGGACGACCGCTCTATCGCTCGGCGAACGGCGTGCGGCCGGGCGGGGTGCCGGTGATCGTGCTCCCCGGAAACACTGAAAACATTCAGCCTGCAGAAAGCGGAAAAATGCCATGAGGAAGGTGGAATTGACCCGATCCGCGAACCCTGCGACCAAGAGCGTCATGGGGACACACGGATATCAGTTCAGGCAACGCCTTCTGCTGGCGCTGCCGTTGATGGGGGCCCTGGCACTGGGCGGCTGCATTTCGGTGAAGGCACCGGACAAGCCGATCGTGATCGAGCTCAACATCAACATCAAGCAGGAGGTCGTGTACCGGCTCGCGCAGGATGCGAACGCCACGATCGAAAGCAACCCGGACATCTTCTGATGTGCCGAGGCGTTCTGAGGACGAAGACGATGACCAAGGTTTCGATGCGCAAGACCTTCGCAACGCTCGCTGCAACCGGGCTGGTGCTCGGCACGCTTGCCGTGCCCGCCGTCGCGCAGAACCGCGATCCCGCCTATGCCGCAGCACGTGCCTCCGGCCAGGTCGGCGAGAAGATGGACGGCTATCTCGGCTACGTCACCCCGCCGAGCCCGGCGCTGCGCGCGGTGGTCGAGGACATCAACATCAAGCGCAAGGCAGTCTACGCCGAGAAGGCCCAGGCCAACAAGGCAACGGTGGAGGAATATGCACTCACCTCGGGCTGCCTGCTGATCGCCCAGACCAAGCCGGGCGAGAAGTACCAGGCGCCCGACGGTTCCTGGCAGACCCGTGGTGCAGGCGCGCCGTTGCGCGATTCGCGCTGCCCCTGACGCAATTTTCCGCATACGAATCGCTGGCCGGTTTCAGCCACTTTCGCGCCCTTCCTCGCACTTGCGGGGGAGGGCGTTCGCATTTGCGATGATACCTTGGGTCAGACAGGGGATCAGACACGGTTCGTGACGGTTGACTCAAGAATACCCCCGCCTAAGGGGGCGGCGCTCTCGGCGGTCATCCGTCGTTTGTGCTGCACTTTCGGTCGGGCGACTGATCAGGGGAACAAGCATGAATGACGAAACCGGCGGGACGGAGCCAATCGGCGAGGATGCGCGGATCGACGCGCTCGACAAGCGGCTGAAAGCCCTTCGCGAGCGGGAAGAGGAGCGCAACCGGCCAAAGGCAGGTGGGGAAACCGATGCGAATTACCGCATGGGCAACCGCGTGCTGGCGGAACTGATCGGCGGCCTCGTGGGCGGCGCGTTCATCGGCTGGGTCATTGACCAGTTTGCCGGAACGAGCCCCTGGGGTCTCTTGGTGATGCTGTTCATGGGGGTCGTCGTGGCATTCCGGAACATCATCCGAATTTCGAGCCGGCGCCCCGAATAGGGCGCTGTTGTTGTATTCGAGTGATACGGGGTTAAGCGCGTGGCCGAAGGCAAGGTCGATCCGGTTCACCAGTTCACGATCGAGACCCTTTTCGGGACCGATCACTGGTCTATTGGTGGTTACAACATCGCGTTCACCAACTCGTCGCTGTGGATGGCGATCACTACGGTGGTGCTGGTCGCGTTCGTTGCCGGTGGTGCCAAGCGCGAGCTGGTTCCGGGCCGCTGGCAGATGGCTGTCGAAGGCCTGACCGGCTTCGTCGACAATCTGCTTCAGGCCAACATCGGCAAGGCTGGCCGCAAGTACCTGCCTTACGTGTTCTCGCTGTTCGGCTTCATCCTGTTCGCCAACATGCTCGGCCTTCTGCCGCTGGCCCTCGTCGGCGTGCACCCGTTCACGGCAACCAGCCACTTCACCGTTACCGGCGTGCTCGCAATCATGAGCTTTGCCATCGTGCTCGGCGTCGGCTTTGCCAAGCACGGCTTCCACTTCTTCTCCCTGTTCGTGCCGCACGGCACGCCCGTTCCGATGATCCCGATCATTTTCCCGATCGAGCTGATCTCGTTCATGGTGCGTCCGTTCAGCCTTGGCCTGCGTCTTTTCGTGGCGATGATGGCCGGGCACGTGCTGCTCGAAGTGCTCTCGGGCTTCGTCATCTCCGGCACCAATGCCGGGGTGGGGACCTTCTTCCTCGCCGCCGTTCCCAGCTTCGTGCTGATGATCGGCATCTGTGCGCTGGAACTTCTGGTGGCAGGCATTCAGGCATACGTCTTTGCCCTGCTCACCTGCGTCTACCTGAACGACGCCGAGAACCTTCACTGATACCCGCAACATTTTCCCATACGGAATTGATAAAAGGAGTTTTTGACATGGACGCAGAAAGCGCAAAGCTGCTCGGTGCTGGTCTCGCCGCTGTTGGCGCCGGTCTCGCCTCGCTGGGCGTGGGCAACGTGTTTGCCAAGTTCCTCGAAGGCGCGCTGCGCAACCCCGGAGCCGCTGACGGCCAGCAGGGCCGCCTGTTCATCGGCTTCGCCGCCGCCGAACTTCTGGGCCTGCTCTCGTTCGTCGTCGCGATGATCCTGATCTTCGTTGCCTAAGGCAAACGAAGCTCACTGATTGTTGAAATGCTGGCCGGGGTCCGCCCCGGCCGCCTGACGCCCGGACACCCGCGATGCCTCAGATTGAACAGCTTGCCACCACCTATTCCAGCCAGGTCTTCTGGCTGCTGGTGTTCTTCGGCATTGTCTTCTTCGTGATCGGCCGGGGCATGCTGCCCAAGGTCGTCTCCACGATGGACGGCCGCGACAAGCAGATCGCCGACGACCTTGCCGCTGCCGAAGCCGCACGGGCCGCCGCCGATGCCGAGGAAGAGGCATGGCGCGTCCAGGCGAACAAGCAGCGCGCCGAAGCCCAGGCCGTGATTGCCGCTGCCAAGGCGGACGCGGCCAAGGCCACAGATGCCAAGCTCGCTACCGCCTCGGCTCGCATCGACCAGACCGTCACGGCTGCCGAAGCCCGCATTGCCGCTGCCCGCGCCGCCGCGTTGGGTGAAGTGGAAGGCGTTGCTGCCGAAGCCGCGCAGGACATCGCAAGCCGCCTCGCCGGCCTGTCGATCCCCGCTGCCGAGGCGCAGGCCGCCGTGAAGGGAGTTCTCGCAAATGGCTAACGCTGTAGAGACGACCGCTGTCGTCGAGCACGAAGCTGCTGGCGGCGAACACCACGTCGAACCTTCGGCACTCGGCCTCGGGCCGGGCGCATGGGTCGCCCTGTCGATGGCAATCTTCCTTGCGATCCTCGTCTCGAAGAAGGTCCCCGGCGCGATCGTCGGTGGTCTGGACAAGCAGATCGATGCGATCCGCAAGCAGCTCGATGAAGCCAAGGTGCTGCGCGCCGAAGCCGAAAAGCTGCGCGCCGAATACGCCGCCAAGATCGCCAACGCCGAGAAGGACGCGGCGGCCATGGTCGAGCACGCCAAGACCGAAGCGGCAGCCATTGTCGCCAAGGCCGAGGCCGACACCGCCGCCGTCATCGCCCGCCGCGAGAAGATGGCGTCGGACAAGATCGCCGCTGCCGAGCGCGCTGCGGTTGACGACCTGCGCGCCAAGGCCGCCGAGGCTGCGACTGCCGCCGCACGCGACCTGATCGCGAAGAACCACTCCGCAGGTGCCGACAAGGCGCTGGTGGATGGCGCGATTGCCGGGCTGGTGAACTGATCGGCTTCAAGCCGCTTCAGGGCTTACAGAACACGAAGACCCCTTCCGGTGCGAGCCGGGAGGGGTTTTTGTTTCTCCACTTCTTGCGTTAGGACCGCAGGAATATTCGGACACGAGGAAGGCATGGCGCTCTACGACACCATTGGTGTGGATTATGATCGTTTGCGTCGACCCGACCCCCGCATTGCGCGATTGATACACGCTGCTCTTGGGGGTGCTGAGACAGTCCTGAATGTCGGCGCTGGAACGGGTTCGTATGAGCCATGCGACCGGAAGGTCACCGCCGTCGAACCATCGTCGGAAATGATTGCCAAGCGGTCCTCAAATGCCGTGCCCGTGGTTCAGGCGAGTGCCGAAGCATTGCCCTTTGGCGATGGCGCATTCGATGCGGCGATGGCAGTTCTGACGGTGCATCATTGGGCCGAGAAGGCCAAGGGCTTGCGCGAGATGCGTCGCGTGGCTCGCGGGCCGGTGGTCATACTGACGTACGATCCGGCACAACGTCCATGGTTGACGGAATACTTGCCGCAGTTGGCGGCTCTCGACGATGCGCAGATGCCGCAGATGTCATTTTATGAGGAGCAGCTCGGGCCAGTCAGCATCGCGCCGGTGGCGGTGCCGCATGACTGCGTCGACGGGTTCCTTTACGCTTTCTGGCGGCGACCCGAGGTCTATCTTGATGCCCGGTATCGCAAGGGGAGTTCGTCATTCTGGGCGCTGGGAGAATCGTTGGCGCCGGGGCTGCAGATGCTTGAGGACGATCTGACGTCAGGTGCGTGGCACAAACGCTATGGCGACCTGTGTGCATCCGACACGTACGATGCGGGATATCGGCTCGTCATCAGCGGGCGCTAGGGCCGCGTCGATCCCCTGATCACCAGCCTCACTGGCACGCGCCGCCCGGAGCCTTCCGTACCGTTGATCTTCGCCAGCAACTGTTCGACCAGCAGAGTGCCGGCCATCTGGAAGTCCGGTTCGATAGAGGTGAGGGGCGGGGTGGACCATGCGCCTGCACGGATGCCGTCAAAGCCGATGATGCCAATCTGGTCCGGGATCGATAGCCCGCGTGCCGTCAGTTCCTTGAGCGCGCCCAAGGCCATGTCGTCGCAGACGGCGAAGATCGCGTCAAACGGGGTGCCGCTCTCGGCCAGGGCTATTGCGGCGCGGCGGCCCTGCTCTTCGCGGGCGAGGCCGCTTTCGACTTGTTGCAGGACGGGTTCGAGTCCCGCTGATCGCATCGCTTCGGCGTAACCCTCGTAGCGTTCCTGGAACTGGCGCTGGGGTGAGGTGGCCGAGCCGATGCAGACGATCTGGCGGTAGCCGCGCACCAAGAGGTGGCGCGTGGCCAGCGTTGCGCCCGAGAGGTTGTCGCTGCGCACCCACGGCATGTCGTTGTCGGGCGAGCCCCAGCAGGTCCAGTGCGTGCCTTCCGGCATGTCGCGGAAATAGTCCCACGCACGGGTGTTGGTGGTCGTGCCGATCACGATCATGCCGTCGGCCTTGCGGCGTTCCTGGAAGTGTCCCCAGAAGTTCTCCGGCGCGTCCTGAAAGGACACCAGCGTCTCGTAGCCCTTGGCCGAGGCGGCGGCGCAGGTGGAGCCGAGCAGCGAGAAGTAGAAGGGGTTGATGTCCTTGCGGTCCTGCGCCTCGCGGCAGATCATCACGACGGCGAGCGTGCCGGTGCGGCCACGGCGCAGGCGGGCGGCGTTCTCGTCCACCTGGTAGTTCAGGCGGCGGGCGGCTTCCATCACGCGCTGGCGGGTGGGCTCGCTGATCGAGGTGTCGCCGGCAAGGGCGCGGCTGACCGTCGACTGGCTTACGCCTGCGGCTTCGGCCACGTCGAACGACGTTACGCGGATGATCTTTCTCTCGCCGGCCATGCGTTCCCCCAAGTCAACTCACGCTTTAGCAGGATCGGCGTCAGCGGAAAGTGTCCTTGGCCTTGCGCAGGGCGGCAAATGTCTCTTCCGGCGACGATCCGCCCCAGCGCGCGGCCATGTCGGCATCGTCGGCGCGCAGGAAGGGGTTGGCGGCGAGTTCGGCGGCGAGCGTGGTGGGTACCGTCCATTCGCCACGCTCGCGCTTTTCATCGACGCCCCGGGCATAGGCGGAGAGGGCCTTGTTGTCCGGATCTGCGAAGAGAGCGAATCGGGCGTTGGACTGGGTGTATTCGTGGGCGCTGTAGAGCGTCGTTTCGGCGGGTAGGGCCTTGAGGCGCAGGAGGCTCGCCCAGAACTGCGGCGGGGTGCCTTCGAACATCCGGCCGCAGCCGAGCGGGAAGAGGGCGTCGCCGACGAAGGCTACCGATGCTGCGGGCAGGTGGTAGGCGCAGTGGCCCATGGTGTGGCCGCCAACGTCGATGATGGTCGCGGTGAAGCTACCAAGCTGAACTGTATCGCCCTGGCCCACGGTGCGATCCACGGCGGCGATCTTTCCGGCGTCGTCTTCCGGTGCGATGATTGTGCAACCTGTTGCCGCCTTGATCGCCTCGTTCCCGCCGGCATGATCGGGGTGCCAGTGGGTGTTCCAGATCTGGGTGATGCGCCAGCCCTTGGCCGCGGCCTCGCGCAGGTAAGCATCGGCGTCCGGCGTGTCGATGCAGGCTGTCTCGCCGCTCCCGGTATCGTGGACGAGGAAGCCGTAGTTGTCGGACAGGCAGGGGAACTGGTGGATCTGTAGGGTCATGGGGCAAGCTTAGCGCCGCCTTCCGGACAAAGCAAAAGCCCGCCCGGATTTCTCCGGACGGGCCTTGCTGTTCAGTGCCTTGAAGGCGGTGAAGCTTACTGCTTCGCCTTCAGAGCGGCGCCGAGGATGTCGCCCAGCGAGGCGCCGGCATCCGACGAGCCGTACTGTTCCACGGCTTCCTTCTCTTCGGCCAGCTGGCGGGCCTTGACCGAGAAGTTCGGCTTCTTCGAACGATCGAAGCCGGTGACCATGGCATCGAGCTTCTGGCCGACCTGGAAGCGGTCCGGACGCTGTTCGTCACGGTCGCGGCCCAGATCCGAGCGCTTGATGAAGCCGGTTGCGCCGTCTTCGCCAGCCTGCACTTCGAGGCCGCCATCGCGGACTTCGAGTACGGTGACGGTGACGACTTCGCCGCGACGCAGCGAGCCAGCACCGGCAGCCGAAACGCCACCAGCAGCCGGAGCGCCCTTTTCAAGCTGCTTCATGCCGAGGCTGATGCGTTCCTTCTCGACGTCGACGTCGAGAACCACGGCCGAAACCTGCTCGCCCTTGCGGTGCAGAGCCAGCGCGTCTTCGCCCGAGATGCCCCAGGCGATGTCCGACATGTGGACCATGCCGTCGACGTCGCCATCGAGGCCGATGAACAGGCCGAATTCGGTCGCGTTCTTGACTTCGCCTTCCACGGTCGAACCGACCGGGTGCTTTTCTGCAAAGGCTTCCCAGGGGTTCTGCTGGGCCTGCTTGAGGCCGAGGCTGATGCGGCGCTTGTCGCTGTCGACTTCCAGAACCAGCACGTCGACTTCCTGCGAGGTCGAGACGATCTTGCCGGGGTGGACGTTCTTCTTGGTCCAGGACATTTCCGAAACGTGGACGAGGCCTTCGATGCCGGCTTCGAGTTCCACGAACGCACCGTATTCGGTGATGTTGGTGACGGTGCCCGAGAGCTTCGCACCGACCGGGTACTTGGCGGCAACGCCATCCCACGGATCGCTTTCAAGCTGCTTCATGCCGAGGCTGATGCGCTGCGTATCCTGGTTGATGCGGATGATCTGCACCTTGACGGTATCGCCGATGGCGATGACTTCCGACGGGTGGTTGACGCGCTTGTAGCTCATGTCGGTGACATGGAGCAGGCCGTCGATGCCGCCGAGGTCCACGAACGCACCGTAATCGGTGATGTTCTTGACCACGCCGTCGATGATCTGGCCTTCCTTGAGGTTCTGGATCAGGCCCGAACGCTGTTCGGCGCGGGTTTCTTCCAGCACCGCACGACGCGAGACGACGATGTTGCCGCGGCGGCGGTCCATCTTGAGGATCTGGAAGGGCTGCGGCATGTCCATCAGCGGGGTCACGTCGCGGACCGGGCGGATGTCTACCTGCGAGCCGGGGAGGAAGGCCACGGCGCCGTCGAGGTCGACGGTGAAGCCGCCCTTCACGCGGCCGAAGATCACGCCTTCAACGCGCTTGCCTTCGCCAAATTCGTTCTCGAGCTTGTCCCAGGCGGCTTCGCGGCGGGCGCGGTCGCGGCTGAGCATTGCTTCGCCGTCAGCGTTCTCGACGCGGTCGACGTAGACTTCGACTTCGTCGCCGACCTTGAGGCCGTGCGCCTGGCCGGGGGCGGCGAATTCGCGCAGGGCAACGCGGCCCTCGCTCTTCAGGCCCACGTCGATGACGGCCTTGTCGTTTTCGATGGCGGTGATGGTGCCCTTGACGACGCGGCCTTCGAAGCCACCGTTGGCGGCGCCGCCAAGCGATTCGTCAAGCAGCGCGGCGAAATCGTCGCGCGACGGGTTGGTAGCCATTATCCAAGCTTCCTGTTTCTAGGTATCCCGGCCAGGCGGTTGTTTCCGCCGGTCTTTCCTCCACGTACCGCCCCATGCGGGCCGTGGGCCAAAAAGGGCCGAACCGCCCCGGAGCCGAATGCTGCCGAAGGCATCCGATCGGGCGAACGCCTTCACGGACGGGCGGCGCTTAGGCGCATGGGCCGGGAAAAGCAAGGAAAATGGGGCGCTTTGCGGCTTTGGCTCGGGGCGGGGAGAACCTGTTAAGTATCGGCTGATACAGAACATTGCGAGGAGAACCGCCATGGAGCAACCGGGGGTGTTCAGCACGTTTGGCGACCGGGCCACGGAAGCCCGCTACAACGAGACTGCGCGAACGCTGCGCACGCCGTTCGTGCGGCTCTACGCGGTCCTGTTCATGTCTGTCATGCTCGCCTATTCGGTGGTCAATCCGCTCTATCTTCACCCGGTCGAAAACGCCCGTCTGGCATTCTGGCTGGGCGTGGCCTTGATGACGACCGGCATCTACATCGGCGCCACCTTCTGGCGGGACTATGTCCGCCACCCAATGGTCGATTTCGCTGCCTTGCTGGCGATTTCGTTGATCGTGGCCCGGATCAACTTCGTGCTGTTCGATCACCTCCTGCACATTCACGACGATCTTCATGCGGTGGGCGTGGTCAACCGCCTCGCCATCACGGCATTTGCTGCGGTAACGCTGGCCGGCCGTCCGCGATTGTTCCTGGCGTGGCTGGGTTGCGACCTGATCGGCTGGCTCGGGCAAGTCCTTCCCGGACAGGCGGCAGACGCCGCACTGGCCTATGCGCTGCTCAGCTATCTGAGCGGCGCGCTGGTCATGGCCGCGATCAATCTTGCCGTCGGCCGGACGAGCAGGGCCGCATTCATGCTGGCGGATTCACTGGATGCAGAACGAGCGCGGAACGAGGAGCTGGTGCTCAACATGCTGCCGCCGACGGCAGTCGAGCGCATCCGCACCGGGCAGATGGTGGCCGATTCCTATGCCGATGCGAGCGTCATCTTCATCGACATGGTCGGCTTCTCGAAGCTGGCGAAGCGGGTGTCGCCGGGGCATCTGGTGGAGCTGCTGAACAGCTTCTTCAACCACGCCGACGCCTGCGCGCGCGAGCATGGAGTCGAGAAGGTCAAGACGGTCGGAGACGCCTACCTCGCCATTGCAGGCGGCAACGTACCGAGTGGCAACAGTGCAGATGCGGCCATTGCCTTTGCCCGTGCCGTGCTTTGCGGCGTCGACGAACTGCGCAGGGTTGCCGGCGTTGACGAAGTCGGGCTGAGAGCAGGCATCCATTCCGGACCGGTCGTCGGCGGCGTGATCGGGGCGACCCGCATGGCCTATGACTATTGGGGCGACACCGTGAACATTGCCGCGCGCCTCGAAGGCACTGCCGCCGCCAATGGCATCGCCATTTCTGAAAGCACCTGGCTGCGGGCAACCGATCGGTCGTCGTTCGGCCCGCCGAACATGATCGCGCTGAAAGGTGTCGGCGAAACCTGTGTTTTCCAGACTGCGGTGGTGGACGCCACCGGCGAAGGCAAGGCTGCGGCCTAGCCCTTCGCCGCGATCTGCTTTTCGACCAGAGCAATCGCCGTCGCCATGGCCATTTCCTTGGTCAGGTTCGAGGTGTCGAGCAGCGCTGCGCCTTCCGCCTGCCGTAGCGGGGCTTCAGCGCGGTTGCGGTCGCGTTCGTCGCGGGTCGCAAGGTCTGCTTCGATTTCGGCCCGTTCGACGTCCTTGCCGAGCTGCTTCATTTCCACCCAGCGGCGCATCGCGCGTGCGCTTACGCTGGCCGTGACGAAGAGCTTGGCGTCGGCGTGGGGGGCGATGACGGTGGCGATGTCGCGGCCGTCGAGGACGGCGCCGCCGGGTTGGCCCGCAAAGGCCTGCTGGCGTTCGAGCAGCGCGGCGCGGACGGCGGGGTGGATGGAGACGCGGCTGGCATAGCCACCGGTCTCTTCGCTGCGCAGTTCGGGGTCAGCCAGCAGGCTTTCCGGAAAGGCGCAGGCGGCGAGGGCTGCTGCGGGATCGTCCGGGTTGCCGCCGCTCAGGAACACCTGCCGGCCCACGGCGCGATAGAGCAGGCCGGTGTCGAGGTGAGGCAGGCCGTAATGCGCGGCGAGCGCCTTGGCGATGGTGCCCTTGCCCGAGGCGGTCGGGCCGTCGACGGCGATGATCACGGGTTCGAACTCCGGTTGCGGAAGGCCTTCACCAGCCCCCATATCGCAATTGCGGCCCAGAAGAACTCCAGCACGAACGAGGCGGGGTTCATGTTGAACAGCAGCGAGATCGTCAGCAGCGCGGCGCCGAGCAGGTTCACGCCGTGCTGGACGAAGGGGTTGGGCTGGTCCTGCCGGGTGGCGTAGCCGTAGGCGAAGATGATGCAGGCGGTGCCGCAGAAGCCGATGATGTTGGCCAGATCATGGCTGGTCAACGCGTTGCGCCCTCGAGCAGGCTTTCGAAGACCGGGAAGCTGGTGGCGATGGGGCGGGTGTCGTCAACTTCGACGCCGCGCTTGCTGGCGATGCCGGCAATGGCCATCGACATGGCGATGCGGTGATCGAGGTGGGTGACGACGCTGGCGCCTTCCGCCGTGCCGGGGAGCGGATCGCCGCCGGTGCCGTCGATGATCAACCCGTCCTCGGTTTCGGTGACCTTGGCTCCGGCGAGTTCCAGCGCGGCGCGCATGGCGCTGATGCGGTCAGATTCCTTGACGCGCAGTTCCTCGAGCCCGGTGGTGACAGTACGGCCCCTGGCGAGGGCGGCGGCGACGAACAGGATCGGGAATTCGTCTACCATGCTCGGCACCACGGCGGGATCGACGTCGATGCCGTTGAGCAGCGAATTGCGCACGCGCAGGTCAGCCACGGGTTCGCCGCCAACGTCGCGGCGGTCGAGTTCCTCGATGCTGCCGCCCATCAGGCGTAGCACGTCGAACAGCGCGGCGCGGGTGGGGTTGAGGCCGACGTTCTCGACAATCAAGTCAGAGCCTTCGACCAGCAGTGCGGCGACGACGAAGAAGGCGGCGGAGGAGGGATCGCCGGGGACGACGATGTCCTGCGGCTTGAGTTCAGCCTCGCCGCGCACCTTGATCACGCGCGCGCCGTCATCGGCCATGTCGACGGTGAGCTCCGCGCCGAAGCCGCGCAGCATACGCTCGGAATGGTCGCGCGTGGGGATTGGTTCGATGACGGTGGTCACGCCGGGGGTGTTGAGCCCTGCGAGGAGGATGGCGCTCTTCACCTGCGCCGAGGCGACCGGGAGGCGGTATTCGATCGGCACGGCGGGCGAGATGCCGCGCAGCGTGAGCGGGAGGCGGCCGCCGGGGCTGGCGGTGAATTCCGCGCCCATGGTCGAGAGCGGGTCGATCACGCGTCCCATCGGGCGCTTGGACAGCGAGGCGTCGCCGACGAACGTTGCCGTGATCGGGTGGCTGGCGACGAGGCCCATCAGCAGGCGCGTCGAGGTGCCGGAGTTGCCCATGTCGAGCGCCTGTTGCGGCTGCAAAAGGCCGCCAACGCCGACGCCGTGGACGTGCCACATGCCATCGGCATCTCGCTCGATGGTCGCGCCCATGGCGCGCATCGCTGCGGCGGTGGAGAGGACGTCCTCGCCTTCGAGCAGGCCGGTCACGCGCGTTTCGCCAACGGCCAGGGCGCCGAGCATGATCGAGCGGTGGCTGATCGACTTGTCGCCGGGCACGCGGATGCCGCCCTTGAGCGGTCCGTTGGCAGTGAAGCGGCGGGGGCGCATCTGCGCCGGATCGTGAGAGGACACGGAATCTCTACTTTCGAAGCGGGAAGGGCCGATAAAGCGCGCGGCTTTTGACAGCAGCGCGCCGCTATGGCAAGGCGCGCCCTCTCTTGATTCCGCGGGAGCGCGGACCCATCAAGCGTGCAGTTTCTCCGCCCGGCGATGTTCTGTCCTGCCGGGCCAGTCTTGAGGAAGTTTCATGGTCAAGCCGGAATGGGGCGCCAAGCACAGCTGTCCGAAGTGCGGCACCCGCTTCTACGATCTGGGCAATGCTGACCCGATCACCTGCGTCGAGTGCAAGTACACCTGGACCGCCGAGCCGGTGCTCAAGTCGAAGCAGCCGATTCCGTACGAAGAGATCCAGAAGGAAAAGGCCGACGTCGCGCCTGACGTCGATCTGGCCGACGAGGATCTCGACATCGACGAGGACGGCGATTCGCCGGACAACGACGTGGACCTCGGCGGTGACGATGATCTGGGCGTTGCTGGCCACGACGGCGACGACGACGAAGTTTGATGTTTTCGGGGTCGGTTTTCGGGCCGGCCCCAAAAAATTTCCCGGGACGGTTTTTTCGTCTTGCCAGCCAAGACAACCTCCCTTAGAGGCGCGGCTCCCGGCGAGATACACCGCTGGAACGGTTCGCCTCCCAGGGCGAACCTGATGGGAAATGGGGCCTTAGCTCAGCTGGGAGAGCGCCTGCATGGCATGCAGGAGGTCAGCGGTTCGATCCCGCTAGGCTCCACCATCCCTACTTCTAAAGGCCGCCTTCGGGCGGCCTTTTGCGTTGGTGCACCAGGCTTTCGAGGCCGGCGATGTGATCAGCCCGTCGCGCCGCGATTGACGAAGATCACAGCCTTGCTAGCGTTCAATCAACTAAAGGGCCGCACAAGCTACATTGTTGGAAAGACTTGTCATGCGTCGCGCGCCCACGCCTTTCGCCACCTCCTGCCGCATCACGGCAACTTTCGCCGCCATTGCCCTGGTGGCAAGCCAGGCTTCGGCCCAGTTCGGGGGTTTCAGCATCCCGTCCATCCCGCGCAGTTCGTCGTCATCGCAGAAAAGCACGGACGGCTGCCCCAAGGGCAAGAGCAAGAGTGCCGGGTCGTCGGTCCTTGGGGGATTGCTCGGGCAGGGCATTGGCCGTGCAGCCAGTTCGGCTGGCATTGGCAGCTATTTTCCCTCCGCCGAGTTTGCGGACACCCTCACCAATGCGATCGCCTGCCGCCTCGATCCCGAGGAGCAGAAGCAGGCTGCCGAGGCAACGGTGGAAGCGACACGTGGCGAAGAGGTGGGCAGCAGCTCGTCATGGACGTCGAACACGCGCGAGAACGTCTCGGGCACTTCGACAATCACCGCGCGCAATGACGAGGTAGCTTCGAACGGAGCGGTTGGACGCCAGTGCATCACCGTGACCGACGTCATCATCGTCAACGGTGAGGAGACCACTGCGAACAAGCGCATGTGTCGCGCGCCGGGCTCGGCACGTTACTCGCTGGCGGCCTGATGCGGCTGGTTCTCCCGATTCTTGCCTTGCTGCTGGGCACCGGGGCCGCAAAACCGGTCGCAATGGACCCACGGAACCCGACATGCCCTGAAAAGCCGGATTGGGGCGTTGCCAAGGCGATGACGCTGACCCCCGTCGACAAGGGCGGCAAGCGGGTGCTGATCGCCGATGGCATCATCGATTCGCGCCTGCCTGAACGGCTGAAGGCGGCAATCGATGCGGACGAGCGGATCGAGGAGGTCTGGCTGAAATCGCGCGGGGGGGATGCTGCGGCCGGAAATCGTGCGGGGAAGGTGATTCGGTCCTACCCCGGCATGGTCACCCGCATTCCTGCGGGGTGGACCTGTTTTTCTGCCTGCAATTTCGTGTTCATGGGGGGCGATCGCCGCTTTGTGGAGCCCGGCGGCATGTTCATGGTCCACATGTTTACGCACACCGGCGACCGCGACGTGATCGAGATATCGGTCGACGAAGGCACCGAGGAGACGACGCGGCTGATCGGAGAGATCGAGCAGGCGAGTGCGCTTCTCGCCAGCGAGGACAACGATTTCCTGATCCGCATGGGTATCAGCCGCAAGCTGCTGACCGAGGTGATGTACAAGCAGCAGGCAGTGGCGACCAAGGAGAACCCTTCGACGCGCTATTGCCTGAGCCAGGACGAGGTGCGGAAGTACAACGTCGTCCCGGTGGAGCGGCCTGCGGGATGAGAGTGCGACACCGCGCTTAGGGATGAAGCGCGGCGTCGCTCACCTTCACTTCTTCAGCCCGATCTCGCGCAGGCGTTCCTGCAGGTAGTCATCAGCGGTGATCGAGACCGGGTAGCGGTCGGGGTTCTGCGGCGTGATGCACTGGTCCAGCGTCTTGAAGGGGAAGTCGCTGCGCAGGTGCAGGAAGAAGGGCATGGAATAGCGACTGTGGCGGGCGCGCTCGCCTTCGGGGTTGCGCACGCGGTGCGTGGTCGAGGGCAGGACGTGGTTGGTCAGGCGCTGCAGCATGTCACCGATGTTGACGACCAGCGCGCCTTCGGGTGGCGAGACGCCGATCCATTCGCCCTGCTTGGTCAGCAGTTCGAGACCCGCTTCCTCGGCGCCCAGCAGCAGCGTGATCAGGTTGATATCCTCGTGCGCGCCGGCGCGAATTGCACCGGGCTCCGCATCGGCAGGCAGCGGCGGATAGTGCAGCAGGCGCATGACCGAGTTGCCATCCTCGATCGCCGGATCGAACCAGTGCTCATCGAGCCCCAGCCACACCGCGATGCGCGAGAGAATGCGCGCGCCGACGCGGTCGAATTCGGCATAGAGCGCTTCGAAAGTCTCGCGGAAGCCAGCGGGGCGGGTTGGCCAGATGTTTGGGAACATCGACATCGCAGCGAGTGGATGGTCCGCCGGCAGATCGCGACCGACGTGCCAGAATTCCTTGAGGTCGTGGCGCTTGGCGCCCTTGGCGATCTCGGTGCCGAACGGTGTGTAGCCGCGTGCGCCGCCGAGTCCATCGATGTGGTAGCTGCGCTTTTCATCCTCGGGCAGGGCAAAGAATTCGGCAGTGAGCGCCCAGGCGCGTGCGATCAGGTCGGCATCGATACCGTGGTCACGAACCATGGCAAAGCCGAAGCTCTGAAAGGATTCGCCGAGGTCACGGGAAAGCGTTGCGGGCTCGCTCTTGAGCGAGATCACCGGCAGGGTTTGCAGGGGCATGGTGTTCCAGTTCGGAAAATTGTCGCTATGGAAACCGCCTGTAACGGGATTCGCGTGGGGTTTCATGACCAAAATCAACATTGCCGACACCGCTGGCCGCAACTTGTGGCTGATGAAGTCCGAACCGGACGTCTACGGCTGGGATGACCTTATCGCCGAGGGCGAGGGGACATGGGACGGCGTGCGCAATCACCTGGCTGCGCGCAACCTGCGCACGATGCAGGCGGGTGATCTGGCGTTCTTCTATCATTCCAACATTGGCGTTGAAGTGGTCGGCGTGATCGTGATCAGCGAAGGCGGGCTGACCGATCCGACCGACCCTGAAGGCAAGTGGGCGGCGGTCAAGGTCAAGCCTGTCGAGAAGCTGCCGCAAACGGTCACCCTGAAACAGATCAAGGCGACGCCGGAACTCCAGGAGATGGATCTGATCCGTCTTTCGCGACTGTCCGTGGGCTCGGTGCGGCCGGACGAATGGAACCTTATCCTGCGCATGGCAGGAGCGGTTTGAGCCGGAACCGAGGGGGATTCGGCGCGTATTGATCTCCGTGGGAGCGATGAAACGTCGCTGAAGATTCAAGGAGATCCAAGATGGGTGAACTGACCGATCGAGCCAAGGGCCTCGCCAACGAAGCCATTGGTAACACCAAGCAGGCAGCGGGCAAGGCGACCGACAATGCCCGCCTTCATGGCGAAGGCGTCGCGCAGGAGCGCAAGGGTGAGGCGCAGCAGGCGGCCGGCAAGGTCAAGGGCGCGCTTGGCGACGACATCTGATCTGTTGCCAGAACAGTTTTGATCGGCAAGCCGATCACCGGAGGCCGTCCCTGATGGGGCGGCCTCTTTCTTATTGCGCCAGACTGTCCCGAACAGGCACGCCTGCAAAAAGCGCGAGATGGCGGGATACCGGAAGGTGAATAAAGCGTTAAGGTTCGGTCATGACCATGTCGCCCAGCACCGCCTACGGCACCGCACGCCACCCGTTCCGCGCCCAACTGCCCCGCCATGCCTTGCGCGAATTGCCACGCCATGAACCGGAAGTGCTGGCGGCGATGAAGCGGGCGGAGGCTCTGCTGCGCGAAACAGATATACGGTCGGAGCCGGTCAATCTGCGGCAGATATCCATGCAGGACTTGCGCGACTTCCTGATCGCCTACTGTGCCTGCTTCCTGGCAGTCATGGTGTTTATCGCCTGATCAGGCTGCCTTGGCGGCTCGTTCCGCGCGGTAGAGCAGGTAGCCCAGCCAAGCCGAGACGACGCACATCGCGGCGCCAAGCAGCAACTGATCGACAATGGCAACCCCTGCTGCGCTGAGGCCCACCGCGAGCAGCGAGCCTACCACCATGGCCCCGGAATTAACGATGTTGTTGGCAGCGATCGTGCGGGCTGTTTCCGACTTGTCGACCACGGTCGTCAGGAAAGCGTAGAGCGGTACGACGAACATCCCGCCCGCCACGGCGATGCCGAGCAGGCATAGCAGCAGAGGGATGGCGAGGGGTTGGGCGATGAAAGTCGACACGTCCATCAGCGGCATGCCGGGATGCGCGGGCCAATAATCACATACCTGATGGAAGGCGGCGATGAACAGGCCCATCACGATCACCGACGCGGGCGAATAGCGCGCCGAGACGGTCCCCTTGAGCAGCGCGTTGATCGACATCGAACCGATGGCAATGCCGATCGAGAACATCACCAGAAAGAGGCTTGCCACCTCCTTGCTGGCAGAAAGCACGTTCTTGGCAAGGGGCGGGAACTGGATGAACAGCACGGTGCCGACGGTCCAGAAGAAGCTGATCGCCACGATCGCCATGAACACTTGTCGGTGTCGCGTCGTGTTACGGATCAGTCTCCACGATGACGTGAAGACGTTGAAATCGATCTTCTGTGCCTCGATCATCGGCGGGGCAGGGGGACCTGCCGACCGGAGAAGTATCCAATCAATGCAGTGACGACCACGCCGCCTGCCGCCACTTCGACGGGGATCCAGCCCGCCAGAATCGTGCCGGCAAGGATCGCGATATAGGTGCCGGCTTCGACCAGTCCGGTGCCCGCCAGCACTTCGCCGTCGTGCAGATGCTGCGGCAGGATGGCGTACTTGATCGGGCCGAAGAAGGTGGAGTGCACGCCCATCGCCAGCAGGGCTGCAAGCATCAGAGGAATGGCGATCTGTTCGACTTCGACGCCCATCCACGCGAGTACCAGGCCGGTTCCGCCAACAAGCATGATGGCGATTTCGCAGGCCTTGACGATCCGGATGATCTTCGCCTTGTCGCGCATGTCGGCAAGTTGACCTGCCAAGGCAGAAAGCAGGAAGAACGGCAGGATGAACAGGCCAGAAGCGATGGCCGAGAAACGCGCTTCGGCGGCTTCCGAATTGTAGACGCTGTACACCACGTACAGGACCATCGCGTTCTTGTAGAGATTGTCGTTGAAAGCCCCCAGCAACTGGGTGACGAACAGCGGCAGGAAGCGGCGCGTGCGCACCAGATGCGTCGATGTTGTCATGAACCCTTTGCCGACATCTCTTCTTGAGCGCACCCTTAGCCCGGTGAGGATTGCGGGCAAGAGGTTTTGCGGTGGCTGCCCTAAGCGGTGAATGTTGCGATTCCGTTTGGCGCCAATGCAGGCTATGCCTGTCGTCGATGCTGACGTTGCCCAACCTGCTCACCCTGTCCCGGATCGTGACCGTGCCTTTGCTGGCGGCCTTGCTGTGGTGGCCTGAGTGGCGCCTTGGCTACGGTCTTGCATTCGGCGTCTATTGCCTGATGGGGATCACCGACTATTTCGACGGCTATCTTGCCCGCGCCCAAGGGGCCGTAAGCAAGCTTGGCGTATTCCTCGATCCGATTGCCGACAAGATCATGGTGGCGGCGGTGATCCTTGTGCTGACGGCGCAAGGCGTGCTGCGCGGGCCCTACGTTGGCGACATGCACGTGATCGCCGGACTGGTGATCCTGCTGCGCGAGATTGCGGTGTCCGGTTTGCGCGAGTTTCTCGGGGGGCTGCGGGTCTCGGTGCCGGTCAGCCGCCTCGCCAAATGGAAGACGACGTTCCAGATGGTCTCGCTTGGCGCGCTGATCCTTGGGCAGGCCCTGCCGGAATGGCTGATGACGGCAGGAAGCCTGACGGTGAACGTGCCTCATACCGTCGGCCTCACCACGCTGTGGGGCGCTGCAGTGCTGACCGTAGTCACGGGGTGGGACTACCTGCGCGTCGGCCTCAAGCACATGGATTAAGCCGGTTGCGGTTCCCGATGACGACCGTTAAATGAGCGCTACTGGATGTCCGGGGCGATGCAACCTCCCGGTCAGGCGTTCTGCCATGGCAGAAGCCCAAGCGTTGCCTGTACGGCCCGCTTTGCGGGCCGCAGGTGAATGGGCCGCTCATGAGTGAACGTGCAGATCTGTTGAATACACCCGATTTCTCCGAGCTGGTGCGCGTGGGCGCGCGGATCGGCTGCCTCAGTTTCGGCGGTCCGGCCGGGCAGATCGCCCTGATGCATCGCGAACTGGTGGACGAACGCCGCTGGGTAAGCGAGGACCAGTTCCTTCACGCGCTGAATTTCTGCCATCTTCTACCAGGCCCGGAAGCGCAGCAGCTGGCCACGTGGATTGGCTGGAAACTGCACGGCACTC
This sequence comes from Novosphingobium sp. THN1, assembly GCF_003454795.1. Classification (GTDB taxonomy): domain Bacteria; phylum Pseudomonadota; class Alphaproteobacteria; order Sphingomonadales; family Sphingomonadaceae; genus Novosphingobium. Next base: position 1,856,654 of record NZ_CP028347.1, read on the forward strand.
GCGGCGGGCTGGCCATGGGACTGCTCTTCGTCCTGCCGGGGGCCGTAGTGATTCTCGCGCTGTCGATGCTCTATGCGGCCGCTGCGGGTCTGGGCTGGTTCTCCGCCCTGTTTCTCGGCATCAAGGCCGCCGTCCTGGCGATTGTCGTGCAGGCGCTTTTGCGCATTGCCGGGCGCGCGCTTGGCACGCCGACCAAGAAGATCATTGCGATGGCGGCCTTCATTGGGTTGGCAGCATTCGCCGTGCCGTTCCCTGTGGTCGTTCTGGGAGCAGGATTGTTCGGGATGGTGCTTGCAAAGCGCCGGCCGGATTTGCTCGGGGTCAAGGCCAGCGCGCCGGTCGAGCCCAGCGGTCCGCGCCCTTGGGGCGCAACGATGCGCACTATTGCCGTGGGCGGGATGATCTGGGCACTGCCCTTGGCTCTGGTGCTGACAACTTTGGGTGCCGACCACGTGCTGTGGAAGATCGGCGTGTTCTTCTCCCAACTGGCAGTCGTTACCTTCGGCGGGGCCTATGCCGTGCTTTCCTATATGGCGCAGCAGGCGGTCGACGGGTTTGGCTGGCTGCGGCCCGGCGAAATGGCCGATGGGCTGGGCCTTGCCGAGACAACGCCGGGGCCCCTCATCATGGTCACTCAGTTCGTGGGCTACCTTGCCGCGTTCCGCTCGCCGGAGCCATTCGGCCCCTACCTTGCCGGATTTCTGGGGGCCGTGCTGACTACGTGGGTCACATTCGTGCCGTGCTTCATGTGGATTTTCGCTTTCAGCCCATGGCTGGATCGGCTGGAGAACGCGCCGCGTCTGAAGGGCGGGCTGGCGGCGATCACTGCGGCGGTGGTGGGCGTGATTGCGAACCTCACGCTGTGGTTCGTCCTGCACGTGCTGTTTGCACGCATTGCGCCGATCAGCGCAGGGCCTATCACGCTGGACTTGCCTGACATCGCCTCCCTTGACTGGAAAGCGCTGGTGATCACGGTTGCAAGCGCGGTGATGATCTTCCGTCTGCGCATGGGCATCATCACTACGCTAGGCGTCTGTGCGCTGGCGGGGCTCGTGCTGGCGGGGGTCTAGGCGGCGTGGACAAATTCCACAGCGCCACGGCTGGAGGCAAAAACCGCCAGTTCAAGGAGGCGAGGAAGCGCAATATCGGGAATATTGTGCGACGAGCCGACGCCGAAATGGCGGTTTTTGGTCCAGCCCCGCAGGGGTTGCCCTGTAAAAGGCCTTGGCAGCGTTGCTCGGCCTTGAAAGAGACCCACTCTTCCTGCGTCCTCGCGCCTCGCCAAGGCCTTTTACAGGGCAACCGTGGCGTTGTGGAATTTGTCCACGCCGCCTAGGAGATCAATCGGTCCGGAGTTCCTGCGCCAGCATCCTGAACTCCTCCGCGCGCGGGCTGTTGCGGCGCCAGACGAGGGCGATATCGCGCCAGGCGTGGTCAGCCTTCAGCGGGCGGGCGACGATCTGGGTATCGTGCAGGATGCCAGCGTCGATTGCCATCTGTGGCAGCATGGTGAGGCCGAGGCCGTTGTCGACCATCTGCACCAGCGTGTGCAGCGATGTGCCGATCATCGTGGCGCTGGCGCGCATTTCGGGGCGGTTGCAGGCGGCCAGGGCATGCTCTTTCAGGCAGTGGCCGTCTTCGAGCAGGAGCAGGCGGTTTTCGTCGATCAGGTCTGCGGTGATCGTTGCCGGAGGATCGCGCGGATCGTCCTTCGGGAAGGCGACAAGCAGCTCGTCCTTGAACAGGAACTCGCTTTCCACTTCGCCGGTGGCATAGGGGAGGGCAAGCAGCACGCAGTCGGCCCGGCCATGGTGGAGCGATTCGATCGCTGCGGCACTCGGCTCCTCGCGCAGGAACAGCTTGAGCTGAGGGCGCTCCTTGCGCAGGCGCGGCAGGATGCGCGGGAGCAGGAACGGCGCGATCGTCGGGATCACGCTCATGCGCAATTCACCCGCCAGCGGGGCGCCGTGGCTCTGCACCAGTTCGGAAAGCTCCTCGGCCTCGCGCAGCAGTCGATGTGCCTTGGCGACCACCTGATTGCCCAGCGGCGTGAAGCGCACGACGCGGCGGGTGCGTTCGACCAGCACGACGCCCAGCAGCGATTCCAGTTCGCGCAGGCCGGCTGACAGCGTCGATTGCGATACGAAGCACGAATCCGCCGCACGCCCGAAATGCCCATGCTCGTGCAGGGCCACTAGGTATTGCAACTGCTTGAGCGTGGGCAGGTACGTGCTCATCTTGACCTATTCATCCACGTGGACGACGACTTCGGGCTGCTCCGACGTGCCGCCGATGTCGTCGATATGCGCCATCTTGAGTCGTCCGTTCACCACCGCGAATGCCAGCTTGCCTTCTACAAGTTCAAGCGCGTCGCGGCCGAACTGTTCGAAGCGCCAGCCTTCGAGGATCGGGAGGTTCTTGCGCTGACCGGCTGCCAGCAGTTCGAGATCGTCCGTCCGCGCAAGAAGGCGCGCCGCGATGTCGATCTCGCGGCTGCGGATCTTGAGCAGGAGCTTGAGCAGATCGGCGACCAGCGCGCCTTCCTTGCCGAGCGGCGCACCGCGCGGTGCCTTGGGCGGCATCTCGGCATCGGTCAGCGGCTTGGCGTCAGCCAGCGTCTGCATCAGGCGGCGGCCGATGTCGTTATCCTTCCATCCCGTCGACAGCCCGCGCACCTTGGCAAGGTCCTGCTGCTCCTTGGGCGGGTGGCTGGCGATATCGGCCAGCGTTTCATCGCGCATGATCCGCCCACGCGGGATGTTCTTGTCCATCGCCTCACGCTCGCGCCAGGCAGCAAGCGCCTTGAGGCGGCCGAGCACGCCGGGATTGCGGCTGGGCGCGCGGATCTTCTGCCAGACGGTGTCCATGTCGGTCCGGTAATTTTCCGGATCGGCGAGCTTCTCCATCTCGATGTCGAGCCATTCGCCACGGCCCGTCTTGATCAGACGCTTGAGCAGCTTGGGGAAGATCTTCGACAGGTGGGTAACGTCGCCGATGGCGTATTCGATCTGGCGTTCGGTCAGCGGGCGACGCGACCAATCGGTAAAGCGCGCGCCCTTGTCGATCGAGAAGCCCAGCCACGATTCGACGAGGTTGGAGTAGCCGATCTGTTCGGACTGGCTGACCGCCATCATCGCGATCTGGGTATCGAAGATCGGGTGAGGGGTCTTGCCGGTGAGGTTGTAGATGATCTCCACGTCCTGCCCGCCGGCATGGAAGACCTTGAGCACGTCCTCGTTCTCGCACATCAGGTCGAGCAGGGGGACAGGTCGATGCCTGGGGCCAGCGGATCGATCGCCGCCGCTTCCTTGTCATCGGCGATCTGCACCAGGCACAGTTCCGGCCAATAGGTGTTCTCGCGCATGAACTCGGTGTCGACCGTGATGAAATCGGCCTTTGCCAGACGCTCGCACAAGTCGGCCAGAGCGTCGGTCGTCGTGATCAGGGGATGTATCTTCATCGGTCTTTTCTGTATGGCGCGCCGATAAGGGCGACCAGGTGGTGCTCCCTGCCGGGGGCTTCGGCTGGCCCGCCCTCCTTCGTCGGCCTAGTCGGCGTTGGTAGGGGCGTGGCTTGACAAAAGCGCGGCCATCGCCTGTTAGCCGCCCATTCCCCCTGCCCGATTGCAGACCGATTGGAAAGAGTTTCGATGCACCTTTACCGTTCCCATACCTGCGGCGCCCTTACGCGCGGTGATGTCGGGCAGACCGTCCGCCTTTCGGGCTGGGTGCACCGCAAGCGCGATCACGGTGGCGTGTTGTTCGTCGACCTGCGCGATCATTACGGTATGACCCAGATCGTCGCGGACGCCGACAGCCCGGCGCTGCCGATCTTGGAAGCGCTGCGTGTGGAATCGGTCGTGACGATCGACGGCGAAGTCAAGGCGCGCTCGGAAGGCACGGTAAATGCCAACCTCCCGACCGGCGAGATCGAAGTTTTCGCGCGCGGCGCAACCGTGCTGTCGGCTGCCGAGGAACTGCCGATGCCGGTGGCAGGTGAGCAGGAATATCCGGAAGACATCCGCCTGCGCTATCGCTTCCTCGACCTGCGCCGCGAGACGCTGCACGCCAACATCGTAACCCGCACCAAGGTCATTTCTGACATGCGTCGCCGGATGGAAGGCGCAGGGTTCACTGAATATTCGACGCCGATCCTCACCGCGTCCTCGCCCGAAGGCGCGCGCGACTTCCTCGTGCCGAGCCGCATCCACCCGGGCAAGTTCTATGCGCTGCCGCAGGCGCCGCAGCAGTACAAGCAGCTGCTGATGGTTGCGGGCTTCGACCGTTACTTCCAGATCGCCCCCTGCTTCCGCGACGAGGACCCGCGTGCCGACCGTCTGCCGGGCGAGTTCTACCAGCTCGACCTCGAGATGAGCTTTGTCACCCAGGAAGAAGTCTGGGAGACGATGGAGCCGGTCATCGGCGGCGTGTTCGAAGCCTTTGCGGGCGGTCGTTCGGTCACTCCGACCGGCAGCTTCCTGCGCATTCCCTATGCCGAAGCGATGCTCAAGTACGGTTCGGACAAGCCGGACCTGCGTAACCCGATCATCATCTCGGATGTCTCGGAGGAGTTCACCCAGTCGGGCTTCGGTCTGTTCGAGAAGATCGTCGGCACCGGCGGCGTCGTGCGCCTGATCCCGGCGCCGGGCACCGCGGACAAGAGCCGCAAGTTCTTCGACGACATGAATGACTGGGCGCGCAGCGAAGGCCATGCAGGGCTTGGCTACGTCACCCGCAAGGGCGGCGAATTCGGCGGCCCGATTGCCAAGAACCACGGGGCCGACAAGATGGCCGCGCTGTTCGATAGGCTCGGTCTCGGCCCGGATGACGGCTGCTTCTTCGCCGCTGGCAAGGAGAGCCAGGCCGCCAAGCTTGCAGGCGCTGCCCGCACCCGCGTCGCCGACCAGCTTGGCCTGATCGACAAGGACCGCTTCGAGCTGTGCTGGATCGTGGACTTCCCGTTCTATGAGTGGGACGAGGAAAACAAGAAGGTCGAGTTCAGCCACAACCCGTTCTCGATGCCACAGGGCGGAATCGAGGCGCTGAACACGCAGGATCCACTGACGATCAACGCCTTCCAGTACGACCTCGTTTGCAACGGCTTCGAGATCGCCTCAGGCTCGATCCGCAACCAGTCGCCCGAAACGATGGTCAAGGCCTTCGAGATCGTTGGGCTTTCGAAGGCGGACGTCGAGGAGCGTTTTGGCGGCCTCTACCGCGCCTTCCAGTATGGCGCGCCGCCGCACGGTGGGATGGCCGCAGGCGTCGATCGCATTGTCATGCTGATCTGCGGAGCGCAGAACCTGCGCGAAATCACGCTGTTCCCGATGAACCAGCGTGCCGAGGATCTGCTGATGGGCGCGCCCTCTCCGGCCGCACTCAAGCAGCTGCGCGAGCTCAACATCCGCGTCGTCGAGCAGACAAAAGGCTGAGACGGACAGGGCGTGCGCTGAGGTGATCCACAGCGCGCCTCTTGCCAGCGCCCTTTGCGTTGATTAGGGCGAAGACCGAAACAGATAACCAACCGCTTTCCTTCGAAGGGGCATTTCATGAGCGATACCGCCGACCGCGTTAAGAAGATCGTTGTCGAGCACCTCGGCGTCGAGGCTGACAAGGTCACCGAAGAAGCCAGCTTCATCGACGATCTGGGCGCTGACTCGCTCGACATTGTTGAGCTGGTGATGGCGTTCGAAGAAGAATTCGGCGTCGAGATCCCCGACGATGCGGCCGAGAAGATCTCGACCGTTTCGGACGCGATCAAGTACATCGACGAAAACAAGGGCTGATCGCCCACATCCCCCTATTGCCCTGAGCGTGTCGAAGGGCTGCCAAGGCACTCGATGTCGGGCAGGGGAGGACTTCGGCAGGCTCAGCCCTAATTCAGGGGCTGGGCCTGTTTGCTTATTTTCCGGAGAATTCAATGCGTCGTGTCGTCGTAACCGGACTTGGCCTCGTCACCCCACTGGGCGCGGACGTGGAAACCGTGTGGAAGAACCTGCTTGCCGGCAAGAGCGGGGCAGGGCTCATCACCAAGTTCGACACCAGCGACCAGAAGTGCAAGATCGCCTGCGAAGTGAAGCCTGCTGACCACGAGTACGGCTTCGATGCCGGCAAGCGCGTCGATCACAAGATTCAGCGCCAGGTCGATCCCTTCATCGTCTTCGGCATCGATGCGGCCGGTCAGGCGCTGGAAGACGCCGGTCTCGCCGACATGGACGACGATCTCAAGATGCGCACCGGTTGCTCGATCGGCTCGGGCATCGGCGGTCTTCCCGGCATCGAGAGCGAATCGATTGTCCTGCACGAGAAGGGGCCGGGTCGTGTTTCTCCGCACTTCGTCCACGGCCGCCTGATCAACCTGATCTCCGGCCAGGTCTCGATCAAGTACGGCCTGATGGGACCGAACCATGCTGTTGTCACGGCTTGCTCGACTGGCGCCCACTCGATCGGCGATGCCGCGCGCATGATCAAGGACGGCGATGCCGACGTGATGCTGGCAGGCGGCGCGGAAAGCACCATCAACCCGCTGGGCGTGGCAGGTTTTGCGCAGGCTCGCGCCCTCAACTGCAGCTACAATGACCGTCCGGAAGAGGCAAGCCGTCCTTATGACAAGGACCGCGATGGCTTCGTGATGGGCGAGGGTGCTGGCGTTGTGGTGCTTGAAGAATATGAGCACGCCAAGGCGCGCGGTGCAAAGATCTACGCCGAAGTCGTCGGTTACGGTCTGTCGGGCGATGCCTATCACGTCACTGCGCCGCACCCGGAAGGGAAGGGCGCCGAACTCGCCATGCGCATGGCTATGCGCAAGGCGGGCATGGAGCCGGGCGACATCGACTATGTCAACGCCCACGGCACCTCGACAATGGCCGACACCATCGAACTCGCCGCAGTCAAGCGCGTGCTGGGTGACGACCTCGCGGGTGCTTCGATGAGCAGTACCAAGTCGGCCATCGGCCACCTGCTCGGTGGCGCCGGCGCGGTCGAGACGATCTTCTGCATCCTTGCGATTCGCGACCAGATCGTTCCGCCTACGCTCAACCTGCACAATCCTGACGAAGGCACAGAGGGTGTTGACCTCGTGCCGCTCAAGGCCCGCCAGCGCAAGGTCCGCGCGGCGTTGAACAACTCGTTCGGCTTTGGCGGCACCAATGCCAGCGTGATCGTCAAGGCGATCGAAGACTAAGGACGCAAGCGATGGCCCGCCGTCGTCGATCAAGGCTGCCGCTATTTGCGGCAGCCTTCGTCCTTCTGGCCGCTGCGGCGTGGCTGGTCGGCGGCTGGTATGCGTCCGGCCCGCTTGAGAAGCAGCTTGAATTCGATGTCGGCGAAGGCGAGGGACTGAGCCTGCTGGCCGATGATCTGCAGGCACAAGGCGCGATCGGTTCGGCCATGCTGTTCAAGCTGCGGGCAAAGCTGCTCGGCGGCGGCACTGAGATCAAGGCGGGTTCTTTTCTGATCCCCAAGCGGGCCAGCGAAGCGACGGTTCTCGAAATCCTCAAGGGTGACAAGGTCATCCGCCGCCTGATCACCATTCCAGAAGGCATGCCGTCGATCCTCGTGGCAGAGCGCCTGTCAGCCAACAAGGACCTGACCGGCGAGATTTCCGCTCCCGAGGAAGGCTCGGTCCTGCCGGACAGCTACGATTGGCAAAAGGGCGAACCACGCGCCGCAGTGCTCAAGCGGATGCAAGCAGCAATGGACAAGACGCTGGCCGAGCTTTGGGCCAAGCGCACTGCACGGACTGTCGCCAAGACGCCGCAGGAAGCCCTGATCCTCGCCTCGATCGTCGAGAAGGAAACCGGCAAGCCTGAAGAGCGTCGCATGGTTGCCGGGCTCTACTCCAACCGTTTGCGCAAGGGCATGTTGCTGCAGGCCGATCCGACGATCATCTACCCGATCACGAAGGGCAAGCCGCTCGGCCGGCGTATTCGCCAATCCGAAATCCAGGCGGTGAACGGGTACAACACCTACACGATGGTAGGCCTGCCAAAGGGACCGATCACCAATCCTGGACGCGATTCGATCGCTGCGGTGCTGGATCCTGCCGAAACGGATGCTTTATTCATGGTTGCCGATGGGACCGGCGGTCACGTCTTTGCGGACACCTTGCAACAGCATAATGCCAATGTTGCCAAATGGTTCGCCCTGCGGAAGGCACGCGGCGACCTGTGATACCGCGCCATTCCGGCAGGATTTGCGTTAGTCATGGGTTCTTCCATTCTTAAGTGACATCGCTTAGGTGTACACACCGGAGGCACGGGAGGAGCTTGCTTCTCCAGTATCCAGGGAACATTCCGGCTGTGCCGGGCAGCGGACGCATGCCGCAGTTTCGACTTTGCCGAATGTTCCCACTTCTCCAATTCACTTGAAATTGCTGCGAATGCTGCTCAGGCAGGCGACGTGGTCTCGCCTTCTTCCCGAACAGCTCCGCTGGTGGTGACAGCTACCCTGCCGCCAGACTTGCAGGCCCGGTTCGACCGTCTGCGCCGCGCCCACTTTCCCGCAGAGCGCAACTGGATCGCAGCGCACGTCACGTTGTTCCATTCCCTGCCCCGCAGGTAGAGGCGGAGGCGCGCGATCTGCTGTCCCGGATGGCAAGCGCCACGCCGCCGATCGATGCGCAGGTGCGGCAGGTCATGGATCTTGGCACAGGCACCGCGTTCCTGATCGAAAGCCCTGCCATGAGCGCCTTGCGCGATGCGATTGCCGAGCACTTTCATGGAATGCTGACGTTGCAGGACAGCCATCGCCCCCGTCTCCATGTGACCGTCCAGAACAAGGTCTCGCAAGGCGAAGCGCGCGCATTGCAAAAGCTGCTGACAAGCAATTTCGAGCCGTCCCGCTTTGCCTTTGCCGGACTGGCGCTGCACCGTTATCTGGGCGGGCCATGGGAGGCGATCGGACGCTGGCCGTTCCGAGCGGCCCCTCAGCACAGACTCAAGAGGACAAGGACAGTCACATGACCGCCCCAGACTGGTTCGACACGGGTCGGAAGCATGTGTGGCTCCCGTACACCCAGATGCAAACTGCCAGAGCGCCGCTTCCGGTGGCTTCGGCGGCCGGTACTCGACTTCGTCTGTCCGACGGAAGGGAACTGATAGACGGCATTTCCAGCTGGTGGGCCTGCGTCCATGGCTACCGCCATCCCCACATCGAAGAAGCGGTGCGCCGCCAGCTAGAAACGCTGCCCCATGTCATGCTCGGCGGTCTGGCCCACGAGCAGGCCTATACCCTCGCGCGGCGGCTCGCTGCATTGCTGCCCGGCGATCTGGACCACGTTTTCTTCAGCGATTCCGGCTCGGTCGCAGTCGAAGTCGCAATGAAGATGGCTTCGCAATATTGGCTCAATCGCGGACGGCGCCGAGTGAAGTTCCTCTGCTTCAAAGGCGGCTATCACGGGGACACTTTTGCAACGATGAGCGTTTGCGATCCGGATGAAGGCATGCACAGCCTGTTCAAGGGGGCATTGCTCGATCAGATCGTGGTCAACCTCCCAACAAATCCTGCGGAAGAGGCTGCGCTTGGCGAACTGCTCGATCGTCATGGTCATGATCTTGCCGGCATTGTTGTCGAGCCCTTGGTGCAGGGCGCGGGCGGCATGGTGTTTCACGATCCGTTTACATTGCACGTGCTGCGTCGCCTTGCCGATGCGCACGAACTCCTGCTGATCTTCGATGAGATCTTCGTGGGGCTCGGGCGACTTGGCGATGCGATGTTCGCCTGTGAGATCGCCGGCGTCCAGCCTGACATTGTCACATTGTCGAAGGCCTTGACCGGCGGGACCCTGCCGCTTGCCGCCACGATCGCAAGTCGGCGCATTCACGAAGGTTTCCTGTCCGACGATCCGATGCATGCGCTGATGCATGGGCCGACCTACATGGGCAATGCCCTGGGTTGCGCTGCCGCCAATGCTTCGCTTGATCTTTTCGAACAGGAGCCGCGTCTGGCTCAAGCCAGCGCGATCGGTCGGCAACTCCAGACGTTGCTCGAACCTGCCCGCGCTTTGCCTGGGGTAAGGGACGTGCGTGTGCGCGGTGCCATCGGCGTGATCCAGCTGGATGGTCCTGCGCCCGCCGATCGCCTGTCCGCCAGCTGCATTTCAAGTGGTGTCTGGCTTCGTCCGTTCCGCGATATCCTGTACACCACGCCCCCGCTCATCGCCAGCGAGGAGGATGTTGCGCACATCGCCAACGCCATGGTTTCGGCTGTCAGCGAATGGAGCGCCGACCGGGCAACTTGAATCGATCCGGCACCGGCGAAAAAGGGTTGCCTAGCACCCAGGTGCTGGCTAAACGGCGCCCCTGCCCAAGAGGCACGCCGCTTTAGCTCAGTTGGTAGAGCACATCATTCGTAATGATGGGGTCACGTGTTCGAGTCACGTAAGCGGCACCACTGCTGGTCAAAGCTGGGCACCATGCCCGGTTTTACCGGTAGACCAGTCGAGACCCCGCTTTCGAGGGTTGAGACTCGGCCTGAGATGACGATTGTTTCACTCGAGATGGTCACCGCATCCACAAACATCTTGATGTAAGCTGACCGCAGGGTGTTGTCCTTGTCGCGCAGTTTTGCCGACAGCAACTTGCCGAAGCGCTTGATAGTGCCCTCGTCAATACGACGCTTGCCTTGGGCGAGTTGCCTTTCGAAAATGTCTATCTGGCTAACGACAAGCGCGAGGTCCGACCGGTTCGTCGCGATGCGTTCTGCCAGCTGCGGGTCCCGAAGGGTCATCACCCCATTCTCCACAAGCATGAGAAGATTTGTCATGGCCTTATCAAGACGGGTCTTTTCCGCTCGTGCAGACGACAGGTTTGCCTGCAGGCTTTCACGCTTGCGATCGGATTGATCCAGAAGGCCGGAAAGAAGATTCAGAAGCCGCTCTGGAGCAAGCAATTCACTCTCGAGGGCCGAGATCACGATCTCGTCGAGCTTTTCTCTCCGGATTGAAGGGCAGGGGCATTTTCCCCCGCAGTTCACTCGATCGTTGCATGCGTAGTAGGCATATTGCCCACTCTTGCCGGTCCTGATCGTCAGTCCTGCTCCGCAGCCAGGCATTCCGCATCTGACAATGCCAGTAAGCAGAGTAGTGCCAGCCGAGACATGTGGAGCCGAGCGCATGGGGTTGCGCTCGGCGCTAGCTGCACTCGCTCTTTCAAACTGCTGGACTGTGACAATTGCTGGGACCGGAACGGCGATTGCATCTGAAATGTCCGGTTTGACGTTATAGTCGTCAGCAGTCATGTCGTGGTAGACGCCTGTGTAAATTGACCGCTTCAAGATCCCGAACACATTGCCATTGTTGAACCTCTTACCCCGAAACTTAACGCCGGATTGGTTGAGGTTTTTTGCAATCCAGCGAACCCCGCGACCCACTTCAGCCCAGTCGAAGATCTGTTTCACGACAGCAGCCACTTCCGGAATGATTTCCAGCTTCTTGCGTTGCTTTTCACCGTCGACGCGCGCCGTGTAGGAGCGATAGCCAAAGGCTACCGGTCCGCCATTGTAGAACCCCTGCCGGGCGTTCTCGCGCCTACTTTTGCGGGTCATCATCGCGGTGTCGTAAGACTGTTGTTCGGCCACCACGGCGACAATGTTACGGCCAAGCCTCGAGTGCTGCCCGTTTCCAAAATTTTCCGTGATGGAAATGGGTTGGACACCCGCATCTTCCAGAGCGCCAGTGGTGGTAATGAAAAGGCGCATGTCGCGGGCTAGTCGGTTGAACATGTAGAACAGGACAGCATCGACAGGATGAGATTCGTCAGTCGCGAGCTTGATCATCTTCTTGAACTGGGGACGCTTGTCGTTCGTCCCACTATAGCCAGAGTCAGCAAATTCTTCGACGATCTCGAAGCCATTTGCCTTGGCGTATTCCAGAAGCGCGTGACGCTGCGCGTCAATGCTTTGCGGCTGACCACCCTCCTTGTCGGCAGACAAGCGCATGTAGATGTATGCACGACGCTTAGCGGTCTGCGCGGACTTCTTGTTTGCCAATTTCGTCTACCCTTCGTTTTGCGAAGATCGACGCCAACATCCTACAGGAGGCAGTGAGGCGGTTCCGAGACCAGTGCTCCGCTGCGTAGTGCCGCACAACGGGCCTCAGGTGCGCTATCGTCTAGCCAGTTGCATCGCTTGCAGGATTTACGATGACATCGATCAATCCTGCTTGGCTGCCGAATACTGGCTCGTGTCGCTGCAATTTACCCCTGGGAAAAGCATCACGCGAAGGGAGTAAACCGCTCCCATCTAGCTGACCGTGTGCTTTTCCTGAGAATAGCTAGCGAACAGCCTCGAGCGCTGGCTAGAGAGCCGCTTTGTCAGTTGCGATAAGATGGCCAATAAAGGCTCGAATCCTTACTGCTTGTCGGCGTACCTTCTACCCGCCCTTCATCAAGTCAAAGGTTGCGAACGAACCGGAAAGGCAGCTTATGGTCCGCGAAATCGGGATAGCCGCCATTCACCCGCTCAACACCTACGGTCGCGTTCGACCAGATCACGCCGTTTCAATGCCGCACCGGGAATGGCGGTTTTCTTCGACATTTGCCTTTGGAAATCCAGCCTACACGGCTTAGGACACGCCCTTTTCAATCTCGGTCCAAAGATCTGGCGGGATTGGGTCCTGAAGCATCAGCGCATTTTCGCGCACCTTGAGCGGCGATTTGGCCCCTGGCACGATGGCCTGAACCGCAAGGTGGCGGGCGCAGAACTGTAACGCGGTGGCCTTCAGGCTGACTCCATAACGCGCACACACCTGCGCCAGACGATCGCGCTGCGCAATCCGCTGCGCACTGGCGGGGCGGTAATCGTCATATGGCCCATCGGCCAGAATGCCGGAATTATAGCACCCGCCCAGCACCACCGGCACACCACGCCGTAGGCACTGGGCTAGCAGGTCCTCCGCGCTACGATCCAGCAATGTATAACGTCCCGAAATGTGGATGATATCAGGATCAGCCTGCTCCAGCGCGCGCAGACATGGCTCGATCACATTGTTGCCCATGCCCCATGCGCGGATCACGCCCTGATCGCGCAACGTCCGCAAGGCGCGGAAGGCTCCATTCATCGCGATCGGCCAATGTTCTTCCCACTCTGGTCCCAGATGATCTGCGCCCAGATCATGCACATAGACGATGTCGATCCGGTCCAATCCAAGGCGCTGAAGCGAGTCCTCAAAGCTGCGCATGGCAGCGTCATAGCCATAGTCGACATGCGCGTGGAACGGCAGGCCGCCCTTGAACAGTCCCGCCTCGTCCGAACTGGGGCCGTGGATGATCTTTGGCGCGGCTGATTTTTCCCGGCCGGGGCACATCAATCGGCCGACCTTGGTGGAAATGACGAAATCGTCGCGGGGCATCTGGCGCAGGAAGCGACCAAAGCGATGCTCGCCCAGCGTGCCGCCATAGACCGGCGCGGTATCGAAATGCCGTGCGCCGCTGTGCCACGCTGCCTGCATGGTGGCGTCGGCGGTCGCCTCGTCGATGGGAGCGAACATGTTGCCCAATGGCGCACCGCCAAACCCCAGCTTTTTGATCATTGGCGCATGACCTTGATGTTGCGGAAATGGGCGATGGTGGCCGTTTCGATCCACAGACCCACGCCGCCACGCAAATCCGCACCCAGCTTCAGATCATTGACGATCAACACCGGCGAGGCACGGTGATCGAGATAGAGCTTGGCCTGCGCCCCCGTTACCTCGATCCGCATGTGCACCCAGCGATCAGGCGCAATGTCGGCGGCGGTCTCGTATCGCTCCGGGCTTTCGCGGCGCAGACGGTCAAAGCGCCAATCGGGAAAGGCCGCATATTGCACCGCATGGTTTCGCCGCACCTGATCATCGGCCACGCCATTGGTTGGCCGCAGGTAAAAACTTTCAAACCGCGCACCATCATAGCGGAACGCCAGCCCCACAAAGCCGCGGGCAAATGCGGGCGCGTCGGGAGCAAGGCTCGCCTTCACCTCGGCCTCGATCACCCCGTCGTGAAAATCGATGGGCAACCACGCCATGAAATCCCGGTCGGCCAAGGCTTCGCGTGAGGGATCCTGCCAATATTGGCGCTGCATGGACAGGCGCAGACCCTCGGTATCCTTAGCCAATTCCACCCCTTTGACCTGAAACGCGGACGGCGCCGGATCGGCGGCATGAGCCGAGGTAGCCAGCGCCAGCGAGGCTGCCACGCCGATGGCGCTATTCCTGCGCATACAGCTTCCCCGCTCCTGCCCAGTCCGAAGGCTTCACATCCTCAAAGATCACATAGACATAGGATGGATCCGTGCCGGTATTGCGGGCAATGCTGTCGGTAATTTCGGCAGCAACCTTGGCCTTTTGGGCCGTGTCTTTGCCTTCAAACCAACTGACGCGAACGACGGGCATGGGATGCTCCTTTATTGATCAAGAAACTGAGTCAGGTCGGCCACAAATTTGACCGGGTTTTTATAAGCCAGCAGGTGATCGCCATGTTCGGCGGCGGTGTAGACAAACACGCGGGCATCCCGGATCTGGCGCGCAGCCCAGTGCTGGCTGGCCACATTGGCGCTCAATTCGCCGGTAAAGAAGGCAGTGGGACGGTCGATCTTATGAGAGATCACGTCGCGCCAATCGTTGCCCGCATGGTCGCGCATCACCAGACCCATGTGCACCATGTCATTGTGGATGAAGGCATCGGAAAAGCCCTGTGAATTCTCGAAATAGGGTGTGCGATCCCGCATCAGACGGGTGAACAGGTCACTGCCATCAGTCTTTGGCGCCAGCGCGGCGCGGAACCCATCATAGCTGTCGGCAATCGCGCCTGCATCGCGGCGTTGCTCGTCGGTCCAATCCGATCCGGCGATCAGGGAGATCCCTTCGTCGATAAAGACCAGCCTGCGCATGCCTTGCGTGCCATACAGGTCGATGTGGCTCCAGATTACACTGGCACCCATCGAGTGGCCCACGTAATCAGCCTCGCCCACTTGCGCCGCCGCGCGAAATTCATGCAGATCGGCGGCATAGCGGGCAATCCGCGTGCCATAGCCCACGCGGCCAGACAGGCCCTGATTGCGCGGATCCAGCACCAGCACGCGATGGTTGCGTGCCAGTAGCCACATCACATTCACATATTCCGCCCCATTGGACGACCAGCCGGGAATGATGACGATGGGCCGCCCTGTTCCGGCCTCCCACCATGTCATGCGCACGCCGTCACTGGTGGTGAAGCTGTTGATAGCCAGTTCGGGGAAGTCGGAGAGCCTGGTCGGCATGCCCTCGATTTTGTTCGGGAAAACGTAATCCCGGCCCAAAGCTTCGATAGCGGGCTTGGCAAAAGCGGGCGTGGTGATGGTCACGGCAAAGGCTGCCATCCAGAGCGGGAAGCGCATGAGATCAATGCTTCAATTCAATGCGGACGGCTTCGAAATCTTCATCGCCAATGTTTTCCATCTGGTGTGGCCCTGCCTCTTCCCAGATGGCCAAACCTTTGACTGAATCGGCAGTGTTGCTCTTGCCATCAGGCCTGGTCCCGCGCAGCTTGCCCCCGTCAGCATGACCGTCACCGAATGGGGGTGGTCATGCATGTTGCCCTTGGAATGCGCCGGATATTTGATCCGCAGGATACGCACATCGGCATTCTCGAACTCGACAGTGTAATGCTGCGGATCGGCGGTGGGTGCATCAGGAATGGGCTTCGCGTTGGTTTGCGCCATGGCTGTGACGGGCAAGAGAGCGGCTGCAATATACAAGAGGCTGCGCATCATCGGGGCCTTTCAAATGAAGTTGCCCCTCTTTGCATCCGTCATGTCTGCAATGGAATGCAGGACATTTTCCGGTTACAGTGGACAATATGTCCTCAATTGCTCATCTGGAATCGCTCTCAGGCTTGTCAGCCTTCGTCGCCACGGTGGAAACCGGCGGTTTTGCGGCCGCAGGCAGACGCTTGGGTATGTCGTCCTCGGCCATCGGCAAGGCGGTGGGGCGCATGGAGGAGCGATTGAGGATCCGCCTCTTGATCCGCACTACAAGGCGCGTCAGCATGACCTTTGAGGGGGAACAACTTTATACCCGTGCCCAGCGCTTGCTGGATGATCTGCGCGACATGGAAGGCGTGCTGACCGCGCAACGCCGTGCGCCAGTGGGGCGGATCAGGGTCAGCCTGCCCGCAACGCTGGGGCGCATGGTCATCATTCCTCATTTGGCGGAATTTGTGGCCTGCTTTCCGGGGATCGAACTGGATATCGGGCTGGATGACCGCAAAGTGGATCTGGTCGAGGGCGGCTATGATCTGGCGGTGCGCACCGGTACATTGGAAGACAGCGGGCTGATTGCGCGCCGCCTTGCGCCGCACCGTTTTGTGCTGTGCGCAGCGCCTGCCTATCTGGCTATCCGGGACGCGCCGCTGGCTCCGGATGATCTGGCGCATCATGCCTGCCTCCGCTTTCGCTACCCTTCCACCGGACAATTGGAGCGCTGGTCATTCGATGGCCGCGAGATGGATCGCGAATTGGGCGCGGGCGCGGTGTTCAACGATGGAGAGGCGGTGGTGCTGGCGGCGCAGGCAGGCATGGGCGTGGCGCAATTGCCCGATTATGCCGCAGCGCCTGCTTTGGCAGATGGGCGGCTGGTTGCGCTGCTGCCCGATCAGCACTGTGAACGCGGCGCCTTGTGGTTGGTGCGTCCTTCCCACCGCGCGAGCTTGCCCCGCGTTGAAGCGTTTGCCACTTTCCTTGCCGACACCCTGCATCGGGCAGAATGACTGACCATGGACCTGTTCAACGAAATCCGCCCGATTGCCTTGGCAGATGCGCGGGTCATCTATCATCCCAGCCCCGATCTGGGCCTGCATCCCGACGCGATTTTCTCCGCCCTGCGCGCCGAAATCCCTTGGGAGCAGCATAGCGTCAACATCCATGGTCAGATCATTCCTCAGCCGCGCCTGAGCAGTTGGCATAGTGAGGTGGTCCACACCTATTCCACGCTGGCCCATGTGCTGGTGCCGCATCCATGGAGCGGCGTGGTTGCGCATCTGCGTGAGCGCGTAGAGGCCATTTGCGCGGCGCGTTTCAATTCGATGCTGGCGAACCTGTACCGTAACGGCCAAGACGCGATTGGCTGGCATGCGGATGATGAGCCGGAACTGGGGCCTGCGCCTGTGATCGCTTCGCTGAGTTTCGGGGCGGAACGGGTTTTCCACATGCGCCGCAAAGACGATCATGCGCAGGTGAAACGCATCACGCTGGAACATGGAAGCTTGCTGATCATGGCTGGCACAATGCAACGCCATTGGCAGCACGCCGTCATGCGCACCGCCAAACCGATTGGGGAACGCATCAATCTGACCTTTCGCCTGACGGCAGGGTCTGAGTCTTCGTCCATTCGCGAGGCAAACTAAACGGAAGTGTCAGCGGGCAGTCCAGAACCCTCCATTCGAACTGTTCGCTTGGAACGTGGTTTTGTTGCAGGGCATAAAAGTTAGCTCCTCGCCAGCAGCGAGGAGCTACTTGGTCAAATTTCGGTATTCTCGGCAAGGGCAAGCGCGTCTTCCACATCGATCCCGAGATAGCGCACCGTATTCTCGATCTTGCTATGGCCGAGCAAAATCTGAACGGCGCGCAGGTTGCCTGTCGCCCGGTAGATGATCGAGGCCTTCGTCCGGCGCAGCGAGTGGGTGCCATATTCGCTTCGCATCAGGCCCACCCCGGTCACCCATTCATCGACAAGCCGAGCATATTGGCGGGTACTGAGATGGCCGTTGCGATCGACCCGGCTTGGAAAGACATAATCGTCCACCGTGCCGCCACGGCGTTCAAGCCATGCCAACAGACTGGCTCGGGCGTCAGGCAGCAATTCAAACTGCACAGGTCGGCCAGTCTTCTGCTGCATCACGATGGCGCGTGTTCGGATCTGCCCGCCACTGACAATGTCGCCGATTTTCATCTGCACGAGATCACAGCCACGCAACTTGCTGTCGATTGCGAGGTCGAACAGGGCCCGATCTCGTAAGCGATGACGCTGATTGAGGTAGAAGCGGATCTCCCAAATTTGCTTCGGCTTTAGGGCCCGCTTCGCGCCAACGGCGCGCCCAGCGTTCCAGGCCTGACGCGTGGGGATGTGGGTTGGGGTTCAGGCATTTCCATGTTCATTCTCCGATGGCCAGAATTGGCCAACGGAAGAACGTCAGTTGGTCGGCGACGTCCCCTGACTATTCGTCGCAGGAATGGTCACTCACATCCGTTTGCACTTCCCAAGCCCTCATACTCGGTTTGTTGCCCGGCTTTGCGATAGAGGAAAGGGTGTACTCGCTCTGAGGAATGGCGGGTTTCGGCGTCGTCAGCCATTACCCTTAGCCTTCGCTACTGTCCGCTATGTCCCATGATAAGGCGTTCAGCCTCCGGCCGCATCCGACCAACTCATGCCATTCCAGGCTAACGCGGGAATGTCAGCTTCGGCCCAAAACTTGCCTCTTGTTTTCGGTGAAATCGATTATCTGCAGCGTCCGAAACCCGGCTTAGCGTCCACCGGGCTTCTTGGCTATCAAGCGTGAAGCTTGATGGCCGCTCGAACATATTCGGGCTTTAGAGGAATGCGCCTGATGGGCTTTCCAGTCGCATCCATGACTGCCGCCGCAATGGCAGGCGAGGCCAAGGCATTAGCGCTCTCTGAGCCTTGGCCGTAAATGCCCACGGTGGGGTTGTCGGTGATTACAACCTTCAGTTCGGGCATCTCAGCCATGGTGAGGATGGGATAGCCAGTCCAATCCTTGGCCGTCACGGCACCCTTATCGAAGGTCAGCTCCTCGTGCAGTGCCTGGCTCACACCCATCAGGCAACCGGCCTGGATCTGTCGGCGCAACTGGAGCGGGTTGATAATGATGCCGACGTCGGCAACGATCGTCATGCGCTCGACCTTGACCTCGCCGCTTGCGGGAATGACCGTCACCTTTGCAGCGCAGGCCCAGTAGCCGTTATCGCGCAGCATGATCGAAACGCCTTGCCCCCTGACCGGATCGCTGCCGTTGCTTCTGGCTTGGGGTGAGGGCGATGGCCGGTTCTCCCACTTCGCTTCGCTGCGCAACCGCTCAAGGATAGCTACGAAGCGCGGGTCGGTGACATGGTCGAGCCTGAACTGGAGCGGATCCCTTCCGGCCAGCATCGCGGCTTCGCTTATCGCGATCTCACGCGGGCAATTCTGCTGGAATTGGATTGGCGTACGCATGGAATGGCTGCGAAGGCCGGCAGCGCCTAAGGCTTCGTTCTGGCCGGGGTGTGCGCCTCCCTTGGCCTGCTCATGCACGGCAGGCACTGCGCCGTAGACCCAGGTGTCGGTGACGTTGAGCACCGTGCTCTGGAAGCCATACGTCGTTTCAGCTGAGGGTGCAGGGATGACCGGC
Source organism: Novosphingobium sp. THN1 (assembly GCF_003454795.1). GTDB lineage: Bacteria > Pseudomonadota > Alphaproteobacteria > Sphingomonadales > Sphingomonadaceae > Novosphingobium. The sequence continues at coordinate 1,876,005 of NZ_CP028347.1, forward strand.
AGACCCGCCAGCAACGCGCCGACAAGGCGATCATCCTGCATTCCGAGTCCGATGTGCGATGCTTCATAGGCTGCCATCCTTCCGGCGTCATCGAGCGCGATGCGGATGTCCGAGATCATCGCCGGTGATTGCGTCGACCATTGCATGTCGTCGGCGCGCATCCATTGCACTCGCACTGGTCGCCGCAATTCGCGCGAGAGAACGACCGCCTCGTCCTCGCTTCCGGCGCTGCCGCCGTTGGAGCGGCCATAATGCCCCGCGCCCGGATAGGTGCGCACCACTACCTTTTCTTCATCGCTTCCCAGCATCAGCGCGATCATTCGCCGCAAGTGCTGGGGATTCTGGCTATGCGTGTGAAGCCATACTGAGCCGTCCTCGCGATAGTCGGCAAGGCTGACCATTGGGCTGATCGGAGCATGCTTCTGGTAAGGCATCAGATAGCTTGCCCGAAGTTCGCGCATAGTCTTGACCGACGAAGCCTCGCCCTTGTTTGCTCGGCCCTCGCGCGCTGGCGTCGGGTCTTCAGTCGCAATCCTTCGCAAGTGTTCTGTCAAGCGCTCGTTGCCGGGAAGACCTTCCCACTTTGACCACTCGCTACCGTCTGCGACCGACTGTGCAGCCTGAACCGCCTCCCATTCGTCCGGAGATACAACGGCAAGCAAGTTGTCGATGCTTACCAGTCGTGCGCCGGGGAACTGTTTGCCATCGAGCTTACCCGGCGCAATCAGCGTCGATCCCAGCGTAGCCGGATGGATCGTGCGTGCATGGAGCATTCCGGGCAGTGTCACGTCGCCCACCCATACCGTCTTGCCTGCAACCTTGGGCGCTATCGAAGGGTTGAGCACCGGCTTGCCGATGATGGTGTAGTCCTTCACCGGCTTCAGCGGCGGATCGGCATCCACGCGCAGCCCCATCGGCATGGTCAGGTCGCCGGCAATCGGGATGACCAGATGCAGGTCTTCGCCCGCCAGCAGTTCGCCATAGCTTATGGCTTTCGTTGCGCCGGAGATTACGCCTTCGCGAACAGTTAGGCTGGCGCGGGGCACCGCGAGCCGCCTAGCCGCCAACTCAAGCGAAGCCTCACGCATCAATGCTGCGACCTTGCGCAGGTTCTGACCGTAGCGCAGCAGGCCGAATGTGCCACCCCCATCCGGTGTGCGGTCAGTGTCGCCTGAGACCACCTCGGTCATTGCTTCCAGAGGGACGCAGAGTTCCTCCGCTACGATCTGGCGATACGCGGTGTAGATCGTGCTCTGCCCAAAATCGCACTTTCCTGTGCGCAACAGGACGGTGTTATCCGAACGGATCTCGATCCAGCCATTGACGGTAGCGGCTGAATGAGCATGTGAATTGGCTTTGCTGGCGTTTACCCGCGCAACAGCACTGCGACCACCCATCGCGAAGACGGCAGCGAGTGCGCCTCCTGCAGCGAGGAACCCGCGCCGGCTGACACCCATCAAGCGGGCGCCGTGGACATTGATATCGTAGATGATTTTCGCTTCGGACTTCGAGGGTGAACGGATCATGCCGACTCTCCCTGCATCATGAGCTTCGCCGCACGGTGAGCGCCTTCGAGTATTGCGGCATAACTGCCGCAGCGGCACAGGTGCGGCGACGGGCCTGACGTGGTCAAAGCTTCCCGAATGTCCTGATCAGTAGGCTTGGGATTGGCCTCGAGCAGTTCGGTGACCTTGATCATCATGCCGAACTGGCAGATCCCACACTGGGGCACCTGTTCGTCGATCCACGCTTGCTGCACTGGATGAAGCGTGCCTGCGGACATCTTTCCCTTCTGGCTGGCCCAGCGTTGGGGAAGACCGTCCACGGTGGTCACCGGTTTGCCTTCCAGCGCCGAGATAGGGGTCACGCAAGCACGCACTTCCTCGTCGCCCAGCAAGACCGAACAGGCGCCGCACTGGGCAAGTCCGCATCCAAATTTGACCCCCATGACGCCCAGTTCATTGCGCAGGACGTAGAGGAGCGGGGTGTCAGGCGATGCCTTGACCTTACGCTGCTGACCGTTGACCACGATGGTGCTCATGTCGCTACTGCCTTTCCAATTGCTTGCCAGAATCAGAGCCTGTCAAAGACCAGTCGCTGCCTCACCAGCAGGAGTGTAGCGCGCTCCTTCCACGCTTACGGTCGCCAGGAGCGCTTCAATCTCGGCAAGATCCTTAGGCGAGAGGGCGATGTCTGCTGCGCCAAGGTTTTCCTCGAGCCGATGCAGCTTGGTAGTGCCAGGGATCGGCACGATGAAGGGTGCTTTGGCCAAGAGCCATGCGAGCGCGATCTGCGCAGGGGTCGCGCCACGGTCAGCCGCGATTTTCTTCACAAGGTCCAGCAACTTCAGGTTGTGAGCGAAAGCTTCGGCCTGAAAGCGCGGCAGGGTGCCGCGGAAGTCACCTTCGGCCACCTGCTCGGCGCTGGCGATACCGCCAGCAAGGAAGCCCTTGCCGAGCGGCGAATAGGGCACAAGGCCGATGCCGAGTTCATGGCAGGCGTCAAAAATACCGTTTGTCTCCACCTGCCGCGTCCACAGCGAGTATTCGTTCTGAAGTGCCGCTACGGGCTGCACCGCGTGGGCGCGCCGTATCGTGGCGGCGCCCGGCTCCGACATGCCGAAGTGCTTGACCTTGCCCTCTGCGATCAGGTCCCGCACTGTGCCCGCCACGTCCTCGATTGGCACCTTGGGATCGACGCGGTGCTGGTAGAACAGATCGATCGCATCGACGCGCAAACGCTTGAGCGAAGCCTCGCAGACGCGACGGATCTGTTCGGGGCGGCTATCCACGCCGCGCATTGCGCCACTGTCGGGGTCGATATTGAAGCCGAACTTGGTTGCGATCACGACCTCGTCGCGGAACGGTTCAAGGGCTTCGCCGACCATGTCCTCGTTTGTCCATGGGCCGTAGACTTCGGCAGTGTCGAAGAACGTGACGCCACGTTCAACGGCGGCGCGGATCATGGCAATGCCATCAGCGCGAGACAGCTTGCTGCTGTAACCGAAGTCGATGCCCATGCAGCCATAGCCGAGGGCGGAAACAGAGAGGCCAGATTGGCCCAGAGTGCGACTATGCATTGTTCAACTCCTTGAGAAGGCTTAGCCGGGCTGCCGGATCTTGCCCGCAAACATCGCGGCAATGATGCCGCCGTCGATCAGCAGATCGGTGCCGGTCACGAAGCCGGCATCCGGTCCAAGCAGCCATGCGCAGGCTAGAGCGATTTCCTCAGGCGGCGCCATCCGGCCTGCAGGCGACGCATCGACCATCGCCCGGTAGCCATCACCGATTGGGGAAGCGAGTTCGTGGCGCGCGAGCGGGGTCACCACGATGCCGGGACTGACCGCATTGACCCGCGCCCCCCGGTTGCCCCATGACAATGCCGCCGCCCGTACCCGCAGCGCGTTGGCCCGCTTGGCCAGGCAATAGGCGACCATCGAATCCGGCACGAACTCACGCCCGAGGAACGGCAAGGCAAGCAGTTTATCGGCGGGCGTGAAGGCCAGTGCCTGTTCCTGGTCAGCTGGAAGCTGGGGCAGCATGTGGCCCGCCATGCTCGAGACGATCAAGCCCGCCCCGCCGGGTGCAATCACGCTTTCGAACACCTCGAACACCAGCGCCGAGCCATAAAGATCGACTTCAAGCACCCGCTCGGGCCCAGCCATGTTGGGTGATGCACCAGCGGTGTTGACGACCTGAACGACCGTGCCAAGTGCGGCCGCACGCGTAGCCAGCGCTTCGACAGACTGGCGCATGGTGGTGTCAACCGGCTGCGTTTGCACCTGATAGCCGGCATCGGTCAGGCGCTGTGCGGCGGCTTCAAGGACGGTAGCGTTGCAATCTGCCAGCAGCAGCTTGCGGCCGAACCCCTGCCTGCGTGCGATTGCCTCGCCGATACCGCCCGCGCCGATGATAACTACAACGTCCATGGGTCACTCTTCCTGCTCGAGACCGGCATTCTTCTGCCCTGCTTGCCGTCAGCGCCATTGCATCTTGGAGAGGAGCATAGACCAAGTGATTATTGCCGATTAGACGTGTCTTTCTGCATGAACCTATATCGAAACGAGATAAATGATGCGCGATGAGCTGGGCGATCTGTCGACGTTTCTGGTCGTCGCCGAGGAGCGCAGCTTCACCCGTGCGGCGGCGAGATTGGGAACGTCGCAATCGGCAATCAGCAATGCCGTGCGCCGGCTGGAAGCTCATCTCGATATCAAGTTGCTTGCGCGCACAACGCGCAGCGTGAGCCCCACCGAAGCCGGGGAGCAATTGCTTGCAACCCTGCGGCCAGCACTCAGCGACATTCGGCAGCAGATCACCTTGCTGGCCAAGCTACGTGAGCGCCCCTCCGGCACTGTGCGCATCACCACCAGCCGTCATGCTGCCCAAACGGTCCTGTGGCCTGCGGTCGATGCAGTGCTGGCCCGCTATCCCGAGATTCAGATCGAATTGTCGATCGACGGTGCTCTGACCAACATCGTGGCGGACAGGTTCGATGCGGGTGTGCGCCTGGGCGAGAGCCTGGAGAAGGACATGATTGCAGTGCGCATAGGCCCGGACTTGCGCATGGCCGTAGTAGGTTCACCTGACTACCTCACAAAGCATGCGCCGCCGAAAACTCCACGTGACCTGATTGCGCACCGCTGCATCAACTTGCGCATGGCGACCCGCGGCAATCTCTATGCGTGGGAATTCGAGAAGGCGGGGCAGACTCTGAACGTGCGCGTGGAGGGGGCTCTGATCGTCAACGATAGCACTCTGGCGATCGAGGCAGCACTGGCTGGTCGCGGCCTGGCCTGTGTAATCGAAGACGACGACCTGCACGAGCATCTTGCGTCTGGCCAACTGGTCCGCTTGCTTGCCGACTGGTGCCCGCCTTTTGCCGGCCATCACCTGTACTACCCCGATCGGCGCAATCTCTCGCCAGCGTTTCGCGTGCTTCTGGAGGAGTTGCGTGCGAGGGCTCAGCGAGACGGCTCGCAGCATGACGAGCAAACCATGCCGCGTGTGTAAAAGATGGGCCAAGTGATGTCACATTCGCCAAGTGTCGCCCTTGGCTATTTTGCCAACGAGAAGCTCAACGGAATGACAGCTGGGCTTGGATCACGTCAATCGAGTGAAGGGTTACAAACGTGAATGAACGACCGCTCTCGACCCCATGCTTCGGCCCGCTGAACGTCGTTTTTTAAGGCGGCAATTGGCACGCGCTTCTAAGTCTCCGGAGAGGCAGCCGCCGACCAGAATGGAACATTGCCTTCTCGTCATTGGAACGTCCGAGTATGTTCGATGCTGTCATTCAGTGGCCCAATTCAGCCTTGCAAAATCTGTATTCGACAGGATGCGCTTGTCCGCCTTCAGAGCCAGATGGCAAAAGCCTCATACGCTTCCAACCTGGCGCCTGGGTGGGTCGAAACCTGTCGGCCGGTCATGATGTCTGACCCCTGTACCGCAGGAATGTCGGACTGGGGCAGGTCGATGGTCTCGCGCGACATGTTGGCAATCACCAGCAGCGTGTCAGTGCCGAGGCTGCGTTCATAGACCACTAGCGCTGGATGATCGGGCAGGAACAAGCGGAAATCGCCGTGGCGGATAACCGCGTGTTCTTTCCGCAGCGCGATCAGGCGGCGATAGCGCTGGAACACGCCATCATGATCGGCGCGGTCCTGTTCCACGTTGAGCGCAGGATAGTTCGCGTTGACGGAGATCCATGGGTTGCCATTAGTGAACCCTGCGTGGCTTTCGGCTGACCACTGCATCGGGGTTCGCGCGTTGTCGCGGCTGTTGGCACGAGCACCGGCCAGAAATGCCCACTCGTCCACGCCTTCGGTGAGTTGGATGCGGTGGAAGTTCAGCGTTTCAACATCCCGGTACTGATCGATGCGGCTGAACTCTGCGTTGGTCATGCCGATTTCTTCGCCCTGATAGATGTAGGGGGTGCCCTCCATCAGGTGCAGGATTGTCGCCAGTGCCTTTGCCGATGCGACGCGATGCTCGCCCTCATCGCCGTAGCGCGAGACTGCACGCGGCAGGTCATGGTTGCCCCAGAACAGCGAGTTCCATCCTTTGTCGTGGAGCGCGGCTTGCCAGGTGGCGAACGTCGCCTTCAGCTGGGGCCAGTCGATAGGCTTTGGTTTCCACTTACCCAGCTTGTCGTCCCAGAACTGGGTGACATGGCCAAACTGGAACACCATCGAAACCTCGCGGCGTTGAGGCGCGCTGTAGAGCGGAGCGTTTTCAGGAGTAGCGCTCCACGCTTCGCCGACAGTGACCGCGTTCCGCCCGGCGAGCGTCGCTTCGTGCATTTCCTGCAGGTAGCGATGGAGCTCCGGGCCATCGGCAACGATCCCCGCCTCGGGCTGTTTGCCGATCAAATCGATCACGTCCATCCGGAAGCCGGCGACACCCTTGTCGAGCCACCAGTTCATCATGGCTTGGATTTCGGCCCGCAGGGCCGGGTTGGTCCAGTTGAGATCTGGTTGCTGCGGGGCGAAGAGGTGGAAATACCAGTCGCCGCTCTCGGCGTCCCTGCTCCATGCCGGGCCACCGAACGACGCCTCGATATCGGCGGCCGAACCTTTGACCGGTGGCTGGTCGCGCCAGATGTAGTAGTCCCGGTAGGGCGAATGCCGATCCGCTCGCGCAGCGCGGAACCACGGATGCTGATCCGAAGTATGGTTGACCACCAGATCCATGACAATGCCAATCTTGCGCGCACGCGCCTCGGCAATCAGGCGATCCATATCGTCCATCGTGCCAAAGATCGGGTTTATCGCCCGATAATCGGAGATGTCGTAGCCATTATCGACCATTGGGGAAGCATAGACCGGCGAAAGCCAAATAAAGCCGATACCCAAGTCAGCGAGATGATCGAGCTTGCTGATGATCCCGGGAATGTCGCCAATGCCGTCGCCGTTGCTGTCGGCAAAGCTGGCCGGATATATTTGGTAGCCGACCGCCGATTGCCACCAAGCGGAATCGTCGTGATCATGATCCGCGCAAAACGAACCGGGACCAATGGTCATTGCCGCCTCTTTTCCCAACTGCTTCCTGCTCGTGAATACAATCGATTGCATACTGTGTCGATGCGAGCAAGGCAGAATTGCTATGCGTTGGACGCGCTCGACTGCGGGCCACGACCTGTCATCGTTAAAAGCCCATCAGCCGAAACCGAAACTTCCGGTATTGGACAGTTACGGTGGCAGTTTTTGCCCAGCAGGCCGTTAGCGGAGTGTCAGGTCTCGGGAATGAACCGGCCACTCGACCCGTCCAGAGGGAATGACCGCTTAGTCCCAGACGAAGCCATTCACTCTGCACCAATTTCATTCGAGGGTCGCAGCGAACAAGGGCCCTGACAACTGCATTTCGAACATTCCTGACCTGTGAAGCAATCTTGCTGAAACTTACTCGATATGCGCCAGAAATCGTTCTGATGAGCTGCTATTAGGGTGCTGCGCCGACCTTATCCGTCAAAAAGATCATCAAGATCCGCAGCGAACATTTCGAAGGCAAGGCGCACTTCAGCGTCATCGACGTCGGCGAGCCGGCCAGCGCGAACAAGATCAAACTCGGCCGCGCTGACGGCCTGTTTTCGACTTATGCTTGCCAGCATGATGGACTTGCGAGGGGCTGAAGCTTTCATGAAGCCTGGATCAGGCAAGCACACTCGTCTCGCTGCAACTTACCCCAGTAAAAAGCAGGCACAGACCAGAGAGTGGTAAGAAGAGGGGGCGATAAGCCCCCGCGCCAAAATCAAAGGTATCTGTAAGAGGGCGCCCACTTCTCCCGAAATTCGAGCCATTCGCGAGCAAGACGCGACCCGGCATCTTTTGCGACAAGATCTGGATGCACCTCGGACCACCCGGCCGCGCGATGCTTGCGCGCAAGCACGACGCAATGCGCATGTGGCGGCTGCGCCGAGAGCGCGACCGCCGGATTGTGCACGACGAGCAACGAAGTCAATTGCCTTTCCAGCGCAAGTTTCTGCGTCAGGAACATGGTCGTCAAGGAGAGCATGTCGACAACCTGCCAGTCGTGACCGAACTGCATCGTGAGAACGACAGCCAGCACGCTTTGATACTTGAGGACGTGGGCGTCGTAATCGGCAAGGACAGTTTCGACGCACATATCCTTCACGGCAGCATTGGGGGCGAAGATCATCCTGTCTGCGGCAGCTGTAACCGGCCAGAAGGGGGCAGGCCATTGGTCGCCAGGCCCCGGTCGTCGTGGCTGCAGTTTCGCGCGCGCAAGGACAGCTGTCGCATCCTTCCTCTCGAGGTTTGGAAGTGTGGCGAAGCTGAAGTCCGCAGTGTTGTTCTGCGTATCATGCTTCAGCATCTTGGCGGCCTTGGCCGGGCTGATCCATTCGAATTGCTCGGTCATGCCACCGCCCGCGAGGCATACAGACGATCGGCACGAGCGAACCCTGCATCAGGGCTCGCAATGGCCTCGCCTGGCGGAGTGGAACAGGCGCGCAACCGCCCGGGCTGCAAACGGAAGAACTTGTCGTCCTCGGCAGTGTCAGCAGGATCCGGAATGATCCATCCTTGGCCGCTCTCGCTGAGCCACAGCTTGCCTATGCTCCAATTCACGACGCCTGGCTTCCAGATCTGAACGCAGCAGAAGACATGAGCCGGCGCTGTCTCACTGAGCCTCACGATCAGCGCATCGCAACGCGTTTCGCGGACTACCGAGGATACCATGCTGAAGTCCTCCCGGCTGCCAGTGCTGGATGGGACTAACAGCAGATCCGCATCGGCTGCATGAAAGTAGCCGGAAGCCCTCGTCGGCAGGAGGATGGGCCAGCGATCCACGGACCAACCGGAGAGCTCTGCGATCAGCATGGCACCGGCTTCGTCGATTCGCCTGCGGGACGGTTCATTGAAATTTGGAAGGTTTATCAAAGTTTTTTCCTGTGCGGACGGCGGGCTGCGAGCTGTCCGGCTAGTTTCATTTTTACCAACAGCCTCGAGATTCCTCCTTCTCCTCACGGGCCGTCTCAGGGCGGCCATCTGCCGTAATCGCCGCCAGAGGCGGCGCCTCATCGACCACGCCCATGGTTGCGTGGGTCGATGATAGGTCCATCGTTCAACAGTGGTCCTTTCGCGGCGCTCCGGACTGCAGGCCGGGGCGTCCGGGAGCTTGATCCGTCGGTGTCCTCCTCCTTGCCGGCTCGCAGGTCGCCAATCCCCAGATCGGCGACCTGCTGGGCAAGCGTCAGTCCGCGTCCTTCTCGAACTTCGCGCACGCCCCGACGTTCATCACCTCCCCGAAGGTCACGACCTTGAGATATCGGCAGATTGCTTTCGGGGCTTGCCGATCCACCAACCAGAAGCTGTGCTTGCAGTCTGCACAAATTGGGCGAGTTGAGGCTTCGAGCAAACTGGTTATCCCAGCCTTCGTATTCATAATCCCGGTCGAGTTCGTCGTAGTGGTCGTATTCACTGACATAGGTATTCTCCATTCCTCGTTGGTCGTTGGATGTGCGATTTTCTGCCGGTGCTGGGCCAGCGACAATGGTGGCCTGAGACGGCAGCAAGCTGTCGGCAGATGAGTTCAAATTTGTCGGCCCTGCTGACGTGGGAGCGAGAGCTTCAGAGGGAGCTTCGGTATGCTCATCGGGCAGCGCCGACGCGCTTACGGCATTGACCTTCTGCTTCTTGAGCAAGGCTTGATTGTCGAGGTTCTCACGCTCAATGCGGCTGACTTCGGCCTGATGGTCCAAGGCAGGCAAGGGCGGCACACTTGCAGGCGCTGTCTCCTCCTGTTCGGTTGACTGGTCTTCCGTCGGTGCAGGGCCATTCAATTCGCGCGCGTGCGATTCCTGCCTGCGGGGCGGCGTCTGAATGTCGGCGGTGATCTCGGACATCCTTGCACTGTTGCTCGACATGGCCGAATCGATTTCAATCGCGCGCCTGCGCAAAGTGGTTTCGATCTCTTGCCGCGTATCCCCGGTCCCAGCATGAATCTCGCCCAGGGACCTGTCTGATCCTCTTATCTGGACAGCGATTGCCTCAGCAGTCCTGCGCAGGATCTCCTTCGTCGTGACCAGTGTCATGTCGGCGTTCAGCGCAGCCTCTGCCAACCGAGCCTGCATCCCGGCTCGAAGATCATCTTTTCGAAGCGCCGGAGCTGGATCATCACGACGCGCTAGCAAGTCCTGCTCGAGTTCGCGGCCGACATTGGCCATCTGGCTGCTGAGCCTCCTTTCGGCATTCAAGGCGGCGAGGGCTCTTGAAGAGATTTGCGAGCGGATGCCCGCAGCATGCTCGCTCAACTGCTGCTCGGATTTCGCCGGGCTGATCGCCACAAGCTGATCGCGGATGGCTTGCGCGACCTGATCCAACTCTCGACGATGCTGGCCTGCCAAGGCGTCAGCGCATGCGGTCCTCCTTGCCAGCGATGTCGCAAGGGATGCCTTCACAAGATCAAGTTCTGCTGGAACATGCTCCATCGAAAGCATGTCCAACTGGGTCGTCGCGATCTTGCGCTTGATCAGCTGGCTGACTGTCCGGAGCCTGGCGTTCGCGCTGACAAGAAACTGGCGAGCGTGCTGTGTCTTTTCCAAGAGATTGGAAAGTCGCTCGCACTGCATCTCGACGCCAGCCATCCTCCGTACAGCCCAGGTCCGGGCTTGACCGACTTTCGGTTGAACGGGTCCGGCAATATGGCGCGCACGATGGCTCAGCGCAGTGTAGCGCTTGTCGATGTGATCTCGTGCCAGCTGCTCGTTCAGACACTGCACAACGTGATCACGGCGCGCCCGGATTCCGACGGGGCAGTTGATCGACAGGTCCTTTGATGCGCAGAAGGACCAGTCGTATGCGTCGTGTCTGGTAGCCGGCCGCGTCGAATACATGACATGGACGTGGAAGTTGCGCTGGTCACCCGATGGGTCCGGCTTGTGCAGCGCTGCCACGAACATGATATCGCGCTGCTGCAGCGTCCGGCAAATGGCATTTACCGCTTCCAGCCTGCCGGCCATAGTCAACTCCGCCGGCAGCGCGATGACTTCGCTCACGTAGACCGTGGCATTCTTCCTATCGTGGCGCTCGAGCAGCTCGACCGTTCTGAAGAAGCTCGAGATCTCGTTGCGATCGGCCGAGATGTTCGAGATCCACGACGACGGCGCTTCGAGGCCCTCCTCGCGCAGGATGTAGAGCGCAGAGCGCTCTGCCTCGCGGGTTTTCCACCTTCGTCCACGAGAGGTGAACGAGCGTGCGGTGAAATCAAAATGGATGCTGTGAAAACTATCAGGGCCTCTCGATGAGCTCTCGCCAAAGCCGCCGGGCGGCAGCTTTGCCGCAGAGCGATTGGTAAGCTTTCGCGGCGTACCCTTTCGCATTGGCCGTGACTTTTGAGGCACCTGGATCCGCACCTTGTGGAGCAATGCGGCCGCCGCCTCGCGGTCGCTTATCGTCTTCCGGCGACGGCGAGCTGACTCGTCCTTGCTTTCTTCGGCTTCCTCGCGGCGTCTGCGCGATTGCAGATTCTTGGCACTGCGCGCAGCGGACATGACTCCGGCAACGCCCGGATCGCCTTTCCTCAATGCACCGTATTTCACCAGCATCTGTAGCCTTCGGAACCTTGAAGGGGGGTGGGCAGCGCGGTTGTGTTTTCGCCTCAGGCAGAAAAACACTTTGTCGCGCACCACCCCCTTTTCTGCCCTTCTTGTCGGCTCTGCTGCTCTCTCTCGCTGCAATTCACCCCGGCAAAACCGGCAAAGCGCGTTTGTTTTTTGAGGGGGTAATGTGCAGCGAGATCCAGCTGCCCAGCCTACCTCGGCTTCATGAAAAACGAAGACGATCAGGAACCAGCACGCAGTCTTGCCGAGATCATTGGTGGTCTGGACTGCTTTGAGGAGCAGCTGTTTCGCAAGCTGCAGGTCGCGAAGCAGAGTGCCCGAGATATCATGCGAGATGAGCAAGCTCGCCCATTCCGGCGCAATGGCAAGGGCGATGCGCGCAAATATGCGCTCGGCAGCGCGCTGGTGTTGTTGTCCATGGACGACTTCGACGAAGCTGCGCTGATCGGCCTTTTTGCTGACCCGGACAACTTCATCACGCTACTGCTCAGGGCGGAGCCGTTCGGCGGGACGCTTTCGCAGATGATCAGCTGGATATTCGCGGATCCTGAGCGCTTCGAAAGCTGCCGGGCGCTCGGTCTCCGGTTGCAGTGGTCGAGCCTCGCCAGGCTTTACCACCGGGAAGTCATCGATTTCCTGGGGTCAGGGAAGGCGGCGATGAATGAGCAGTGGCGCCGTCGCGAGATCACGGTCGGTCAGCAGGCTCTGATGGGTCGGCTCGAGCGCATGGCCGGATATTGCGCGCCCAGCGGGATGAACCGCGGCGAGGCGCACGACTGGATTCTGAGCAAGGGCGGCGACCCAAAATTCTGGTTCTCTCTGGAGTGTGTGCGAAATGAACAACGAGATTGGTAAACTCGACCAGGCGTGGCTTGAATTGCAGGCCATCGAACAAGAACTGACTGAGAGCCTCGCGGTGCTTGATGCAATTCGCAGCAAGTGTTTGGTGGGGTTTGAAGCCTATCTGACATCGCGCGAAATTCGCAATCGTTGGGAGGAAAGCCGCTTGCGCTGGCAAGCACTTGCAGACGCCGCCATGAGGTTGCTGTGATTGGGGTGATAAGGGTCGTTCTGCGTAACCTTTCGCTTCTCATCTGAGTGCCTGAAGCCAACGGCTCAAACCTGACAATCGGTCAGGCCATTGCTGCCCGCCAAGCGCTTCAAGCCAAATACGAGCCTTTACCGGGGCGCCTCGAGGCGCTTCAGTAAGGGTTCGGTAGGATTCGAAGCTTATGTAATCACAGCAGAAATTGGCGTGTGGCTATAGGTGAGCCCCACGCGACTGATACTGCGGGTGGAACAGGCAATGGCGTCCCTTTGAAAGTCCTACATCTTGGGTCGAAAGAGACCCTCATCCGCAAGAATGCTGCGAAGAGACAGCAGCCCCCCACAGCGCCGGTGCCGAACAAGCACGACCCTCGGACCATACTGACTGAAGTTCTCAAACGTCGCTCTCTCAGTGATGTTATCGATCAGATGTGGGCTGCAACGTATAGCGGTGGCATCGTCGAGAACGACTATGGTAGCCGGATCTTCTCACCTTTTCAGGTCGACTTGACCAAACTTCCACCTGCCTTGTGTGACGCAAAGGAGGTATTGCCTCCTCCGGAACTCATACCAGAATCTCGCGAAGATCTAACCGCGTTCCTTGCCAGGCTGATCGTGTCTCCTTTTGACGAGAGCAAGCTGGAGCTGGTCGCGGCTGGCTGGCCTCAATTCTCGGCCCGGCCCATCACCCTCGACGACCACGTGACTCTTCTGCTGAGAATCCGGGAGAAAAACGAACTCATCTACAAGGCGCTGGTGGGTGGCCGATTCCGCAGGATTATCGGGGAAATCCAGCTGCAAAGCCCCAAGAACCCGATCTTTGCCGACCAGCTTGAACGAGCGGTAGTCGTGCAATCTTTGATCTGGTGCAGTCACGATCTTCAGATGGTGATCGCCCGCCAGGCTCAGGCTGTGACGTTTGGCGTGCTGGCTTCAAATCTCAAGAAGGCGACACCTGAGTCGATCCTCAACGTAATGCGAACGAACCGAGAGTTGCTGGCATATGTCCTTGGCCTCTATTTCCGTGGGCATGACTGGACGACCGGTCCACTTCCTCCGAAGCCTGTAAAGGCGCAGCATGAGGATCTCACCAAAGCGGGCGACGCGGACTTGCGCAGAGTTGCGAAGCAACTGCGCGGTATCAAGGCAGACTTCACCGCCGGTGACATCCACGAGCTGATGTGTGAGATAGCCTTGGCCCTCCGCAGCCCGAGCAGAACGCTTGCGCGCGCAAGATCGCCGCGCTCGAGCAATTCAGACCCCAAGCAGTGGGCTTTCGAGCATTACGGCCTTTCCCGACTTGCGGCCGCGAACGTAGCGATCTTGCGATACGTGCAGGCAGAAAAAGAGTTGCCACAAATCATCCGCGACTTGGTCGAAAAGAAGAAGCCTGATCCGGCCAACCTGTTTGGCGGTCTCCCTGCCTGGACGAGTTCCAACGGCGCGCGTGGCTCTGCGAGCCGTCCGGACGAGTTGCTCATCATGTACCGCGAGACGTTTCTCCCTTCCAAGAACTCTCGAGACATTTCGGCTGCTCGCAAGGCGCGGGGGCAGGCCGAGAGGTTTCTTCTTGAAATGGGACGACGTGAGGCCACCGATTTTCATGGCAGCGAAACTGATCCACGAAGAGCTTTCTACCTCCTGGACGTCATTCCTGAGCACCGGTTTGCGCTTTAAGGTTGAGCGTCCACAAAGCGACATGGCAATTTGGCGGAGTTTATAGTTGAGCTTCTTGAAGTTCGCTGGATAGAAGGCTTGTTTCTCAAGGGCAAAAACATTGGAATATTTTCCTAATCCTCCTGATGCCACTTCCCTGATGATGTCAGCCCGAAGTTTTGGAAACTATGATTTGGCGGGGGCTCTGGCTGATCTGATCGACAACAGCATCAAGGCCAAGGCGCGCAAGATCTGGATCCGGTGTGATTTCAACGATGGCGAGCCTACTGTCAGCATCGTTGATGACGGGGAGGGTATGTCGAAGGCTGAGTTGATCCTCGCGATGCGTCCCGCGTCCACAAATCCACTCGCTGAGCGCTCCCCTGATGACCTTGGGCGTTTTGGCTGGGGTATGAAGTCCGCATCTTTTTCGCAGTGCAGACGCCTTACTGTCATCAGCCGCCAAAAAATGCAGGTCCACGGTGCTGAATGGGACTTGGACAGCATTGATGGTTGGGCGATGGGATTGCTCTCTCCTGCGGATATCGAGGAGTTGGCAAGCACTAAGCTACCCGCCGGTTCGGGCACAGAGGTTATATGGAGCAAGTGTGATCGGCTGTCGGAAAGCGGATCATTGAGCACGATCGCGTTCAATGATCAGATAGCCCACGCAACTGAGCGGCTGTCCTTGATCTTCCATCGCTTTCTGGAAGGGCGGCCGGGCAAGGCAAAGCTTCAGATTTCCATTAACGGTCGACTGCTCGAACCCTTCGATCCTTTTCACACCTCGCACAATGCTACGATACCCCGAGAGCTGGAAACCCTTCACATCGGGCAGCATCAAGTGCAAATTCGGCCTTACATCTTGCCTCATTTCTCGAAACTGGGTGAGTTCGAGCACGAACGGCTGGGTGGTGAGGACGGATTTCTGCGTAATCAGGGGTTTTATGTGTACCGGAACGATCGTTTGATCATTCATGGGACTTGGTTCCGGCTTGCGAAGTTTGGCGAACTATCTCAACTCGTGAGGATTGCTGTCGACATTCCGAACAGCATCGACGACATCTGGAAGATAACCGTCGACAAGAGTGATGCGCAGCTGCCCACGGTATTGCGCAACCGCCTCAAGCAGATCGTGGACAAACTGAAGCGGCAATCCTCAAGGGTCTATCGCTCTAAGGGTGGAAAGATCTCGGATCCTCACAAGGTTGCAGTCTGGTCCAGGTACACCCGGAACAACGAAATCAGCTACTCGGTCAATCGGGATCACCCAATCATCGCAAGGTTGCTGAGCAGCGAGGATTCCAACCTTGCAAAAGCCGCACTCCAGCTCATTGAAAGCAACTTCCCGGTTTCTGCGTTTGTGGAGGACGCCACCACGCGATCGGACTCGATCGGGCAAACCCCCGCCAGTCGTAGCGACATGAAGCGCTTGCTCGACGCTGCAACGCCAGAGATGCTCCTAGATTGCGATGGCGACATGCAGGAAATGATCAAGAAGTTGAAGC
This sequence comes from Novosphingobium sp. THN1, assembly GCF_003454795.1. Taxonomy (GTDB): domain Bacteria; phylum Pseudomonadota; class Alphaproteobacteria; order Sphingomonadales; family Sphingomonadaceae; genus Novosphingobium. The sequence continues at coordinate 1,891,796 of NZ_CP028347.1, forward strand.
GGACCGAGCCGTTCAGCGCGAACTGGCCGATGGTCGAGGAATATCTTACGCAGAAGGGGTGGTGTTGATGGACGATCTCAAAGCCGAGATCGGCTATTTCGCAGCCAAGATCCGCAAGGACTTTTCTGCAGATCTAAGTCGCCTCGCCTCCATCCCACCCGAGGCCATCGATCAGGTCCTTCAACGAGACCCGTTCGGGCTATCCAGGGAGCAGTTGAGCGCTGTCCGGCGTCAGCTGGAGTTCGATTTTTCCGTCCGCCAGGATGCCGGCCACACGATTAAGAGCGACTACGAGCCTTGGCTGCAGGACCGCATGCCCGACATCGATTTCTACTACTGGACCAGGCTGCGCCGGTACTATGTCGAAGATGGCATACTCCCTCCAAACGTCGTAGCTCAGCTGGACCAGGTCACCAATGAAGTTCTAGATTATTGCGGCAATCCCGAGGACGTTGGCGCTTGGAGCCGGCGAGGGATGGTGATGGGGCACGTCCAGTCAGGAAAGACGACCAACTACGCATCCCTGATCTGTAAGGCGGCCGACGCCGGCTACAAGATCATCATTCTGCTTGCGGGGCTCACCAATTCGCTGCGAATGCAGACGCAAGAGCGCCTCGATGAGACGTTTATCGGAAAGAAGTCTCTCTTCGGCCAGTTAAAGCCGGAACTCATGCCGATTATGACCTTCTGCGATGGTCAGAGGATTTACCCGGCGTTCGGAACTACTCGCGACGCGGACTTCAATCGCACATCGGCCAACCAGTTCGGCGTCTCACTGGCCAACCTGAAAGACCCGATCATCTTCGTCGTGAAGAAGAATAAGGGTATTCTCGAGAACCTGCTTGAATGGATCACCCCTCAGGGGCACGGAGAAAAGATCGATTACCCGCTGCTTCTGATCGATGATGAGGCCGACAATGCATCGGTCAACACCCACAAGGATCCCCGCAAATCTACGGCGATCAATGAGGTCATTCGCAAGATCCTGAAGCAGTTCAACCGGTCGTCGTATGTCGGCTACACGGCAACGCCTTTCGCCAACATCTTCATCGACCCGGACACTGAAGATGACATGCGCGGGGACGACTTGTTCCCGAAGCATTTCATCAAGGCGCTGGATGCTCCAACAAACTATGTGGGGCCACGAGGGTTTTCTCGCCCGAAGGCGATCTTCGACCGCCGATGCTGCGGATCCTCGACGATTACGAAGACATCATTCCTCTATCGCACAAGCGGGACAGGGACATACTGGAGCTGCCAGCTTCGCTTCTGGAGGCGATCAGGGTGTTCGTTCTCGCCCGCGCAATCAGGGTTTTGAGAGGCGACGGGGCAAAGCATTGCTCGATGATGATTAACGTCAGCCGCTTCAACGATATCCAGGATTATGTTCACGGCCTAACCTACACCTACCAGAAACAGCTCGACGATGCGATCAAGGTCAACGCCGGGCTTGGTGCAGCCGGGCTGCGCGACCCCGATATGGCAGCCTTGAAAGTGAGCTTCGACAAGGAGTTCTCGGCCTGTGAATTCAGCTTCGACGAAGTGCAGAAAGCCCTGAACGAAGCCTCCAGAACCATTGTAGTCCGCACTGTCAATATGCGTGGCGGCGTTCTCGACTACGAAGCCAACAAGACCCGAGGTTTGCACGTCATCGCGATCGGTGGCTTGGCCCTCTCACGTGGCCTGACCCTCGAAGGCCTCACCGTAAGCTATATTCTGAGGAATTCTGCAGCATCAGACACTCTGATGCAGATGGCGCGCTGGTTTGGGTATCGCCGAAATTATGAGGACATCTGCAGGCTCTACATCTGCCAGACTTCCGTCGATCACTACGAGTATATCGAGGATGCGGTCGAGGAGCTCCGCGGCGAGCTGAAGCGAATGGAACTGCGCAACGAAACCCCGGAGCAGTTCGGTCTGAAGGTTCGACGAAGCGATACCGGCATTCTCATTACGGCCGCCAACAAGATGCGTAATGCTCGAACCCTGCAGCTCGTGCAGTCGTTCAGCGAGAAGCATGTGGAGGGCTATGCACTACATAACGACAAAGCCATCAATTCGGCCAACCTTGCCGAGGTAGGCAGATTCATGGTCGGGCTCGGAGATCCGCAAAGACCGGGTCCTGCGGGCGATAAGGCATTGAACAAGGATATTAGCAAGCACCTCACCTGGACCGGGATTAGCGGCAAACAGGTCTTCGAGCTTCTCAGGAAGTTCCAGTTCCATTCGGCTCAACCATCCCTCGGGCTGATCGATGGAAAGAACTCTCTCTTCAGTGACTATGTGAGCGACCGTCTGAGTGACGAATTGCGGCTCTGGGACGTCGTGATCCCGTTGAACGCCGGCCGAGATCCAGATGCTGCAGGCCCGAAAACGGCAGAGGATATGGCTGCCTTACCTTTGCGTGGCCGAAACAAGGGCCTGGTCAAACCAATGCCAGGTGGTGCAACCTTCAAGCCCATGGGTGACAAGAATAGGATCAGTGACCCGAACGAGGATCCACCGATGCTCTTGCAGCAGTCCCGGCGCGATGAAGCAGTCCAGCTTCGCGCAGACGGTCAATTCAAGGGCGACAGAGCCTTTTGCCATGTCAGGGACCGACCACTGCTGATGGTGCATCTCTTCAAGGTGCACAAGCCCGTCAAGGATCTGGAGCTGGCCGACGTTCCGATCGCGTCGCTGAGCTTCCAGATGCCGAAGTCCTCGATCCAGGCGGTGCCGAAGTCCTACGAGGTGAACTCCGTTTACCGCCGGCAACTCGAAGCCATGGCTTCCGAACCAGAAGACGATGAGGCTCTCCTCGATGAATGATTCCCAGGACGCTTGGTCCGGCATTCCAACCGGAGCATCGAGTGGCACCCGCATCGAGCGGCGGGCCGATGCGTCGCACCCGCTGGATTTCTTTCGCGCGCGTGACGCAAAAGGCCACTACCTTCTCATTCTCAAGGCTGACGAACTCCCCGCAATCGAAAGGCCTCCAACCTTGGCTGGCCTCGTCATTCGTGCAGAAAAGTTCGCTGAGCGCCCAGATGAACTGCTAATCGAATTGGTTGATGCTGAGCAGCTTTCGATCTTCCGGGCCTTGGCCGCCGACATTCTCGAGGCAACGAAGAGTCTTGGCTCCGGAGCAAATGCGGAGGGAGCACTCCGTACCATCAGTCGCATCGAGCGGTGGCAGAATCTGCTTCGGAAGCGAAGGGACCAACTGCTTTCTCGCCAAGCGATTATCGGTCTCGTCGGCGAGCTTCTGTTCCTTCGCAATCGCGTCATGGAAAATGTCGGACCGGCCGAAGCAATTGCGTCTTGGCGCGGTCCTCTCCGAGAAGAACAGGACTTCGCGATCGGCGGCTGGATCGTCGAGATAAAGACCCAGCTATCGACCGCAGATCAGCTCCTGAAGATCAGCTCGGAAGCCCAGTTGGACACCTCGTCCGGCCCAATTGTGCTTGTTCACCAGACGCTGGCTGCAGGCACTCGATCCGAGTCAGGCGCGGTCACCCTGAACGGTCTTGTCGCCGAGATCCGAACCCGATTGCTTGAAAGCGCTCCGGCTTCAATCGACATATTCGAAGCTGGCATGATTGCCGCGGGATATGAGGCGCGAGCCGAATACGAGGCCGAAGCATGGCTGCTTGTTCGCAGCAGGCCTTTCGAAGTGGCTGACGCTTTTCCCCGGCTTGTTCCCGCTGCCTTGCCGGCCGGGGTGCAGAAAGTCTCCTACGCCATCCTGCCTTCGGCATGCTCCGCTTTCGAGCGGAACGATGGATGGCTAAAGTCCGAGGTCTTCCATGAGCACTGAGGTCGATCTGCCGGAGGCCTACGGCGAGTTTCACGAGGATCTCCTCCGGGAGGCAAGTTTCAGCGGCGATCCCCAACATGCGGTGTTCTTCCGAATGTTCGCCGATGCCGCGGCCGAAAATGGCGACATCGCGGACCTGAACTACACACCGGCGAGCCGTGAAGGAAGCCGGCCCTATCAGGTTGATGGCTACGCGTGGGACGCCGACCGGGGCGAACTGCATCTGGCAGTCTGCGATTACCATCCCGAACTCGAACTCGAGAAGATCAATGTCGATCGCGTAAATCAGCTTCTGAGCAGAGCCACCCGATTCTGTGAGCTGGCGATTGATGAGGAGTTCGTTTCGTCTCTGGAAGAGACAAGTCCCGCTTTCGAGCTGGCTCAGCTGATCCTTCAGGCGCGCCACTCGATCTCGCGAATCAGATGCGTGATCTTCAGCAATGCCCGTCTCGCCACCATCAAGAAGACGCTCGAGAGTGCCGAGATCATCGGTGCCCAAGCTACCTGCAACGTCTTCGATTTCCCACGATATATTGCCTTCATCAACTCGCAGGGGGAACCGAGCCAATTGAGCTCGACGTCAAGGAGCTGAACGGGTGCCCGTTGCCGTGTCTGGAGGCGCACGATGGCAATGCAGACTGCAAGTCCTATCTGATAGTGATGCCCGCCAAGCTGCTGGCTCGGGCATATGGACTGTATGGCTCTCGGCTAATGGAGCAGAACGTGCGGACGTTCCTCCAAGCCAAGACAAAGACCAACAAGGGTATCATTCAGACCGCGGTCGAAGCGCCCGAAATGTTCTTCGCCTACAACAACGGCATCACGGCCACTGCAAGTGATCTCGAGCTCGACTTTGACGAGAATGGCATTGCCGGCATCTCGAAGATCAAGAACCTGCAGATCGTGAACGGCGGGCAGACGACCGCGACGCTGTTGTATGCCAGCGATCGCGGCGAAGCTGACCTAGGAAGCATATTCGTGCAGATGAAGCTGTCGGTGATCGATGCGGAGAAGGTGGGCAAGATCGTGCCCCTGATCTCCAGATATGCGAACACCCAGAACAAGGTCAGCGAGGCTGACTTCTTCTCCAACCACGAGTTCCACCAGGAGATGCAGAAAATCTCCCGTCGTCTCGACGCTCCTCGATTAGCTGGTGAACTCGCTTCAACCCGTTGGTATTACGAACGAACCAGAGGGCAGTACAAGAATGATGGCCCCGGGCGATCGGTGACGGAGCGCAAGCGCTTCGAGGCGCTCTACCCCAAGCATCAGGTCGTCCAGAAGACCGATGCGTCGAAGTACTACCTGACGTTCGAGGCGATGCCCCACATCGTAAGCAAGGGCGCGCAGAAGTGCTTCGTCGCCTTCGCGGATCAGATCGATTCCAAATGGGACAACTCGAGGGCGACCTTCAACGATACCTTCTTCAAGGATCTCGTCTGCAAGACCATCGTGTTCCGCTGGCTGGACAAGACGGTCGGTCGCGCTGCCTGGTATCCTGACTACCGAAGCCTGAAGGCGGCGATCATAACCTATACTATCGCTTGGCTGGTCCAGCACCTTAAGGCCGAAAATCGCCAGTTGGATTTCGATCGCATCTGGGCTCTCCAAGAGCCCCAGGATGAGTTGAAAGCATGTCTGGAATTGCTCGCCCCGCAGGTTGCTGCAAAACTCAAGGAACTTGGCGGAGCGCATGGCAACGTGACCGAGTTCGCGAAAAATCCGACCTGCTGGGCGCGCATCAGCAAAAGCCGTTTCGAGATCGAACCGGCCATCAGCCGAGCAACGGTAGATTTCTATGAAGCGAGGGCTCGGGTTCGGGAATCGAGGGCCGAAGGGGCGATCGATCTCGAGATCGAGTTCGATCGCTTGGTCGTCGAAAACCTGCACCGCATGCCGGAAGTTGAACTGGCCGCGAAGCGCCGTTCGATGCTGTCGCCGCTCTCTTCCAGAGCCTTCGGCAAGCTACGAAGAGGCAAGATCAGTTTGACCCAGCCAGAGCGCAATGCACTTAAGCACCTGTTTGGTCGTCTCGATCAGTTCAACGCAGGACCATCCAGCTGGGAAAAGGAGAGCGAAGACGCTTAAGTCAGCAGGTTTCCAGTTCGACTGCCGCTTGCTCCACAAGGGGCGAGAGGAATTCGGCCAGGCCTTTTGCGATCTGTTTTGCCATTAATGGGGGCACCGCGTTGCCAACCTGAACAAACTGCTGCGTCCGGTTACCTTCAAACAAATAGTTGTCAGGAAAGGTCTGCAATCGCGCGGCTTCGCGCACAGTCAGGCTACGGCACTGGCTCAGGTCCGGGTGAATGAAGTAGTGCCCGTCCTTCGAGATGTGGCTAGTGACGGTGGTGGACGGCCGCCCCCAAAGCTGAACGCGGAACCTGTCAGCGAACTTGCCACTCTTCCAATTGTCGTGATTCGGCGCGAGCAGTTCCGGGAACTCGTTAGCCTTGGGCGATCGCTCGAACACGTGCGCGAATGCTGCCGCAAAGGCGTAGCGCGAAAGGTCCGCCCGCATATGCCCTCGGGTTTCATGGTTGGGCAGGGATCTCAGTTCTGGATCAACCAGCCAATCGGCAAGCTCGTTATCTCTCGGAGTGGATAAGGATCGGCTTTGGCGTTCGTATGGCTGCTGGCAGCCTGTCACTTCAGCGGCTGAGTCGAGCAATAGACGCCTGACCTCTTGGAGTTCCTTCGCAGCGCAGGCATCTGCCGCGACCTCCATCGCAGCACCTGCCGCGCGCTGCCATTCGACCGATCCGTCAGGCTCCTTGCTCAAGCCGCTCCGGAGCGCAGCCAGTCCTTTGATGGTTGCCTCCACGGTAGTCTTATGACCCCGGCGCTCAAGCAGGCCGTCCTTCACGCAGTCGGGCATAAGGCGTGCAAGATCACTTCGCACTCCGAGGATGATCACCCGGTGGCGACACTGAGGAACCCCGAATTCCTCGCATCGCACGATGAACCGATTCGGTCCGGATTCATCGCTGCGCACTACTGGCAGGAGCACATAACTGTCCGGTGTCCCGCCGGCGGCTTCGAGATCTGCGAGGATTCGCTTGAAAATCGGATCCTTTCCGACCTTCGAGGACAGTATGCCTTTGACGTTTTCCATCACGAATGCAGCAGGCTGTAGTCGCTCGATGATGCGAATGTATTCCCGATAGAGGAAATGCCGTTGGTCTTTGGTCGGATCGTAACCGCTGATCCCCTTGTTCCTCGCTCGACCCACCAACGAATAAGCCTGACATGGAGGACCACCGATCAAGACGGTGGGGGTTGCTTCTTGGCGCAGCCGATCAAGGACGGGATCCAATTCCTGCTGTGCCTCAGGCATGCCAAGTTCCAGCATTCGGGCTTCATCAATGGCCGCGTTCCATTGCTGCGGATAAGCTGAAGTCAACGACGCAAAGCTGGTCTCGCCGTTTAGGTAATCGTAATATAAAGCTGGTGGCTTATCGAATTGCCGAACAAAGCTTCTGAGGCGAAGCGTGCGGTGTGCGGCAACCTCTTTCTCGACCGACAGCGTGATATCGAACACCCTCTGATCATCGTCGCCTCTGATCGAGGAAAAGCCTTCCGCAAGACCGCCCGGGCCTGCAAAAAGATCAACAACCTTGAATTTGGCAGCCATACAGTCGACATTCTCCGTTGAATGGCACTGATACCAGGCAATCATCCGCGCGCCAGGGGGCAAATTGATGGCTGATGTTGTTGATCAAGCCACCCGTTCCCGGATGATGGCGGGCATCAAGGGCGCCAACACGAAGCCTGAAATAGCGCTGCGAAAAGCCATGCACGCTTTAGGACTACGGTTCCGACTTCACGCGAAGGGCATGCCTGGGCGTCCCGATATCGTCCTTCCTCGCTGGAAGGCTGTGATTTTGGTGCATGGCTGTTTCTGGCATCGCCACAAAGGTTGCCGATACGCCACCGTCCCTCGGACACGGCCTGAGTTTTGGAACCAGAAATTTGCCGCAAACGTCAATCGGGATCAGCGCAATCTAGACGACCTCGGAGCTTCCGGATGGCGAACCCGCGTAATCTGGGAATGCGAATTGAATAAGCTCGGTGCAAGTCATATTGCGGAGGACATTCGGGAATGGCTGACCATGTGCGCCTCCGGTCAATGAGGTGATGATGAGCAGGATACTGGAAGCCGAACTCACCAGTGTTCTCGGCCGACTTCAGGCTCAGTACGATGTGCTCCCATTTTTAGAGCGGGTCCTTCCCGTGACCGACCTTCAAATCTCGCCGTTGCCTGAAGAGATGCTGACACAAATACGCAATTCGCCAGATTTCTCCAGTATCCGTCCCGGTGAGCCAGTATGGCTTTCGTTTTCAGCTCCTGATGATGGTCTGGCTGAGCTTGTGATTTATCGAGCCGAGGCAAATGGCCGACACTACGTGATCGCACCGAAAAAGGACTAGATCGAAATGACCGGTCGATTTCGACGTCCTTAGCTCTACTGCTGATCTTCAGGTCGGTAGCGAAACCAGTTCCGCCAAGGCAGCCACACGTCAGTCGTAGCCTGTCACCAAGCTGTTAACGCCACGACATTCGATAAACAATGGTCGGCAGAAATGTCGCTGGGGTGATGTATCAGCGCGTCCACACCGGAATTTCCCAATGATTTGAGTGCCCATCTTTAGACGCTGAGGGGCACCACCTTCCTTAAGGTACTTTCCCAAGGAAAATCGTCGGCAAGCTGCAAATGGGCCATTACAAGATGTGAAGCGGTCAGGTTGGCTGTCGCAAAAGCAACTCACATCTTTCTCGGGCCTTGGGACCTTTCCGTTAATCCCAACCGTTCGCTCTGGAAGGAACCGAGCCAGAGTTCTTGTCCCACCAAGGCGGCTGCTGACAGGCCGTTAAAATGTTGGCGTGGAGTGCCATAGGCGAAAGTGGCAATGCGTCCGGCGCTTTCGTCGACCTCGCCGACGACCCAGCCTCGCTTGCAGAGCATAGGGTCTGCCTCTCCGTTCACGACCTTGCGCAAGCCGCCGCAGGCCGGTTCGTCTAGCCGCATTCCGGCAAGCAGGAGGCGTCCGCCGGTCCAGTGAATGTTATCGGGCATGAAATCGGGCGCAGTGATGCGGGCGAGGGGCGGCGGGTGTCTTTGCGGTCAAAGACGACCACGGCGTGCCATCCGAAGGACACGACATAGAAGCGGCGCTGGTCGGGATCGATCTCTATGCCGTTGTTGCCGGGAAGGTCCGTGCCGGGCAGGAGCCGGAAATTCCGTTTGCCGGGACTACGCTGCCAGACGGCGCCAGTCCTGCGACCGAGCATGAAATCGCCAATGGAGGTGCCGGGCCGCGTGAGGACGGTGACCAGCATTGTCCCATCCGCGAACTGCGCCACGCTGTTGCCGACCTGTCCTTCAGGCATGGCCGCACAACCGCGCCATTGCAGGTTGGGCTCCTTGCCCTGCTCGATCAAAACATCGAATGCCTCGATCGATTCCCGCCCGCCGTGGTTGACCACAAGCAGACGGAAATGGCCGACCGCCAAGGGGCGCAATGACAGACCGCGGGTGTTGAACAAGGCGGGGTCCGGCGGGCCCGGGCAATCGGGGAAGGCTCCCGCGTCGTGGGCAAGCTGGCTTTCGTCGCCGGTGTACCATTGCCGGTAGGATCGTGCCCGGGCGTCGACAAGCTTCAGGCCGCCGCCTTTGGCAAATCCGCTCACGACCAGCCATGAGGTGCCGGGCAGGGCCAGTAAATCCTCCGGCTTCTGCAGGCCGCACACATAGGTGAGTTCTGCATCCGCGCTGCAGTCAGCAGGCTGCGCCCGCGCGGATGCGGAGGCGAGCAGTGCCGCGATCGCCGCGCAGAAGAACCTGAAGAATGGGCGCATCAGTCCCTTGGCCGAGAGGTTGCCGGGCGGGTTGGCGTCTTGCCGCCCCGCAGCAAGGTGAAGTCCGCTAGATGCGGCCAGGTCACCACCGACGATTTTTCCCCCAGCCAGACCAGTTGCGGGCGGTCCGGGTTGAAGGCAGGCCAGGCGCCGATCGTGGCGCTAAGTGGCACGCCGGTGCGGGCGAAGGACAGCAGCGCGCCGGCCATTTCGTTCTCGAGAGACTGGTCGGCCGGTTCCCAGATGCGGGTGGCGCGGAACAGGTTCAGGGCATCGCGCGTGCGCAGCCAATAGGGCACGTCGCCGGTGTGGTAAGCACCGGCCGTGGCCGGATCGTGATCGCTGAAGACGATTCCCGGCGCATAAGGCTGCCGGCGCGTGAACAGGTAAGCGTAGGCAGGCGCGGTGCCGGACTTGCGCTGTGCCAGCGCCCAGTCGCCCATCTGCAGGCCGACCGTGCCATCGCGCGCGATGTCGGTGGCAGCGCGCGGACCGCTTGCAGCATATGCCTTCAGGATTGCATCGGCGCTCGCAGGATAGCGTTCGCGCACAGCCGTAGCGAGGTCAAGGCTGTTCTCCGCAGGTGCGAAGGGACGAAAGCTCTCGTCGCGGGTGTAGCCGATCAGTACCGGGATGTCGGACTGCTGACGTGCGGCGAAAACCTCTTCGTTGGAGCCGGTGACGACCTTGCCATCGCGGACGACGGGATCGCGCCGTGTCGTCGCGGCGACAATGCGGTCACCGGGCAGGGCGCGCAGTTCGGCGAGCGAGGCCGCTCCCAATTCCTGCTGCAGGGCAAGGCCTTGTTCTTCGGCCTTGGCCAGCGACACCGGGCCGAGCATCCCGCCAAAGGCGCTGCCGCTCATCGCCACGGCCTTCGCGAAGAGGCCCTTGGCCAGCGGCGACGCCTGCAGCAACGAGACTGACATAGCCCCGGCCGATTGGCCGACAATCGTGACATTGGCAGGATCGCCGCCGAACCTGGCGATGTTGCGCTGAACCCATTGCAGCGCCGCGATCTGGTCCATCAGGCCATAGTTGCCCGAAGCCCCGACTTCGGCGGTAAGGCCTGGATGGGCCAGGAAACCCAGCGCACCGACGCGGTAGGCCAGGTTGACCCGGACCACTCCATCGCGCGCCAGTGGCTCGCCGGAGTAGTTGGCCATCGAAGCCGAGCCGATATTGAATCCGCCGCCGTAAATCCACACCACGACCGGAGCCTTGGCGGCATTCTTCGGCGCCCAGATATTGAGGTAGAGGCAATCCTCGCTGGTCGCCTCGTTGCCGAAGTAGTGGTTCTGCAATGCGCCGCGCAAGGGTTGCAGGCATTCCGGGGCGAAGCGATCAGCGTGGAGCACGCCTTGCCACGGCTGCACCGGCTGCGGCGCCTTCCAGCGCAGGTCACGCAAGGGGGCGCGGCAAAGGGCACGCCGAGCCAGGCCTCGACGCCGGAGGCAAGGGTGACGCCTTCGATCTGCCCCCCGTCGACGGCGATTGGTTCGGCCAGAGCCGGAGGTGCTGCGGCGAGGAGCAGCGCCGCGATCAGCTTGCGGTTCACTTGCGCGCCACTCCCAGCTTGTCGTGGAAGAAATCGAAGGTGGCGTTCATCGCCTTGAGCGAGGTTTTGCGGGTGTCGTCGGGCGTCTGGCCCATGAAGCTGTGGTCGGTGGCCGAGTAGTAGGTTGCGCTGACCGGCACGCCGGCAGACTTCAGCGCGGCCTCGAGTTGGTACGACTGCGCGACGGGCACGACCTTGTCGTCAACACCGTGAAGCAGGAGAAACGGCGGATCCTTCGCATCGACGTACGTGATCGGGCTGGCGGCGCGGATTGCCTCGGGAGCACACGCCCCGTCCTTGCAGCCGAGCAGGCGCTGTTCGGCGGAATCCTTCTGGGTGATGCGCGGCATCGTGGCGAAATCGTAGATTCCGTACCATGCGGCGGTGGCCTGAACGCAGGCGTCCTCGGCCGAAGCGGGATCCAGCGTGGCGTCGATCTTGCCACCGGTACAGGCAAGGCCGGCAAGCGCTGCCAGATGACCGCCTGCAGAACCGCCGAACACACCGACGCGGGCCGGGTCAATGTGATACTGCGCGGCGTTCTGGCGAAGGAAGCGCACGGCGGCGAAGACGTCTTTCGCTTGCGCCGGGAAGGTGGCTTCGCCCGAGAGGCGGTATTCGACGCTGGCCACGGTAAAGCCTTCGGCGGCGAAGGCGGCCAGCATCTTCGGGAAGTCGTCGAAGGCGCCGGACTGGCGGGTGTGGCCGCCCATCCAGCCACCGCCATGGATGTAAAGCACCAGCGGATGCGGGCCCTTGCCGGCGGGCACATAGATGTCGACCATCTGCGGGCGGTAGCCGGGATTGACCTGGTAGGTCACGTCGCGCCACGCCTTGACCCCGCCGGGGAAGGCGACGGGCACTTGCGGGAACTTGTCGGCCATCGAGGGCTCGGGGTTGACCGGGACCTCGCGCTCGCTGGGCGCCTTCGCAAAGGCGGGAGCGGTGACGAGTGTGGCGCAGGCGAGCGCCAGCAGCGGGGTGAAACGGACCATCATGTCCTCTCCTTGATCGATTATCGTTCTGGCGTTCAGGTCACGCGGAAGAAGCGGATCCGCACCGCGCGCTTGCCGCCGGGGAGGCTCACCGGATCGAGCGTGCCGATGAAGCAGCCTTGCGAGAGCCAGTCATATTTGCCCTGCGGTGCCTCGAAGACAGGGTGGGTGCGGACAACCGCCTTGGGGTCCTTGGCGCGACAGCTGACGCCGGTGTTGACGACATTGATCACTGCCCCATCATCGGTGCGCAACATATAGTCCGCCTTGATCTGCAGGCAGCCATCGGCCCGGCGCAATTGCCAGTCCCAACCCCCGCCCATGATCGTGCCGCGGATACCGGGCCCCTCGAACGTGCCCCCGGTGATGGGTACGATGTTGCGCGTGCCAAGCGAGGTCTGGCCAACAGGCACGTCGGCATCGAGCGTCACCGTTTCCTCGAACGCGAATTCAAGCAAAGGTTCAGAGGCTTGAGCGCTGACTGGTGCAAAGAGCGAGAGAGCGGCGAGTAGGGCGATCGGGCGCATCGGAGTCCTCAACCAAGATATTCGGGTTTGTGCCGCGCCTGTGCGGCAAGGCGGATCGGTGCATTGGCTGCACCGTATCCCGCGTATCCACGGCGCTCGACCACTTCGAAGAACACGCGGCGGGCAAAGGCGCGGCTGTAGAACTGGAAGTATTCCGCTTCGCCGTCGCAGTCGTATAGTATGCCGAGCCGGGCCATCCGCTCGATCAGAGCGGGATCGAGGCCCCAGCGTGCTTCAAGGTCGTCGTAATAGTTGCGCGGTATTTCCAGCATCGGCAGACCATCGGCCTGGGCGGCTTCGGCCACGGCGAAGACATCCGTGGTGGCAAAAGCGATGTGCTGCACGCCTGCGCCGAAGTAGTTCTGCACGAAGCGCGAAGTGAGCGACTGGCTGGCGAGCGAGCCGTTGAGCGTGAAGCGCACCGAACGGTCGGCATTCTCCACAGCCTGGCTCTGCACGAGCCCCATCGGATCGGCGATCTCCAGCTGCGGTGTCTTCTCGACATCGAGCAGGGCGACGTAGAATAGCAGCCAGCTGAGGAATTCCTCGTACTGCATGGTCTGTGCGATGTGGTCGATGCCAGTCAGCAGCGGCGCGGCTTCGGGTTCGAGCGCGTGGGGAACTCATGTGCCCACATTGCCTCTCGGCTGGCTTTGTCGACGAGGTAGATCAGGCTGCCGCCAACGCCGCGCACGCTCGGGATGGGCCACTCATCGGGGCCGACTGCCTGCTCGAACCGCGGGATGCGCAGGAAATCGGCGCGGGCGAGGGCGGCGGAAACGTCGGGCACCGTTAGACCCAGTGCGCAAACGGCAGCGCCGTGGACCATATCGAAGCTGTGTGCGAGGCCTTCGGGTTCGCAGTTGACGACGATGCTCGCCCCGCCTTGCGTCCAGCGGGTGACATCCTTGCTGCGATGCCGCGCGGCGGGCCGGAAGCCGAGGGGACGGAGCATCGCGCCCAGCGCTTCGGCTTCTTCGTGGCTTGCGGCAAATTCGATAAACTCGACGCCCGTTGTGCTCACGCGCGCAGGCAGTGCCGACGCAGAGGCGGACGGCTTGGTGATGCCGCCTTCAAGGAGGCGGAGCGAGCGATAGCCATCCAGCGCCACACCGCTCGCCGAACCGGCGCGAAAGCGGTCGTTGAAGATCTCGAGGCTCCAGTAGCCCTGGTAGCCGATCTTGCGGATGGCATCGGCCCACTCGTCCAGCGGAAAATCGCCCTGGCCGGGCATCGAGCGGAAATGGCGGCTCCACTGTAGCAGGTCCATGTCGAGCACCGGTGCGTCGGCCACTTGCACGATGAACAGCTTGTCGGCGCGGATATCGCCGATGCTGGAGGAGGGTATGCGGCGCGAAAGCGAGTGGAAGCTGTCGAGGACCAGGCCGATCGAGGGGTGGTCAACATCGCGAACGATGCTCCAGGCATCGCGGTGATCGTTGACATGGCGCCCCCACGCCAGCGCCTCGTAGCCGATGCGCAGGCCGCGCGCCGCAGCGCGCTCTCCTGCCTCGTGAAGGTCGGCGATGGTCATGGCTCTGTCGGCTGAAGCAATCGGTGAGCAGCTTGAGCAGAGCAGGAGGAGGTCGGTGCCAAGCTCTTGCATGACATCGAATTTGCGCTCGAGCCGATCGAAGGCGCGGGTGCGCTGCGGTTCGGGCAAGCCGTCGAGATCGCGGAACGGCTGGAACATGGTGCAGGCAAGGCCGAGGTCGGCCATCATGCTCGAGATGTCGCGCGCCGAGAAGTGTGTGGAGAGCAGGTCGTTCTCGAAGATTTCGACCCCGTCATATCCGGCAGCAGCGATGGCCTGCAGCTTGGCATCGAGCGTGCCGCTGATCGAAACCGTGGCGATTGACGTCTTCATGGCGGCTTCAGGCTCTCCGGCGCCCCGACTCTTGTGAGGTTGACATATCTAAATGTTAGGGACTAGTTCGTTACACAAATGCGGTTGGTGCGCAAGGGGAGGATTGTGAAGGGAAATTCCGATGCGGCGGCCGGAGCGGCGGTGACGGGTGGGGAAAACCCGCGCGCGCGCCGCGTCATGGGCAGACCGCAGTCGGAAATGGCGCTAGCATCGCGCGATACGGGGCTGGCGCTTCAGGCGAAGCTGCTGCACCCGACGCCAGTCGCGGAGAATGCCACCTTGCCCGAAACAGATCCCACCGCAGAGCAGAGCGCGAAGCCGGCCCGCCGTAGCCGCGCGGAAAGCCGCGAGCAGGCGATCAACCAGATCATCGACATCGCGACCAACGAGTTCGTGGAAAAGGGCCTCGCCGGGGCGCGGATCGACGAAATTGCGGGCAAGGCGACCAAGCGCAAGATCTACTACTATTTCGAGGGCAAGGACGAGCTCTACCGTGCGGTGCTTCAGCGCGCCTATGCCCGCGTGCGCGAGAGCGAGGCCGAAGTCGACATCGAGAGCGGCAGTGCCAGCGATGCCCTGCGCCGCCTGATCGAGCATGACGTGCGCTATCACGCGCGCCATCCCGAATTGGTGCGGCTGGTGATGAACGAGAACATCCATCGCGCCGAACATCTCAAGCAGATCGAGGGCCTGCCGCAGGGCAACCGCAAGGTCATCGGCATTCTCGAGAGCATCATCGCGCGTGGGCAGGCGGAGGGTGTGTTCCGTGAGGGCATCGACCCGGTCGACCTCCACCTCAACCTGACCGCATTGAGTTTCTACAACGTCTCCAACCAGTTCACCTTCGCGCACAACTTCGGGGTGGACATGACCAGCCCCGATGCAATCGAGCGTCGGGCCGGGCAGGTGGCGGACATCATTCTGGCCTGGGTGACGAAAAAGGACTGACCTGCTGGGCAGCACTTTGCTGCTCACCCATGGATCGGCCGGACGTCTGCCCTTGCGCCAAAAGGAGAGGACGAATGGCACTTCCCCCACTGGCGCCGAGAGCGCGGATGGCCCTGAATCGTGGACGCGAAAGGCGCTCGGAATCGTCGCGCTGTGCTTTGCGATCAATATGGCGGATGGGGTTGACGTCACGATCCTGTCGTTCATCGCGCCCCGCTTGCAGGCGGAATGGGCCATCGATTCCGCAACGATGGGCAACCTGTTCAGCGCCGGGCTGATCGGGATGGCGATCGGCGGAATGTTCATCGCTCCGCTTGCGGACCGGCTGGGGCGGCGCGCTGTCATCCTTGCCGCGCTGTGCCTGATGTCGCTCGGCATGTTTGCCAGCAGTTTCGCGCCAAGCGTGCCCGTGCTCTTTGCGATGCGCGTGATTGTCGGGTCGGGAATCGGCACGGTCCTTGCGGCGATGGCGGCGCTGGCTGCCGAAAGTGCGCCGCCCACGCAACGCAATCTCGCGGTCGGCGTGGTCCAGGCGGGGTATCCGTTTGCGGCCGTGTTTACCGGACTGATCGTGGCACAGGCGCTTCCGATCCATGGCTGGCAGGCCATGCTTCTGGGCGCTGCACTGCTCACTGTTGCACTGCTCCCGGCAGCGTGGCTGGTTCTCCCGCATGGGCAGCCCAGTGCCGGAGAAGGGCGAGGATCGGCGGGCAAGGTCGGCCACCTTTTTGCCGACCAACTGCGCGCGCGGACCGTCGCGCTGTGGTGCGCGGTGTTCTTCGGGCTGATGGTGCTTTATTTCATCGTCAGCTGGATCCCCAAGCTCGCCATCGCGGCGGGGCTTTCGGAAACCAACGGTATCTATGCGGGCGCGCTCTACAATCTCGGTGCGTTCGTGGGCACCATGGCAATGAGTTTTCTTGCCTTGCGCGTACCACTGGGAAAGCTCGTTCCGGCAATGCTGACCGGGGCAGGCGTGGCGATGGTCGTGTTCGGGTCTGTCACGATGCCGGTATGGCTCACGCTGGTCGTCGCCTTCCTGATCGGGGTCCTGCTGCAGGGCGGATATAACGGCGTCTGGCCGATTGCGGCAGGCGCCTACCCCGGAGAGGTGCGCGCAACCGGCGTGGGCTGGGCCATCGGCGTCGGCCGTGGCGGTGCCGTGATCGGCCCGATGCTCGGCGGCTATCTCATGGCGGCAAACGCACCATTACCTGCACTTTTCGCGGCATACTGCGTGCCCTTGCTGATCTGCGCGGCCGCTGCCTTTCTGGTTGAACGACACAAAGTGTAACTAACCAGTCACAAGTTATTTGACAGGGACTAGTTCGTCACATAAACGGACCCCCGGTGAAGGGCGGCGAATCCAGCTGCCCCTGGAGGAGGATGACCATGAATTTGAGGGGCACTCGCCTTGCGTTTTCCGCGTCCCTGTTGACCGTAGCTGCTGCGCTCTCCGCGCCTGCGCTCGCACAGGAAGCGGCCCAGAATGGTGCAGGCGATCAGGCTGCTGAAGCGCCGGTCGATGCCAAGGAGATCGTTGTTACCGGCTCGCTGATCGCGCGCCCGAACAACACCGCCGTCAGCCCGATTGTTTCCGTCGGCGAGACCGCGCTCAAGGAGACCGGCCAGGTCAACCTGCAGGACGCGCTGAACCAGTTCCCGAGCTTCACCACCGCCGGCAACGCCAATACCGGCGGTCAGGGCACCGGTGGCCGCGCCTCGGTCAACCTTCATGGCCTTGGCACCAACCGCAACCTCGTGCTGCTGGATGGCAAGCGCCTGCCGCTGTCGGACATCAACGGCAACGTCGACATCAACATCCTGCCCGAATCCATCATGGGCGGGGTCGACATCATCACCGGCGGCGCTTCGGCAATCTATGGTTCCGACGCGATCTCGGGCGTAGTCAACTTCAAGACCCAGCGCGCATTCGACGGCGTGCGTATGGACGTGCAGAACGCAATCAGCGACCGCGGCGATGCCTACAAGTTCAACGGCTCGCTCGCCTTTGGCTCCAGCTTTGCCGAAGACCGCGGCCATGTCATGGCCGCCTTCAGCTATGCTCATCAGGACCAGGTGAACGGCTCGACGCGCGACTTCTTCTTCGACAAGACCCCGTCATCGTTCATCGGCAACGGCACCTTCGTGCCGAGCGCGACCAATGCTCCTGACGCGGCGGTCGTCTCGGCCGTATTCGCGGGCTATGGCGTCACCAATCTGCCCGCCAACTTCCAGTTGCTGAACCTCGGCTTCAACAACGACCGTACGCTGTTCACCCAGACCGGCGCGCGCAACTACAAGGGTCCGAACGGCTCGAACGGTTATCTGATCGTCGGCAACAATGTGCGCATGCCGGTTGGCCAGCAGATCGATTTCGCCAACGGCCTCAAGCGCAAGACCGCTTTCGTCAAGGCGGACTACGAACTGACCCCCGGCCTGACCGCCTATGGCCAGTTCATGTACGTCGACCTTTCGGTCAAGACTGCATCGGGCGGCAGCCTTACCCAGTTCGGTTCGCTGACTACCATCCCGGTCACCAACCCGTTCATTCCGCAGGACCTGGCAACGATTCTCGCCTCGCGTCCGAACCCGAACGCACCGTTCACCTGGAACGGCCGCTACGTTGGCGTGCCCTACAAGAACTGGGACGAGAACTACGTCGTCCAGCAGTACATGGCCGGCGTGAAGGGGGACATCACCTCGGGCTGGTCGTTCGATCTCTATGCTTCCTACGACCAGTCGGTTCATGACCAGCAGCTCAACGATGCCGTGGTCAAGAGCCGCGTCCAGACCCTGCTGAACGCAGCAGACGGCGGTCGTTCGCTGTGCACCGGCGGCTTCAATATCTTCGGCGATGCCAACGCCCGCTCGCTGTCGCAGGCTTGCGTCGATTACATCACCAAGACCGCCTTCTCGAAGGAGAAGCTCTCGCAGACGCAGGCCCAGCTGCAGGTCAACGGCAAGCTGTTCGATCTCGGCGCCGGGCCAGCCCAGATCGCTTTCGTCGCCGGGTATCGCAAGAACAACTACAACTACATTCCCGACAGCGATCTTCGCGCCCAGAACATTGAATCCGTGATTGCCTCGCAGCCCGCCTCGGGTCGCATCTCCGTGAAGGAATTTGCTGCGCAGGTTGACGTTCCGCTGATCGCCGACAAGCCGTTCATCCAGGAATTCGGCATCGGCGGCGCGATCCGTTACTCGGACTATTCGGTCACCGGCGGCGTTACCAGCTATGAAGTCGATGCGCGCTGGAAGCCGGTGGAACCGCTGCTGTTCCGTGGTAGCTACCAGCGCGCGGTGCGTGCGCCCAACATCGGCGAGCTGTTCTCGCCGCAGCAGGGCAACCAGCTGGTGATCGGCACGCCCCCGGGTGCGCTCGGTGATCCGTGCGACGTCCGCTCCACCGCCCGCACCGGGGCGAACGGTGCAAAGGTGGCCGATCTCTGCGTGGCGCAGGGCATCCCGCAGGCAGCAATCTCCAGCTACACCTTCCCGACCACAGCCACCGGTCAGCTCGTTTCGGGCAACACCAACCTCACGCCCGAGCGTGCCGATACCTACAATTTCGGCTTCGTGCTCAACTCGCCATTCCAGAGCGGGCTGTTGTCCGACTTCACGCTGTCGGTCGATTACTACAACATCTCGGTCAAGAACGTGATCTCGACGGTGCCGGGCCTGACGGTGCTGTCGAAGTGCTTCAACCTCGATGGCTCGAACCCCAGCTACGACAAGACCAACCTCTATTGCGGCCTGCTCTCGCGTGACAACTCGGGTCAGCTGGTCAACGTCGCCACGCCGTTCCTCAACCTCGGCTCGGTCAAGACTGATGGCGTCGAGGCGCAAGTGAACTGGACGGTGCCCTCACCGATCCTGCGTGGCGACAGCGGTCGTCTGTTCGTCAACGCTGCCGTGGGCTGGCTGCACAAGTACAAGCTGCAGCTGATCCCCGGTGCGGCAGAACTTGATTACACCGGCATCAGCAACGGTGCGGCAGGCGTCAGCAGCCTTCCGCCGCGCGCAACGCCGAAATGGAAGTCGGTCACCAGCTTCGGCTACCGTTCCGACACCACCACGCTGGGCCTGCGCTGGCGCTACCAGAGCGCGATGAAGGACACGACCTCGGTCCTGACACCGGCGACTGCCCAGGTCGGCGTCGGTGCCTACGCGCTGTGGGACATGTTCGGCACCGTTCGCGTCAACAAGTCGATCGAATTCCGCGCCGGCGTGAACAACCTGTTCGACCGCGGCCTGCCCTTCGTGGCGAGCTCGCAGAACGGAACGGACGTTGCGCTCTACGATCCGATCGGGCGCTCGTTCTACCTTGGCGCCCGCGTAAACTTCTGATCCACCCTATGTCCCGGCATCCCCGTGGTGCCGGGACACTTTTCGAAGGCACAAATGATCCTTTCCGGCCTTCTTGGACGTTCGATCCTCGCTTCGCGCTCGCCCGAGCTGCACGAGAAGGAAGCACAGGCTCAGGGCATGGCCTTGCGCTATGATCTTTACGATTTTTCCGCGCGGGGATGGGCTGACAGCGATCTCCCGCTGGTCCTGAAGCGCCTGCAGGATCAGGGCTACAGCGGTTTCAATGTGACCTATCCGTTCAAGCAGGCCGTCGTCTCGCTGCTTGACGAACTTGACGAGACTGCGGTTTCCGTGGGCGCAGTCAACACCGTGTCCATCCGCAATGGCAAGCTCTACGGCTTCAATACCGACATGGCCGGCTTCCGGGATTCCGTTGCCGAGGGATTGCCCGGCGTCGCTCTGGGCAACGTGGTCCAGCTAGGCGCAGGGGGGGCAGGGGCCGCCGTCGCCAATGCCCTGCTCTCGCTGGGCGTCGGCACGCTGCAACTGGTCGATGTGGATGAGGACCGCGCAAGGCTTCTGGCCGAGGATCTGGCGTCACGCTTCACCTCGGCCCGGATCATCGCCCGTACTCCCGATGCGGTCGAGACGGCGGTTGCCGACGGTATCGTCAACGCCACGCCCATCGGCATGAACGGCAAACCTGGCATGCCGATTGGCGAAGCGGCCGTCGAAGCACGGCATTGGGTCGCCGACATCATCTACTTCCCACCCGAGACGGAATTGCTGCGCCTGGCCAGACAGCGGGGCTGCCGCACCATCAATGGTATCGGCATGGTCATTGGACAGGCGGCCCGTGCTTTCGAGATCATCACTGGCCACGTTGCGGACAGAAGCAGAATGGCGTCCAGCCTCGGGTAACGCGAAGGCCGCAGCGCGCGTGCCAGATGCCGGGGGCGGGCAAACGGTATGGTGCGTTCCCGTGGAACCTTCAGGCCGCCACTGCCGCGTCGCTGGCGAGCTTGTCCACCCGCTCGTTCTCGGGGTGGCCGTCGTGGCCCTTGACCCAGACCCATTCGATCTTGTGCGGGCGTACTGCCTCGACCAGCGCGCGCCACAGGTCCTCGTTCTTTACCGGCTTGTTATCGGCCGTCTTCCAGCCCTTCTTCTGCCAACCGAACACCCACTTGGTGATGCCGTCGAGCACGTACTTGCTGTCGGTGTGGAGCGTCACCCGGCAGGGCTGCTTCAAGGCCTGCAGCGCCATGATCGCGCCCATCAGTTCCATGCGGTTGTTGGTCGTCTCCTTTTCGGAGCCGGCCATTTCCTTCTCATGCTCGCCCATGCGCAGCAGCGCACCCCAACCGCCCTTGCCGGGATTGCCCTTGCACGCGCCGTCGGTGAAGATCTCGACGTGCTTCACGCGAAGACCCCCTTGTCGAATATGGCGGGATTTGCGGCATAGAACTGCAGCCGCCGGGCAAAGGCCATCGGGTCCTTGCGCACGACCAGCGCATCGGCAGGCGTGTTGAGCCAGTCGTAGGCGCGGCTCGAGGTAAAGCGCATTGCCGCCCCCTGCGCCAGCAAGGGCAGGGCGCTGCGCTCCTCTGCCGAAAGCGGCCGCACCGCTTCGTACCCATCTAGCAGCGCCTTCGAGAGCTCGGCGCTGAAGTTCCGGCCCGTCGCGTCGAAGCACCACGCCGCGTGGGTCACCGCCACGTCGTATGCCATCAGGTCGTTGCAGGCGAAGTAGAAGTCGATCAGCCCGGTAACCTTGTCGCCCAGCATCAGCACGTTATCGGGGAACAGATCGGCATGGATCACCGCGCGGGGCAGGTCCTGTGGCCAACCTGCGGCGATCTTCGGCATGTGCTCGGCCACCAGCCCCGCCAGTTCCGGATCGATCGCCGCCAGCCCGTCAGGACCACAAGCGTCGAACAGCCGCTGCCATTCGGCAAGGCCCATGCCGTTCGCGCGCGAGCCGGCAAAATCCGCCGAAGCTGCATGCATCTGCGCCAGAGCGGCTCCCACCGCGCGGGCCTGCCCCACGGTCGGCTCGCTCACCGAAATGCCGGGGAGGAACTCGATCAGGGCCAGCGCCTTTTCACCTCGCCGCCGGAACAGCGCGCCCTCGCGATCATGGATCGTGCGCGGCACCGGGCAGCCCTTGGCGGCCAGATGATCGAGCAGCGAGAGGAAGTAGGGCAGGTCCTCCAGCTCGATGCGGAATTCGTACATCGTCAGGATGAAGCGCGCACCGCCTCCGTCCTTGCCGGTGGTTTCCAGCAGCCAGTTGGAGTTGGAGACGCCCTCGGCAATGCCCTTCGCCGAAACCAGCGCGCCCACGTCGAATTCGTTGACAAGCGCGGCCATTTCTTCCGCGCCGATCTGGGTATAGACCGCCATGTTCCTTGCGCCTTAGTCGAGCAGCTGGCGCGGCAGCTTGAACACCATCTTTTCCTCGGCGGTGGTCACCGTTTCTTCCGTGATGGATCGCAATTCACCGACCTTGGCAACAACCTCGCGCACCAGCACTTCAGGCGCGGAAGCTCCGGCAGTGAGCCCCAGCGTGTTCACGCCATCGAGCCATGCAGGATCGATCTCGTTCGCGCGCTGGATCAGGCGCGAGCGCGTGCCCATGCGCTCGGCCACTTCGACCAGACGCAGCGAGTTGGAGCTGTTCGGCGCGCCGATCACCAGCAGCAGATCGCATTCGCCGGCAATCGCCTTGACCGCTTCCTGCCGGTTGGAAGTCGCATAGCAGATGTCCTCGGCCTTGGGGCCCGTGATCTGCGGGAACTTGGCGCGCAGGGCGGCCACGATCTCGGCAGTATCGTCCACCGACAGTGTCGTCTGCGTCAGGAATGCCAGCGGCGTGTCAGCCGCGAACGCCAGCTTGGCGACGTCTTCCACGGTTTCGACCAGCGAGATTGCGCCTTCCGGAACCTGGCCCATCGTGCCGATCACTTCGGGATGGCCCTTGTGGCCCACGAACAGGATGTGCCGCCCGGCCTCCACCTGCCGCTCGGCCTGGCGATGTACCTTGGACACCAGCGGGCAAGTGGCATCCAGCCAGTCGAGCCCGCGCGCGGTTGCGTCCTGCGGCACGACCTTGGGCACGCCATGGGCCGAGAACACCACCGGTGCGCCATCGGGCACCTGGTCCAGCTCCTCGACGAAGATCGCGCCCTTGGCCTTGAGGCCGTCCACGACGAAGCGGTTGTGCACAATCTCGTGCCGGACATAGACCGGCGCGCCATAGCGCTGCAGCGCGCGCTCAACGATCTCGATCGCCCGGTCAACCCCGGCGCAGAAGCCGCGCGGGGCGGCAATCAGAAGGCGTAACGGGGCCGTTTCGGCAGCGACATCTGGCAAGCTGGCGTTCATCCTGCGGCCCTTAGCAGCAACCGCGCCCTACCGCCATTGCCGAAAGCGGCCGGGGTGGGTAGAGGTGGCCGAAATGTTGGCTGGAGTTCGGTTTCCGGTCGATCAGACGCTGCAAGTATCGAGGATCGAGTGCCCATGAACGCAAGTGCCCGCCGTATCGCAATTCTGGGCGCCCCGCTCGTGGCAGCCCTCGCGCTTTCGGCCTGCGGCGGCAAGAAAGGGGAACTCGTCGTTGATGACGCGGTAGGCGTCACGGCGCTGCGCGATCCTTGCCCGCGCGTCGGCATTCCTGACTACACGGGCGACGTCACGGTATTCAGCGATCCGTCCCGCACCGATTCGGCGGCTATCGATATCGAGGCGACCATCACCAACCTGCGCGCCCAGTGCACCGATGGTTCGAAGCTCCACTCTGTCGCCAGCTTCGACGTACTTGCCCGTCGGTCGAGCAAAGTCGGCGCACGCCGTGTGGAACTGCCCTATTTCTCCACCGTCATGCGCGGCGGCAACATCGTCGTCGCCAAGCGCGTAGGCAAGGTCGTGATCGATTTCGCCGACGGGCAGGACCGCGCCACCGGGCGGGCGCAGGCCGGCGCCGATGTGGACAAGGCCGAGGCATCGCTGCCTGAAGACATCGTCAAGCGCATCTCGCGCAAGCGTCGCGCCGGCGACGAAGACGCCGCGGTCGATCCGCTGTCGCAGCCCGAGGTCAAGGCTGCCCTGGCCAAGGCCAACTTCGAACTGCTCGTCGGCTTCCAGCTGACCGAGGCGCAGCTGCAGTACAACGTCCGCAAGTAAGTCTCCAACTCTCGGGGCAGAGGGGCAACTCTCCCCCAACTCTCGGCCAAGTCTCGGGGGTAGAGCGGCAACTCGGCGCGCTGAACGGCAGGCAAATCGATGCTCTTTCGCTTTGTCCGCGATTGGGCTAACCGCCCGCCCATGACTGACGCCCGGATCAACCTCCACGCCGACTTCGCCTCGGTAATCGACACCGCGCTGACCGCGCTCGAAACCGCAGGGACTCTCCCCGCCGGCCTGAACCGAGGCGCGGTGACGTGCGAGCCGCCGCGCGATCCTTCCCACGGCGATCTGGCCACCAACGCCGCGATGGTGCTGGCCAAGCCTGCGGGCACCAATC
Source organism: Novosphingobium sp. THN1 (assembly GCF_003454795.1). Classification (GTDB taxonomy): domain Bacteria; phylum Pseudomonadota; class Alphaproteobacteria; order Sphingomonadales; family Sphingomonadaceae; genus Novosphingobium. The sequence goes on from NZ_CP028347.1 coordinate 1,916,186, forward strand.
CGCGCGCTCTGGCGACGGCACTCGTTGCCGAACTCGAGAAGGAGCCGCGCGTCGTCTCCGCCGAGATCGCCGGGCCTGGCTTCATCAACCTGCGGCTGACAGACGATGCCTGGCGCGGCGAACTCGCGCTGATCGCTGCGGCGGGGGCGGACTATGGCCGCTCGACCATGGGCGGCGGCAAGGTCGTCAACGTCGAATACGTCTCGGCCAATCCCACCGGCCCGATGCACATGGGCCACTGCCGTGGCGCGGTGGTCGGCGATGCGCTGGCGGATCTGCTCGTGTTCAGCGGGCACAAGGTCACCAAGGAATACTACGTCAACGATGCCGGCGCGCAGGTCGATGTCCTCGCCCGCTCGGTGCACATGCGCTACCGCGAGGCGCTGGGCGAGAGCATCGAGATTCCCGAAGGCCTCTACCCCGGTGATTACCTTGTCCCGGTGGGCAAGGCGCTGGCCGAGGAGTTTGCCGACAAGTACGTTGGCGCGCCCGAAGCGGACTGGCTGATCCTGTTCCGCACCCGCGCCGTGGCGGCAATGATGGACATGATCCGCGCCGATCTTGCGACCTTGGGTATCCATCACGACCTTTTCTCATCCGAAGCGGAGCTTCAGGCTTCGGGCAAGGTGGACGCCGCGGAAGCATGGCTGCGTGCGCATGATCTGGTCTACGATGGCATTCTCGAAGCGCCCAAGGGCAAGACGCTGGACGACTGGGAGCCGGTCGAACTGCCGCTGTTCCGCTCGACCAGGTTCGGCGACGATCAGGACCGTCCGATCAAGAAGTCGAACGGCGCCTGGACATACTTCGGTGCGGACCTCGCCTACCACTTCCAGAAAGCGCAGAGTGCCGATGCCCTCGTCGATATCTGGGGCGCCGACCACGCCGGCACGGTCAAGCGGATCAAGGCCGCGGTTGCCGCGCTGACCAGCGCCGAGGGCGGAGCGCCCAAGCCGTTCGAGGTCAAGCTCGTGCAGATGGTGCAGCTGATGAAGGGCGGCCAGCCCTTCAAGATGTCCAAGCGTTCCGGCAACTTCGTCACGCTGGCCGATGTTGTCGAGATGGTCGGCAAGGACGTGGTGCGCTTCACCATGCTCACCCGCAAGCCCGACGCGCAGATGGACTTCGATTTCGACAAGGTGGTCGAAGCCAGCAAAGACAACCCGGTGTTCTACGTGCAGTATGCCCACGCGCGCATCTGCAGGAACCTTCGCAAGGGCGCCGACGAAGGCTTTGCGCCGTCAGGAGAAAACCTGTCGCTGCTGGGCGAGGAGGAGCTGGCGCTGGTCAAGCTGGCGGCACAATTCCCGCGCATGGTCGAAGCCGCTGCCGTTGCGCGCGAACCGCACCGCATCGCCTTCTTCCTCCACGATCTCGCCTCGGCGTTCCACTCCTACTACAATCTGGGCAATGACCGGCCCGAGAAGCGCTTCATTGTGGCACAAGACTCCGCAATGACCGCAGCCCGCCTTTTCCTCGCCCAACAAATCGGGCAGGTAATTCGTAACGGTCTGGCGCTATTGGGCGTTGAGGCAGCGCAAGAACTTTGACGTCAATCGGGGCAGGGCACTCATGAACGAGTCTGGCATGAACGGGGAAAACGGGCAGAATTCGTGGGACGAAGAGCCGGGCAAACCGTTCGATGTCTCTGCCGAGATGGCAGAACCCGCAGGGGACCGCCTTGCACTGGGTGACGAGGAGCGCCTGCCTTGGCTCGAAAGCGCTGACGATATTGACGGTGAGGACGAGGACAGCGGCAACGGTCGCCTGATCGGCTTTGCCGTGATGGGCCTTGTGGTGCTTGCGGCGCTGGTCGGCGGGATCTGGTATGCCAGCAACCGCACGGCAGGGCCTGCCGGAGCCGACGGAAGCCTGATCGAGGCAAGCCGCGAACCCTACAAGGTTGCGCCCAAGGACCCCGGCGGCAAGACTTTCGAAGGAACCGGCGATTCCAGCTTCAAGGTCAGCGAAGGTGAGAAGCCCGTCGCCAACCTTGCCGGTTCCGCCTCGCCAACCCCGGCGGTCGCTCCGTCGCCTACGCCTTCGGCCAAGCCGAGCGCTGGTGCGACGCCGGCGCCAAAGCCCACACAGGCCGCGGCAACCGGTGGCGTCGGCGTGCAGGTTGGCGCTTTCTCGTCCAATGCAGCGGCGGAAGCCGGCTGGCAGAAGCTCATTGCCAACCATGAAGCCCTTAAGGGCCTCTCGCACCGCGTGGTCGAGGGCAAGGCCGACATCGGCACTGTCTATCGCCTTCAGGCGGTAGCCGGTGATCTGGCCTCGGCCAGCGCGCTCTGCTCACGGTTGCAGGCCGGTGGCCTGAAGTGCCAGGTGAAGCGCTGATCGGGTCCCCCTGCCAGCGCTTCTGCAGGCGCTAGGCGGTCGCCTGCTCGCTCTTGATCTGCATTTCCAGGCGGCGGCGCACTTTCAAAGCGCCGTTGTCCACCCGGGCGCTGATTTCGGTTGGCAGCGTCGCGTCCGATTGCAGGACCAGTTCGATTGCCTCGATTGCGGCAATGTCTTCCGGTTGGATTTTCGTGCCCATGGCGATCTGCATCTGGCCCAGCGCGGGGTTGTTCACGGCAAAGTCGCGGGCGGTGTTTACGAAGTAGTGCACGCGCGTTGGGGATGCGGGCGTGATCAGGTGAATATAGTTCTGCGTGCCGAGCGGTCGGCCACTGGCTGCATCGGACATGGCGCCGCCGGTCCGCACCAGCGCGGGTGAGATGTATTCGGCGTCGAAGTCCTGGTTGACCGGATCTTCCTGACCCGGAAACTGCATCTTTATCAGGGGATTGGCGGGCAGGTTCTGCCCCTTGCGGACAACTGTGATGCTTTGCGCGGTTTCCTCGACCGACACCGGGATCGAGGCAACCATTTCACCGCCCGGGATGGTCGTGGCGTGAATGAAGCTGACGTGGCTCAGATCGAGAAGGTTCTCGATCAGCAGGGTGTAACGCGCATTGATCGTCACAAGTGCATGCTGTTCGACCGCCCAGTCGTCGCGGCCAAGGCCCATCGCGGCGAGATCGGGAAGCTGGGCGGAACTGGCCATGTCAACATCGCCGGTCCACACCCAGACCAGGCCAGCAGTTTCGACCACAGGATAACGGCGCAGCGATGACTTTTGCGGCACGCCTGACTGGCTCGGCACGCGCAGGCATGTGCCATCCGGACCAAAGGTGAAACCGTGGTAGCCGCACTGTACCGCATCGCCAACGCGCTGGCCCTGTTCCAGCGGATAGGCGCGGTGTGGGCAGATCGCGCTCATCGCCACCGCCTCTCCGGCCTTCGTGCGATAGAGCAGCACGCGCTCTCCCAGGATCTCGCGCATCATCAGCGCCTCCCCACCTCGGCCGAGTAGGCGGCGACCCACCACTGATTGCGGGGATAGTGCTGCGTGGTGGTCAGCGGGTACATTCCTGGCTCCCATGAATCGGCTTTTGCTCCGCATTGTTTGTCGCTCGACAAGGATATTTGTCAAGCGACAAACATGCCTTGCCAACCTGCCCGCCACCGGCCATGCCAAGGGCCATGAAGCACAATGCGCAGAACCGGATCCTCAAGCCTGCCCGCTATGATGGGGAGGAGAACCGTCGCGTCGTGCTCGAGGCAGCGTTGCGGGTGTTTTCCGAGGTCGGGTTTTCCGCCGCCAGCACGCGGGCGATTGCCGCGGCTGCTGGGATCGAGCAGGGGCATCTGGCCTACTACTTCCCCACCAAGCTCATGTTATGGCGGCAGGTGCTGGACGCCTTTGCGCGTAAGGGTGAGGCCCATCTGCGAGAGAATCTGTCGGGAGATACGCTGATCGATGCGGTTGCCACCGCCCATCGCGTGTTGCCCGGTTTCCTGCGCACCTTCGCCGAGGAGCCACGCCTGACGCGGCTGATGTTGCAGGAATTCTCCGTCGCGTCCGAGCGCCACGAATGGCTTGTCGATACATTCGGGCGCCCAGTCTGGGAACTGCTTGCCCCGCTTTTCGAAGCGCTGGCAAGGCAGGGGCGGCTGGCCGGGGCAGGACCCGAGGTGGCCTATTTCAGCCTGATCGGGTCCGCGCTCATCACATTTGGCAATAGCGAGCTGGTGCGGAGCATGACCGGAGCCGAGCCATCCGACGAGGCCTGGATCGAGCGCGCCATCTCACACATGATCGGGCCTGTACTCATGCCGGTGGCAAGCCGGTGAATTATCCCCGGTGAGTGCGCCGGGAAGGGTTGTCAAAGTGCCTGAAAACCGCAAGTTCAAAGCCATGCTGCCAGCGATCTTCGGGCTTTCGGGCCTGACCCTGACCGATGACGAGCGCGCCTTCTTTCGCGATGCGGACCCGGCGGGATACATCCTGTTCGGGCGCAACGTCGAAAGCCGGGCGCAGGTCCGTGCGCTTACCGATGACCTGCGCGCGCTGCACGGGCGGGACCGCACCTTCATCTGCATCGATCAGGAAGGCGGGCGCGTTGCGCGGATGAAGCCTCCGGTCTGGGCGGCTTACCCGCCGGCCGAGCGCTTTGACCGGCTTTACGACGTGGCTCCTGCCAGCGCGATCGAGGCGGCGCGGGCCAATGGCCATGCGCTGGGGCTCGATCTGGCCGAGGTGGGCGTCAGCGTCGATTGCCTGCCGCTGCTCGATGTGCGCCAGCCCGGCGCGCATGACGTGATCGGCGACCGTGCATTGGGTTCCGAGCCGATGCGCGTGGCAGCGCTGGGCCGGGCAACGCTTGACGGGCTGGCGCGGGCAGGGGTTGCAGGGGTGGTCAAGCACATGCCGGGCCATGGCCGGTCGATGGTCGACAGCCACAAGGAAACTCCGGTTGTTACGGCGAGTGCCGAGGAGCTGGAGCTGGACCTCGCGCCGTTCCGCGCGCTGAAGGATGCGCCGATTGCGATGACCGGGCATCTGCGGTTCACCGCGTGGGATGCCGAGAACCCGGCAACGCTTTCGTCTTTCGTGATAGGCGAGGTGATCCGCAAGGCGATCGGCTTTGACGGACTGCTGCTGACCGATGATCTCGATATGCAGGCGCTGGGCGGCACGGTGCCCGAACGGGCCGTGCGCGCGCAGGCGGCGGGGTGCGACCTTGCGCTCAATTGCTGGGCGAAGATGGACGACATGATCGGCATTGCCGCAGGTCTCGCGCCGATGAGTACGACGACGGCAGAGCGGCTGGAGCGCGCCTTGCAGGGCACGGCAGCGTTCGATGGACCTGCGGATATCTCGGCCCAGACTGCGCTCCTTGCCACTCGTGACCGGCTGTTGGAACTTGCGTGATGGCAGGCGACGCCGCCCCCGCGCTGTTTGACGGAGACGAGGTCTGGGACGGCATTGCCACTGCACCAACCGGCGACGCGGCGCTCTATCTCGAGCTTGATGGCTGGGAAGGGCCGCTTGACCTGCTGCTGGAACTGGCGCGACGGCAGAAGGTGGATCTGCGCACGATCTCGATCCTTGAGCTGGTCGGCCAGTATCTCGACTACATCGATCGTGCCAAGGCGCTGAAGCTGGAGCTGGCGGCGGACTATCTGGTGATGGCGGCGTGGCTGGCCTATCTCAAGTCATTGCTGCTGCTGCCGCGCGATCCCGAGGTGCAGCCGAGTCCCGAGGAACTGGCGCTCAAGCTGCAGTTGCGGCTGCAGCGCCTGGGCGCGATGCGCGAGGCAGGCGCGCGGCTGATGGGGCGGGACCGCACCGGCCGCGACGTGTTCCTGCGGGGCCGTCCCGAGGGCCTTCGCGTTGACCGCAAGGCGCTGTGGAAGTCCGATCTGTTCTCGCTGATCCAGGCCTACGGGGCGATCAAGCTGCGCAGCCAGCCAGTTGTTCACATGGTGCGCGAGCGTGCGGTGGTGACGCTGGATGCAGCGCTGGCGCGGGTGTCGCAGATGCTGGGCATCGCGGTGGAATGGACCGACCTGCGGGCTTTCCTGCCGCTGGAGGCCGATCCTGCCTTGCGCAAGTCTGCCCTGGCCTCGAGCTTTCTCGCGGCGCTGGAGCTGGCCAAGCAGGGCCGCGCCGAACTGGCGCAGGATGCAGCGTTCGGGCCGTTGATGCTGAGGGCCGCCCCTTCGGCAAGCTCAGGACGAGCGGCATGAGTGGGCAGCCCGACGATCTGGAACGTGCGGTGGAAGCAACGCTGTTCGCCGCCGAGCAGCCGATGACCGCGCTGGAAATCTCTGCGCATCTGGGCGGCGCGGCGGTGGGCGATGCGCTGGCGACGCTGGCGCAGACCTATGCCGAGCGCGGGATCAATCTCGTCGAGCGCGGCGGGCGCTGGCACTTCCAGACGGCAGCCGATCTTGCCCATCTGTTGCGCCGCGAAAAGGAAGAGCCGCGTCGGCTTTCCCGGGCGGCGACCGAGGCGCTGGCGATCGTTGCCTATCACGAACCCGTCAGCCGTGCCGAGATCGAGGCGATTCGCGGCGTACAGACGGCGAAGGGCACGCTGGATGTGCTGCTGGAGGCGGGCTGGATTCGCATCGCCGGGCGGCGCGAGGTGCCCGGGCGGCCGACGATCTATGCGACGACTCCGGAATTTCTCACGCACTTCGGCCTGAGTTCGCGGCGCGACCTGCCCGGAATCGAGGAATTGCGTGCTGCCGGGTTGCTTGACCCGGTCGAGGAAGCGTTTGCCGTCTTGACGGGGGCGAGGATGGGGACACGGGGGCGATTGATCCGTCAGGCGGGGAAGACGCCGACTGACGCGACGGAAAAACTGGCATGTGGGGCGCGCGGTCCCTATCTAGGGAACGCAAAGGAGTTAGTGACATGGGTGGTCTTTCCCTTCCGCACCTGATCGTGCTTGCGCTGGTCGTGCTGATCCTGTTTGGCCGTGGCCGCATTTCCGAAATGATGGGCGATTTCGGCAAGGGCATCAAAAGCTTCAAGCAGGGCATGAACGACGAGGACAACAAGCCGGTCACGCCGCCGCCTGCGCAGATCCAGCAGCAGCAGGTGCCGCCTCCTGCCCCTGCGCCCACGCCGACGTCCACCGACCAGGCCCAGTAAGCTCCTGTAAGACAAGGCGACAGGGCCGTGTTTGACATCGGCGCGTCCGAACTTCTGGTGCTGGTCATCGTGGCGATCGTGGTGATCGGCCCGAAGGACCTGCCGATGGCGCTGCGCACCGCAGGGCGGTGGGTGGCGAAGATGCGGCGCGTCTCCAACCACTTCAAGTCCGGCATCGAGACCATGATCCGCGAGGCGGAAATGGAGGAGATGGAGCGCAAGTGGAAGGAACAGAACGAGCGGATCATGCGTGAGACCGCGGCCCAGGAAGCCGCCGCCGCCGCGCAAGGCCAGACCGTGGCTGCCGCTGAGGATCAGAACGATCCGTTCCCCAATCCGCTGCCTTCCGATGCGCCCGCCGATCCGGTGATGATCGGGCCGATGCCGCCTGAGGAAAAGACCGCCAGACCGGAAGCGCCGCTGCCATGATCTCGGACATCGACGAGACACAGGCCCCGCTGCTCGACCACTTGCTGGAATTGCGCACCCGGCTGCTGCGCTGTGTCTATGCGCTGGCAATTGCCTTTGCGGTGAGCTTCTACTTTGCCGACGACATTTTCGCGCTGCTGGCGCAACCACTGGTCCATGCCTTCCCGCCGGGGCAGGGCAAACTGATCTACACCAAGCTTTACGAGGCGTTCTTCGTTGAGCTGAAGGTTTCGATGTTCGCGGCGTTCTTCGTCAGCTTCCCGGTGATCGCCAACCAGCTCTGGGCGTTCGTCGCACCGGGCCTCTATGCGCGCGAGAAGCGGGCGTTCCTGCCTTTCCTTTTGGCAACGCCGGTGCTGTTCACGGCGGGGGCGAGTCTTGCCTACTTCGTGGTGATGCCGACCGCGTTCAAATGGTTTCTGGGCTTTGAAGGCAACAAGGGTGGCCTGCAACTTGAGGCGCTGCCGGGCACGGGCGATTATCTGAGCCTGGTCATGCAGTTCATCCTCGCCTTCGGGATCAGCTTCCTGCTGCCAGTGCTGCTGATGCTGCTGAACCGCGCGGGCATCGTTAGCCGTGACCAGCTGGTCAAGGCGCGGCGCTATGCCATCGTGGTGATCTTTGCCGTGGCAACGGTGGCGACGCCGCCCGATGTCGTCTCGCAATTGATGCTGGCGATTCCGCTGCTGATCCTGTTCGAGGGGACGCTGCTGCTCATGCGCTTCACCGAAAAGGCCGATGCAAAGCGCAGGGCCGAGGAAGAAGCTGAAGCTGCGGCCTTGGCCGCGGGCGAGACACCGCCTCTCCTGCCCTGACAGAAAGAAACGGGGGCGGTCAGGCCCCCGTTTCGCTAATCGGCAATCAGAGCCCATCTGGACTCGCGAAACCTTGGGTGAGAGGGCGGGTTCCGCGACGCAGCCGTTGGGCAGCATCCGGAAAGAGCGCCCCCAAGCCTTCCGCGTCGCCACCCTAACGATTTGAAGGCGTTTCGGTTTCCAGCCCTTTTTCGGCAGACCACACCATGCCCCCGCCGATCCACGTTTCCATGACTTTCGTCGCCCTGAGCTGTGCAGGATTTGCGGTGAGCGGATCGGTATCGACCAGCACGAAGTCCGCGCGAAGTCCGGGCGCAAGGCGGCCGAACTTTCTCTCGGCAAATCCTGCATAGGCCGCGTCGGCGGTGTAGGCCGCCAGTGCTTCGGCAGGCGTCACGCGCTCCTGTGGCTGCCAGCCACCCGGGGGTTGATCGTCCACCCCTTGACGGCTGACGGCTGCGGCAAGCCCGGCCCACGGGTCCGCCAGTTCGACCGGAGCGTCAGACCCGAAGGCAAGGCGCACGCCGGCGGCCTTGAGCGACTTCCACGGATAGGCGCCGGCCAGGCGATCAGGGCCGAGCCGCACTTGCGCCATCACGCGGTCGGACGTCTGGTGGGTCGGTTGCATCGAGGCGATGGCGCCGCTCGCCGCGAAACGGGCGATGTCCTTCGGATCGACGATCTGGGCATGTTCGATGCGCCAGCGCCGGTCGCCCTTGTAGGTTTCGGAAAGGTCGGCGATTGCGCCGATGACAGTGGCGTTGGCCTGATCACCGATGGCGTGGATCGCAACCTGGAAGTTGTCCATCGCCGCACGGCTCATCAGGTTGCCGAGCTGGGTCTGGTTCAGTTGCGGGAGACCACGCGTGGCGGGTGCATCGGCATAGGGCGCCTTGAGCCAGGCGCCGCGCGACCCGAGCGCGCCGTCGACATAGAGCTTCACGCCGTTGAGGCGCAGGCGGTCCTGATAGAGCCACGGTGAGGGCCGGGGCCGCCGATCAGAACCATCTGCTCAGGTCCGCGGGCATAGGCCATGATCCTGACATAGAGCTTGTTGGCATCGCCCGCGCGGCGGTAGGCCTGCCAGTCCTCGATCCCGGTGCCCATGTCGGCAACGGCGGTGACGCCGCGCTTGAACAGGATCTGCTGGGCATTGGCGAACGCCAGATCGCGGTCTTCGGGGCGCGGTGCGGGGACCTTTGCCTCGATCAGCTCCATCGCGGCATCAACAAGCACGCCGCGCGGGGCACCATCGGGGGCACGATCGATGCTGCCGCCTGCCGGGTCGCTGGTTGCAGCCGTGACACCTGCAGCCTTGAGCGCCGCACTGTTGGCCCAGCCAGCGTGACCATCCACGCGCTGCAGCCAGACCGGCCTGCCGCCAGTAACCGCGTCAAGTTCGGCAGCGGTGGGGAAACGGCCAAGCTGCCACTTTTCCTGATTCCAGCCACGTCCGATGATCCACGGCCGATCGGGGTGTTCGGCGCTGAACTTGGCAATCCGGTTGAGAGCGTCGGCAAGCGAGGTGGTGTCGGAAAGGTCGAGGCTCAATGCAGCAAAGCCGATTTCCATCACGTGGACGTGCGCATCGATCATGCCCGGAAGCATGACCCTGCCCTTGCCGTCGATGTGGTACTGGTATTCCTTGCGCGGCTTGGGCTTCTTGTCCCCGGCGTGGATCACCCGCGTGACGATGCCTGTGCTGTCGAACAGGAGGCCGGTGAATTGCTCCGGCTTGCCATCGGCGCCAATGGTGGTGCCGCGCACGTTGTCGATCAGGGTGTCGGCATAGGCGGATGGAGCTGTGGCAAGAAGAAGAGCGGCGAGCGTGAGGCGCTTCATGCTCTCTTGGCCCGGCGCGGGAGGCGACGGATCAGCGCCGAGGTATCTTCACGCCCATGGCCCATGGCCTGCACGTCGACGTAGAACTGGTCGACCAGCGCCGTGACCGGCACGCTGGCGCCAAGGTTCCGCGCCTCGTCCATGGCAAGGCCGAGATCCTTGCGCATCCAATCAACCGCGAAGCCGAAGTCGAATTCGTCCTTGGCCATGGTGTGGAAACGGTTGTCCATCTGCCACGACTGCGCAGCGCCGCCGGAGATCGCCTCGAACACCTTGTCGAGATCGAGATGGGCGATCTGGGCAAAGCGGATCGCTTCGGACAGGCCGGCAAGCGTGCCCGCGATGCACATCTGGTTGGCCATCTTGGCGGTCTGCCCGGCACCCGACTTGCCGACATGGACGACGCGCTTGGCATAAGCTGCAAGGATGGGCCGCGCGGCATCGACCGCCTTGGCGCTGCCGCCGCACATGATGGCAAGCGTGCCCGCTTCGGCACCCGATTGCCCGCCGGTCACGGGGGCATCGACGCAGAGCAGCTCCTTGTCGCGCCCCTCGACCGCAATCTGACGGGCGATGCGGGCCGAGACAGTGGTGTGATCGATGTAGAGCGCACCGCGCTTCAGGGTCGAGAACACGCCGTTCGGGCTGAGCACGACATCGGCAAGATCATCGTCGTTGCCGACGCAAGTGATGACGGCATCGGCGCCTTCAGCAGCCTCGGCAGGGCTGGTGGCAATGCGGACGGAAATGCCAGGATTGGCCGCCGCCCAGGCTTCGGCACGCGCGGTGGTGCGGTTGTAGATCGTGAGGGTGTGTCCCGCCTGGCCGAGATGCCGCGCCATCGCGCCGCCCATCACGCCAAGGCCGAGGAAGGAAACGTTTGCGGGGCAGTTGCTGCCCCGGTCGATGCTGGTGTCTGGTCGCTCATGATACGCATTCATATCCGGTTTGCTGCCGAGTGCCAGATGCTGAGTGCCAGTGGCTGAGCGAGAGTGGCTGCTTGCCTGCCGGGCGAGGGCAAAGCATAGCTGTTGGCGATGCAGCGCCTGATCGACCTCCTCTCCCGCGTCGCCCGGCTTGCCTTCTGGCCAGCGTTCGTGTTCGCGCTGGTCATGGCAGTCTTGCCCAAGCCGCCGAGCCTGCCGATCGATAATCTTGGCGACAAGTTCGCGCATATGCTGGCGTTCTTCACGCTCTCGCTGCTCGCTGGCCTGGGCTGGCCGAGGGCATCGCTGCTGCGTGCCACGGTGTGGCTTTCGGTTGTCGGGGCCGGCATCGAAGTGGTGCAGTTGATCCCCTTCCTTCACCGCGACTCGGACTGGCGTGACTGGGTGGCAGACAGCGCGGCGATCCTCGTTGCCATGATTCCAGTGGCCGGTTTTCGCTGGCTGACAGAGTTGGGGTCCGATTCCGCCAAAGCTTGAGGTTTTCTTGGAGGCCGCTTTCCGTTAGGGCGCGGCCATGGAAAACGTAGCGCTCAAGCCCGAAACCCAGGGATCATCCCTGCTGACCCTCGCCGATGTTCGTGCAGCGGCGGAGCGAATTTCGGGCCAGGTAGTGCGGACGCCCACGCTCTACAGCAAGACGCTCAGCAACATCACCGGGGCCGACATCTGGCTCAAGTTCGAGAACCTGCAGTTCACGGCCGCATACAAGGAGCGCGGTGCGCTCAATGCGCTGTTGCAGCTGACCGAGGAGCAGCGTTCGCGCGGGGTGATCGCGGCTTCGGCCGGGAACCACGCCCAGGGCCTGAGCTATCATGGCACGCGTCTGGGAATGCCCGTCACCATCGTCATGCCGCGCACGACGCCGACGGTTAAGGTGATGCAGACCGAATCCGTGGGCGGCAAGGTCGTGCTCGAGGGTGAAACCTTCGATGAAGCCTACGCGCATGCGCGCAAGCTGGAAGGCGAACTGGGCCTGACCTTCGTTCACCCGTTCGACGATCCGCGTGTCGCGGCCGGGCAGGGCACCGTCGCGCTGGAAATGCTGGAAGACGCGCCGGAGATCGAAACGCTGGTGGTTCCGATCGGCGGCGGCGGCCTGCTTTCGGGCATGGGCACTGCCGCGCGCGGGATCAAGCCGGGCATCGGGCTGGTCGGCGTGCAGGCGCAACTGTTCCCGTCGATGTATGCCAAGCTCAAGCATCTCGATCTGCCTTGCGGTGGCGATACGCTGGCCGAAGGCATCGCGGTGAAGGAGCCGGGCGAATTTACCTCGAAGGTTCTGGCAAGCATCGTCGATGATGTCGTGCTGGTCAGCGAAGCCGCGCTGGAAAGCGCCGTTGCGGTGCTGCTGCAGATCGAAAAGACCGTTGTCGAAGGCGCCGGCGCAGCCGGACTGGCCGCCGTGATGACGCACAAGAAGCGGTTTGCCGGGCGCAAGGTCGGCATCGTGCTGTGCGGCGGCAATATCGATACGCGCCTGCTGGCCAACGTGCTGCTGCGCGATCTGGCACGGTCCGGCCGACTTGGCCGCCTGCGCATCACCTTGCAGGATCGCCCGGGCGCGCTGTTCAAGGTGGTCGAGGAGTTCAACCGGCATCAGGTCAACATCCTCGAAGTCTGGCACCAGCGCATCTTCACCTCGCTGCCCGCCAAGGGGCTGACGGCAGAGATCGAGTGCGAGGCGCGGGACCGCGAGCAGATCGACAGGCTGGTCGCAGGGCTGCGTGCCAAGGGCTACGATCTCGAGCAGGTCGAACTGGGCTGACCTTGCGCAGCTGCGGCGGGCGGCGTTAACTTTTGCAGCGAGGACTGTCCTGACCGGGGACTCGTGCTGTCGGCCTTGGTCAAATCGCCATTCCGGTCGGGAAATGGCGCGGATTTGTGCAGGAAAAGGTAGTTAACGGGCTTTTAGGATTTGCCCGGCTGAGGCATGTTTGTTGCTGACACGCCGGATAGTCCGGCCTCAGGAGCATCAGCCCCGCCGTGACCGCGCCCGTCCGTTTCCCGCGCTTTTTCGTAACCAGCCCCGCGCCGTGTCCGTACCTGCCGGGGCGAAGCGAACGGAAGGTGTTCACCGAGCTAAAAGGTCCCAATGCGGATGAATTGAACGATGCGCTGGGCCGCATCGGCTTCCGTCGCAGCCAGACCGTTGCCTACCGTCCCAGCTGCGTCGAATGCACCGCGTGCATCTCGGTGCGGGTGGTGGCCGGTTCGTTCACCGCCTCGTCAACGCAGAAGCGGATCTGGAAGCGCAACCGCGATCTTGTCGTAAGTGTGTGCAAACCTTGGTCAACTCCGGAACAGTTCGAGCTGTTGCAGCGTTATCTCGCCGTGCGTCACCCGGGCGGGGGATGGCAGCCATGGACGAGATGGACTTCGCGGACATGGTGGAACACACCCCGGTCAAGAGTTACGTGATCGAATACAGGGAGCCGACCACCGACGGTTCGCAGGGCAGACTGGTAGGGGCCTGTCTGACCGACGAGCAGGGCGATGGCCTCTCGATGATTTACAGTTTCTACGATCCACAACACGAGACGCGGTCCGGGCTTGGCACTTTCATCATCCTCGACCATATCCAGCGAGCAGGCCAGGTCGGCCTGCCGTATGTCTATCTCGGCTACTGGGTCGAAGGATCGGAGCGCATGCAATACAAGGTGCGCTTCCGCCCGATGGAGAAACTGGGCCGCGATGGCTGGGAACGGTTCGAACCTGCTGAACAGGCCAGCGCCATCGAGCGCGCCGTCGCTGCACGGCAGGGGGCCGATGCCGAGCTTGCCCGAAGCGGCATCGAAGGCAGCCTCAAGGATGGGGTTCATGGCGCGCAGGAGCGCTACGCCCACACCTGACCTTTCGCTGGCGCGCATCCTGGCGGCGGTCCTGCTGCTGGCCCTGCCGGTGCAGGGTTTTGCCCAATCGCGCGATGCGGATCAGGAGCTTGAGGCGCTGATCCCCGATTCCGCGCTCGACAATGCGGATGCCTGGGCGCTTGATACCGAAGCCGCGCGCACGGGTGCGCCGCCTGCGACCGTGATCGAGCAGATCGAGACCGATACCGCCATGCCGGACCTTCCCGGCATGACCATTCCGTGGCCGGACGGGAGTGAAATTCCCGATATTCAGCCTCTCACGCCCGATCCCGATATCGACGTGGCCGAGCAGTCCACCGATGCGGCGGTCGACGCCCTGCCGGGGCAGGAAGAGGGTGACGCGCCCGCCAGCGTCCGGCTGGCCGATGCCGATGTATCGCGCGTGGGTAAGCAGGTGGAGGTCGCGTTCCCGCGCGGCACGGACGCCATTGCCGATGCAGGCGACATCGTCGACCGGTTTGCCGGCTTGTCGAGCCTCAAATCCTTCGACGACGACGAGGACAACCTTGCCCAGATCGTCCGGCGCGCCCGGACCGATCGCGAGACGCTGGCCGAGGTCATGCGCGTCTACGGCTATTACGATGCGCAGATTTACCAGACACTCGGGGGACTTGGTGATCGCGCCGAGGGCGAAGCTGCAGGGCCGATCGATGTCGAAAAGGTGATCGTGCGCTTCGACGTGCAACCGGGGCCACAATACAAGGTCGGCCAGATTGCGCTGGGTGAGCTTTCGTCGACAGGTCCCGATTACGAGGCCCTGCGCGGGGCATTCAAGATCCAGCCCGGCGACGCGATCAACGGCGACAGGATCGTGGCCGAACGCCTCTCGTTGCAGACGGCGCTCGGCGAGACAGGCTATGCCTTCGCCAAGCTGGGTGACCCTGACCTGCTGATCGACCATGAACGGCGCGAGGGCGATCTGACGGTGCCTGTGACGCCGGGCGGGGTCTATCAGTTCGGCAAGATCAACTCCTCGCGCGATCGCTTCCTGAGTGCCAAGCATCTGCAGCGGATCGCGCGCTTCGATCCGGGTGAACGCTTCAAACGGTCGGAAGTCGACGATCTTCGGCAGGCGATTCTGGCGACCGGGCTGGTTTCCTCGCTGACGGTCGAGGCTCGTGAGGTGGCAAAGC
The DNA here is from genome assembly GCF_003454795.1 of Novosphingobium sp. THN1. Taxonomy (GTDB): domain Bacteria; phylum Pseudomonadota; class Alphaproteobacteria; order Sphingomonadales; family Sphingomonadaceae; genus Novosphingobium. The sequence continues at coordinate 1,931,216 of NZ_CP028347.1, forward strand.
CTGACGGACAGACGCCAGGAACGGTTGACGTCGATGTAACGCTCACCCCTGCGCCTTTGAGGACCATTGCCGGGCTGATCGGTTATTCGAGCGGGGAGGGCTTCCGTGTCGAGGCCAGCTGGGAGCACCGCAACTTCTTCCCGCCCGAAGGCATGGTGCGCGTACGCGGGGTTGCAGGCACGCAGGAGCAGCTTGCCGGCCTGACCTTCCGCCGCAACAATTTCCTGACGCGCGATCTCGTGCTCAATGCCGATCTCTATGCGCGCAACCAGACGAGCAGCGCTTTCGAGGCGCGGACGGTTTCGTTTACCGCCGGGCTTGAGCGGCAGCAGACGCTGCTGTTCCAGAAGCCGTGGGTGTTCTCGGCAGGCCTCGAGATCCTTGCCACGGGAGAACGCGATGCTGCGGCGATCCTCGCCCGCCAGGCGCGCAAGACCTATTTCATCGGCGCATTGCCGATGCGGGCAGCCTATGACGGCAGTGACGACCTGCTCGATCCGACGCGTGGTTTCCGCGTGGGCCTGCGCGTCTCTCCGGAAATCTCGGTGCAGAATGGCGTGAAGTCGAGCTACGGCAAGGCGCAGCTCGATGCCAGCTATTACCAACCGGTGGGCGAGAAGCTGGTGGTGGCAGGGCGCGTGCGGTTCGGCACGATCCTTGGAACCGAGATCACCAACATCGCGCCGTCGCGCCGGTTTTATGCCGGCGGCGGTGGGTCGGTGCGAGGTTATGGCTTCCAGCTCATCGGCCCGCGCGACACGGCGGGCGAACCGAGCGGAGGCCGCGCCTTGAGCGAATTCTCGCTTGAAGCGCGCGTGAAAACCGGACTGCTGGGCGGCGCGGTAAGCCTGGTGCCGTTTGTTGATGCCGGTGCAGTGGACACGACGACGACGCCGCGCTTGCGGGACATCAAGGTGGGCGCGGGTATCGGCCTGCGCTATGAAACAAACTTCGGCCCGATCCGCATCGATCTGGGAACGCCGCTCAATCCGTCGAAGGGCGACAGCCGCATCGGCGTCTATGTCGCGTTGGGTCAGGCGTTCTGATGGCGGACGATGTGCCTCTGCCAGACCAGCCTGCAGCCGAGCCGGCAAAGCCGGTACGGTCACGCCGGTCGCGTTTCGTGCGTGGCGCGGCACGGCGGCTGGCAATCCTGTTCGTGGCGGGCATCGCGCTGGTGCTGGCTGCTTTGGTCATTCTCGATTCCTCGCTCGGCCACCGGCTGCTGGCCGACCGCATAGCTGCCATCACGCCCGGTTCGGGTCTCAGGATCGAGATCGGGCGGATCGACGGGTCGATCTATGGTGCGGCAAAGTTGCGCGACATCAGGGTGAGCGATCCGGAAGGCGTTTTCCTGACCGTGCCCGAGGCTGAACTGGACTGGCGACCGCTTGCCTGGCTGAAGACCGGGCTCGACGTGCGGTTGCTTGCCTTGCATCGCGGCGTGCTGCGCCGGGCGCCCCGGCTGCGGCCCAGCGAAGATCCTGACGCGCCGATTCTCCCGAACTTCGACATCCGTGTTGATAGACTGGTCATTGACAACCTCACGGTATCTCCGGCCATGGCAGGGCAGAAGCGCCGCGTCGATGTGGTTGCCAAGGCGGATATCCGCGGGGGCCACGCCATCGTCGACGTCAACGGCACGGTCGCGGGCGATCGCGTGGTGTTCAGGCTCGACAGCGAGCCTGATCGCAACAATTTCGATCTCCAGCTTGCCTACGACGCGCCACGCGACGGCATGATGGCCAAGATGCTGGGCGCGGATAGCGACATTCGTGCGCGTGTTGGCGGCAAGGGCGGTTGGACGCGCTGGGACGGCGTGGCTTACGCGACCATTGGCGAGGAACGGTTGGCCGCGTTTCAACTCGCAAATCGCGCTGGTGCCTACAGCCTTGGTGGCCAGGTCTGGCCGGGCGAGATGCTCAAGGGCACGGCGGGGCAAGCGGTCGGGCAGACGCTCTCGCTGCTGTATGACGGAACCTTTGCCGACAAGACCTTTAACGGCACGCTGCGCGCCGCAGGTGATGCCTTCAAGGTCCGGGCCGAGGGCAAGCTTGATCTTGCGAACAACGAGGCTGAAGATCTGAAGGTCAGGGCATTGGTGCTCAGGCCCGAACGGCTGGTTTCTGCCCCGCAGCTTGCTGGGGTGGCGATCGACGCAACGCTTGATGGTGCGTTCTCCGATCTTGCCATCGAACATCAAGTGGCGGTGCAGCGGCTGCGGCTCGGCACTCTCGATGCGCAGGGCCTGCGCTCGTCCGGCACGGCGACATGGGACGGCAAGCGGTTTGTACTGCCGTTGAATGTCAGCGCGCAGCGGGTCGTCACCGGCAATGCCATGATCGATCCGCGCTTCCCCGGCGCGCGCGTCAATGGTGATCTGGTGTTTGCCGGCAATCGCCTGACTTCGGACAATCTTGCGCTGACGATGAAGGGCCTGGCCGCGCGCCTTGCGCTGAGCGGCGACATGGCCCGCGGCGGCTATGCCCTGGCAGGGCCGGTGGTGGCTCGAGGATTCGCGATTCAGAACCTTGGCGCAGTCGACGGCACGGCCAAGATCCTGTTCAAGATCGGCAATGGCGTGCCGTGGACCCTGCAGGCAAACCTCGCCGGGCGCATGACGCGGATCGACAACGCGACATTGCAGACGCTCACCGGTGGTGGCGTGCGCTTCACCGGCGGCCTTGCGCTGGGTGAGCGCATTCCAGTGACGTTCCGCAAGGCTCGGATAAGTTCGGCCAAGCTGCAGATGGCGCTGGATGGCAAGGTGTTGCCGGGCGGCGCGGCATCGCTGGCCGGCAGTGGCCGTCATGCCGATTACGGGGCGTTCACCGTGCAGGCGGCGATGACCAACGAAGGTCCGAACGCCGTGCTGGTGTTCGCGAGCCCGCTTCCCGCTGCTGGTTTGAAAGACGTGCGCGTGGCGCTCTCGCCCATTGCGGACGGGTTCAGTATCGAGACGGCAGGCGATTCCACGCTGGGGCCGTTCACCGGGACACTGGGCCTGTTCATGCCACCTGGGCAGGGCACCCGCATCGACATCCAGCAGTTCCGGGTATGGCAGACGGACGTGACCGGCGGTGTCACGCTTGGCAATGACGGCGTCGCCGGACAGATCGCGCTGGCAGGCGGCGGACTTAATGGTACGGTGCTGCTCAGCCCGCGTGAAGGCGGACAAGGCTTCGATGCCAACGTCATCGCCCGCAATGCGCGGTTCGGCGGGGCGCGGCCCTTGTCCATCGGTAACGCCAAGATCGACGCAACCGGCCTGATCAAGGATGGGCATTCGACCATCGAGGGCACGCTGCTTGCCGAAGGTATCGGCATGGGCAAGGTCTTCATCGGCAAACTTGCCGCTTCGGCCTATCTGCAGGACGGGAGTGGTTCGGTAACCGCTTCGGTCTCGGGCCGGAGAGGTACGCAGTTCGCGCTGCAAGGCACAGCTGCCTTCTCGCCCGACCAGATCGTGACCTATGTTTCGGGCGAATACGCCGGGCGCCAAGTCAGCATGCCGCGCCGTGCGATCCTGACGCGTGAGGGTGACGGCTGGCGTCTTTCCCCTACCCAGATCGGCTTCGGGCGCGGTATCCTGATTGCCGAAGGCCACGTTCTGGGCGGGCCGACGCAATTGCGTCTTCTGCTTTCGCGCATGCCGCTTTCAGTGGCGGACATCGTCGTGGCCGATCTTGGCCTTGGCGGTGTCGCTTCCGGCATCGTTGAATACAACAATGACGGGCAAGGCGCGCCTTCGGGCAGTGCTGCGCTGATGGTGCGGGGCCTGTCGCGCTCGGGGCTGGTCCTCACCTCGCGTCCCGTCGATCTGGCGCTTGTCGCCAAGCTCGATCCGGAAACCTTGCAGATGCGAACCGTGATCCGCGAGGGCAATGACATTCGCGGTCGCCTGCAGGCCGTGGTCAATGGTTTGCCGCGCGGCGGCGGTTTCATGGACCGGCTCGAGAGCGGACGGCTTGCCGGGCAACTGCGCTATTCCGGACCAGCGGAATCGCTCTGGCGCCTGTCGGGCGTGGAGATATTCGATCTTACCGGGCCATTGGGCGTGCGGGCCGATATCTCGGGTTCCATTACCGCGCCGGTACTGCAGGGCGCGGTCGCCTCGAAAGGCTTGCGTGTGCAGAGCACGCTTACCGGCACCGATCTGCGACAGGTGGACCTGGCAGGAACCTTCACCGATTCCCGCCTGCAACTGGCGAGCTTCTCCGGCGTAACAACCAATGGCGGCAGGGTCAGCGGAAGTGGCACGATCGGGCTTGCGGAACTGTCCGAACATGGCCCGACGATCGATCTCAAGCTCTCTGCACGTAACGCGCAACTGATCTCGCGTGATGACATGGCAGCGACCGTCACCGGGCCCTTGCGCATCGTCAGCAATGGCGTGGGCGGAACCATTGCTGGCCGGGTGCGGATCGAAAGTGCGCGCTGGGCACTGGGCCGGGCGAGCGCGGTGCAGGAACTGCCGGTCATCGCCACGCGCCAGATCAATGCCCCTGCCGATGCCGCCCCGGCCAGGGCTGCCGCAGCGCCCTGGCGCTTCCTGATCGACGCATCGGGCGCCAATCGCATCGATGTGCGCGGGCTTGGTCTTGAAAGCGAGTGGGGCGCCGATATTCGCCTGCGCGGCACGACCGCCGCGCCGCAGATCATCGGCACCGCCGATCTGGTGCGAGGTGGCTATGAATTTGCCGGCAAGCGCTTTGAACTGACGCGCGGGCGCATCCGCTTTACCGGTGAAGTCCCGGTAGACCCGCAACTGGATATCGTCGCCGAGGGCGATGCCAACAATATCAACGCCAAGATTTCGATCACCGGCACCGGCAACAAGCCGATCATTGCATTCTCGTCGACGCCCTCGCTGCCGGAAGAGGAACTGCTCAGCCGGATCCTGTTCGGCAGCTCGATCTCGCAGATTTCCGCGCCCGAAGCTGTGCAACTGGCTTCGGCCCTGGCCAGTTTGCGCGGCGGTGGCGGGCTTGACCCGATCAACAAGCTGCGCGCCGCGATTGGCCTCGACCGTCTACGCATAGTCGGCGCCGACCCGACAGTGGGATCGGGGACCAGTATTGCCGTGGGCAAGTACATCGGACGCCGCTTCTTCGTCGAACTCGTGACTGATGGCGCGGGCTACAACGCGACATCTGTCGAATTTCGGATAACCCGCTGGCTTGCCCTGCTGGGTACGGTTTCGACGATTGGCGACGAAAGCCTCAACCTCAAGGTCAGCAAGGACTACTGAAACCCACAAAGCGAAAGGGGCCACTCTTGCGAGCAGCCCCTCCAGTTTTTCGTTTATTGTGGTGGATCAGGCCGGCAAACCGCTGATCGCCTTCATTTCCATGAAGTCCTTCAGGCCGTAGAGGCCACCTTCGCGGCCATTGCCCGACTGCTTGTAGCCGCCGAACGGAGCGCCCGGCGTCGGACCCCAGTTGTTGATCGCGACCATGCCGGCGCGCAGGGCAGGGGCCACTTCCGCCGCCTTGGCCGGGTCACCGGTGATGCAGGCCGAAAGGCCATAGGCGGTGTCATTGGCAATCTCGATGGCCTGTTCGAGATCGTCGTAGGTCATGATCGTGGCAACGGGGCCGAAGATCTCCTCCTGCGCGATGCGCATGTCCGGCGTGACGCCGGAGAACACGGTCGGCTTGATGTAGTAGCCACGGTTGACGTTCGCAGGCAGGTCGGGCCCACCGGTCTCGAGCTTCGCGCCTTCGTCGATGGCGGACTGGATCAGCCCGCGGATCTTGTCGAACTGCGCCTTGTTCACCACCGGGCCAAGGTGCTGGCCTTCCTGCAGCGGATCGCCGACTGGCGTTGCGGAATACATCGCCGAAACGAACGCTGCGGCTTCGGCCTCGCGCTCCTTGGGCACAAGGATGCGGGTCGGCGAGATGCACGACTGGCCGGTGTTGACCAACGGGCCCGAAGCGGTCGACGGGAGATACTTGGCAAAATCGGCGTCGGGCAGGACGAGGTTGGGCGACTTGCCACCAAGCTCCTGATGCACGCGCTTGACCGTGTCGGCGGCTGCCTTGGCGACGAGAATGCCGGCGCGGGTGGAACCCGTGAAGCTGACCATGTCGATACCGGGGTGCGAACTGATTGCCGTGCCTACGCCCGGCCCATCGCCCTGAATGAGGTTGAAGACGCCGGGCGGAACGCCTGCCGCGTCAAGGATCTCGGCAAAGATGGCCGCATTGGTGGGGCACTCTTCGGAAGGCTTCAGAATCATCGTGTTGCCTGCCGCCAGCGCAGGTGCAACCTTCAGCGCGATCTGATTGAGCGGCCAGTTCCACGGGGTAATCATGCCGACAACGCCGATCGGCTCGTAAGCGACCTTGTAGGCGCCGTTGTCTTCCATGAAGTTGAAGTTCTTGAGCGCAGCCATCGTGCCCAGAAATCCGCCGATTCCCGCGCCGACCTGTGCCGTGCCGGCGAAGCTGACCGGAGCGCCCATTTCCTCGGCCATTGCAACGGCAAGCTCGGGTGCGCGCTTCTTGAACTCGGCGACAATGCGATCCATCAGGGCAAGGCGCTCTTCACGCGTGGTCTTGCTGAAAGTCTTGAACGCACGCTGTGCAGCGGCCACTGCCTTGTCGACATCGGCCTGCGTCCCGAGCGTGATTGCGCAAATCGGCTCTTCGGTTGCCGGGTTGATAACTTCGTGGCGCGTGCCACCTTCGCTGTCGACCCATTTGCCATCGATGTAGTGCTGCAGCCTCTCGCGCATCGCCGTCTCTCCCGAAGTGAGCGGGCCGAACCGATCGTCCGGCCCTTTGCCTTCGGAAAAGTAGGTGCGTGCGTTGCATTCCGCAACCGGTCAGGCCTGCCGGATCATGTCATATTGCCGCGTCAAATCCTGCGCCCGCGAAAGAGGTGGACCAGCCCGATCAGGATGGCGATGACCAGGACGACATGAATGAAGGCTGCGGTAACCTTGAAGGCGAACACGCCAAGCGCCCAAAGGACAAAGAGAATCAAGGCAAGGGTGAGAAGCATGTGACGATCTCCGCTGCGTTCCTCCCGCCCGCGCCCGCCTGATATCCCAACCCGCCAATTCGCGCCGGGTTCCGAATAGCGCTTCCGATGGCGTCTACGAGAACGAACTTCCGGATTGATAACGATTTCTTCGGAAGCGGCCTCTAGAGAAGGTCGGATGGGGACGGGACCTACCCTCAGTCGCGCCGCGCCGCGGCATCGCCACACCGGGGCACGCGGCGCCGTATGGATCGTCGTGGGCACCTTTCTCGCGCTTGTCGCGCTGACAACCGCGCTGGTTGCGGCTTTCGTCAATTCGACCAACATTGCCGATGTTTTCACCCGTCAGGAAGAGCAGCGGCTGGTCCATCGCTTTATCGAGCGGAGCGAGCGCCAGATCATGGAAGCCGATCGGCTTCAGATCATGTGGGACGAGGCCGTTGTAAAGCTCAACTCGCCCGACGCCGAGGCTTGGGCGCGCAACTACCTGGCGGGCTACTTCTGGGGCAGCCATCGCATCGACCGGATTTACCATGTCAGGTTCGACGGCACGCTGGTGCGCTGCTGGAAGGCCGGCAAGATCACGCAAGACTGCCGCTACCAACAGATCGGGTCAAAGGTTGCAGGCTTGATCGGACAATCCCTGAAGGACGATCCGGGATCAGAGAAAGTTGGCGAATGGCGGCAGTTGGGCGATGTACGCTGGCCGTACACTGACAAGGGCCTGCCGATCGGCCGCGCCGCAGCTTCGATGGACAATTTTGACAAGCAGCCCGCACTTATAGCGGCGGCCTCGATAGTGCCGGACGTGACGGCCTCGTTGCTCAAGGGTCCCCCGGATTACATTGTCCTAGTGCGCCAGGTCGATGCGCGCATGATTGCCGATCTCCAGTCAGCGCTGTTGCTCGACGATGTCCGGTTCGACCAGACGCCGGATGAGGACGCCAAGCGTAACTCGCTCGAGGTCACGAACCTGGAGGGCGAGCGCATCGGATGGTTTTCGTGGATCGCAAAGCCCCCGGGTCCGGCGATCCTGCGCCAGACGGCTCCGCTGCTTGCAGTCTATATCCTGTTCTTCATGGGTGTCGTGGCCGGCGGCGCGATCATCGTGCGCCGGATGCGGCGGACGACCAGCGAACTCATTGCCAGTGAAGCGCAGGCGCAGCACAACGCCTTGCACGATGCGATGTCGGGACTGCCGAATCGCGCCCATTTCATGCAGCGGCTGCGACAGGAACTGTCGGCCTGTATCGAGCGGCCGGAACTGGGCGACGTTTTCATCGCCTATCTGGATATCGACCGCTTCAAGGTCGTGAATGATACGCTTGGCCACCATGTCGGCGATGAGCTGGTGCGGCAGGTGGCCCTGCGCTTGCGCCGTTCGCTTCCACCGGGCGATTTCCTGTCCCGCTTCGGGGGCGACGAATTCGTGTTGTTGCGGCGCTCCACGGGCGGGCGCGCCGCAGCTGACATGCTCGGGCGGCAATTGATGGCGCTGGCCCTCGAACCGTTCGTGATTTCGGGCAACAATCTCGAAGTCAGCCTGTCTTGCGGGATAAGCTGGGGGCCGGAGCAGAGCGAGGATCCCGGCGAGCTGCTGCGGCGTGCCGACATCGCGCTCTATCGGGCAAAGCAGCGGGGCCGGGCGCGCTACCGCAGGTTCACGCGCGACATGGATGCTTCGGTCAAGCTGCGGCGCGACATGGAGATGGAACTGCGTCGCGCGATCAATCGCGATGAACTGGCGCTGGCCTATCAACCGATCGTGAACGCCACGGATGGTGCAGTGGAGGGCTTCGAAGCGCTGCTGCGCTGGTCGCATCCCGAGCGCGGACCGATCCGTCCGGGACTGTTCGTGCCGATTGCCGAGCAGGCGGGTCTGATGATGCCGCTGGGGCAATGGGTCCTGCGCCGGGTCTTCGAGGATTGCCGCGACTGGCCGGATTGCGACATCTCGGTGAACTTGTCTCCGCTGCAGATCATGGCGAGCGATTTCCTGCCGGAGATCGACCGACTGGTCCGCGAAACCGGGGCCGATCCGCGTCGGTTCGTGCTCGAAGTCACCGAAGGGGTCATGCTGGATCGCAGCGAGCATGTGGTCGACGTGCTTAAAGGGTTGAAGTATCGCGGTTTCCGCATCGCCCTCGATGACTTCGGGATCGGCTACTCGTCGCTCAGTTACCTCCGCTCGTTCCAGTTTGACCGGATCAAGATCGATCGTTCGTTCGTGCAGAACATCGAAGCCGATCTTGATGCGCACTCGATCCTGCGCGCGATCGTTTCTCTGGGGCACACCTTGCGCATGAAAGTCGTGGCCGAAGGCGTCGAAACGCCGATGCAGCGCGCGCTGGTTCAGGCTGCCGGCTGCCAGATGATCCAGGGCCACCTGTTCTGGCAGGCCATGCCGCTGGAGGAAGCGCGCGCCCTGCTGGAGCCAGCAGCAATGGAAAACCGCCGTACTGCCTGATCAGGTATTGGGCTCGCCGCGCATCTGCTTGATGTACTTGAGCTCGTTGGCTGCCGCCGGGCTGTCGGGCTGGTAGGTCAGAGACTCGTTGAACAGCCTTTCGGCATCGTCGAGCTGGCCCATCTCGATCTTGTTGAAGCCCATGCCACGCAGTGCCCGCGCCTTGTATAGCGCGCGCTGGCCCTCCGGTGCGGTGTCGGCTGACTTCAGCGCTTCTTCGAACAGTCCGAACGAACGCTGCCAATCGCGTTGCGCCTTGAACCATTCCGCCAGTTCGTTGGTGTAGTGCGCGTTGAGCGGGGCTCGGTCATGCGCCAGTTGCAGCCACGGCAGCGCTTCGCGACCACGGCCAAGATCGATCAGCGCATAGCCCTTGTAGAAGTATCCGTCGCACCATGCCGGGCCGACGATCGTCAGCTCCATCGTCACTTCGGCATCGTTCTTCTTCGCCAGCGCTTCGGCCTGCTCGTGCGATTCTGCACAGGCGAGTGCGCGCTTTGCCTGGCGGACGTTGAACGCAGCAATCAGCTGGTCGGCCTTGTCGATCGCCACCGCGGGCTTGCCGGCGATGATGTCGTTGAAAATCGCCGCGGAAAGCTCCTCTACCTGCGCGTCGGTCATCGGATCGGCAGCTGCTGCTGGCGTCGCGATGAGGCAAAGTGCCGAGGCGATAATGGTATGGCGGAACGGCATGGGCAGCTCTCCTTTCAGGGAAGAGTGCAGGCCCGCCGCGTGACTTGCAAATGCAATTGCCGCCTTGTCGGTGGCAAAGGTGCGGCTAGTGCGGCTTCAGCCCTTGGCCGAAGTGGCGCCCGAAGCGTCCGCCGTCATGGTGCGGGGATAGATGAAGCCGTGGGCCGGGCTGGCACGCAGGCCGACCGACTTGGTCGGCGCGTACCACACGCGCACTTCGCTCCAGTCACCTGCGGCGGAAACGTCAACCGCCATCACGCCCTTTTCGACCATGCCCGGGCCCGACCAGTTGGCGTGGTCGATCAGGATGTGGCGATCGTCAACCACCTTGCGGACGACGGCGACGTGGCCATAGGGCATCGCGCGCGTACCGTTGAAGGCGAGGACGGCGCCTGCCTTCGGCTGCTGGCCGCGTTCGTAGGTGCCTGCGGCGTTGTTCCACCAGTCACGGGCGTTGCCGCTGATCTGGACGTCCGAAATCTGGCGGGCGTAGGTCACGCACTGAAGGCGGGCCTGGGCAGCGGTCGGCAGGGCGACGACTGCGAAGAATGCCAGGAATGCTGCGACCGCGTTCTTTATCATGGGCAGCATCACTAAGGATTTCGGGGGATTCGAGGAGTCTTGGCGCCCTCCGTTCATCCTGCGGCAATCACAGCTCGTCTCGCTTCGTCGCAAAACCTCCGGCGCCTGTGGATAAAATCACAATCTCGGGCGTTTCCCGCTGCAGGCGGCCATCAAAACCAAAAGGGCGCCCGGTTTCCCGGACGCCCCTTTTCGGCTTCTCGCTGATCCGAAAAATCAGAGCGAGTAGTACATGTCGAATTCGACGGCCGACGGCGTGGTTTCCCAGCGCATCACTTCCGGCCACTTCAGTTCGATGTAGGCTTCGATCTGGTCCTTGGTGAACACGCCACCCTGAAGCAGGAAGTCGTGGTCGGCTTCGAGGCTTTCCAGCGCTTCACGCAAGCTGCCGCAAACGGTCGGAACCTGGGCGAGTTCTGCCGGCGGCAGGTCGTACAGGTTCTTGTCCATGGCTTCGCCCGGGTGGATCTTGTTCTTGATCCCGTCGAGGCCAGCCATCAGCAGCGACGCATAGCACAGGTAGGGGTTGGCCATCGCGTCGGGGAAGCGGAACTCGACGCGCTTCGCCTTGGCGCCAGCGCCATAGGGGATGCGGCACGAGGCCGAACGGTTGCGGGCCGAGTAGGCCAGCAGCACGGGGGCTTCATAGCCCGGCACCAGGCGCTTGTAGCTGTTGGTGGTCGGGTTGGTGAAGGCGTTCAGCGCCTTGGCGTGCTTGATCACGCCGCCGATGAAGTACAGGCACATTTCCGACAGGCCGGCATAGCCGTTGCCTGCGAACAGCGGCTTGCCGCCGTCCCAGATCGAAATGTGGGTGTGCATGCCCGAACCGTTGTCGGTCTTGATTGGCTTCGGCATGAACGTGGCGGTCTTGCCATAGGCATGGGCAACCTGCTGCACGACGTACTTGTAGACCTGCATGCGGTCAGCCGTCTGCACCAGCGTGCCGAAGGTCAGGCCGAGTTCGTGCTGCGCCGAGGCCACTTCGTGGTGGTGCTTGTCGCAGGGCAGGCCCATTTCGATCATCGTGCGGACCATCTCGCCGCGGATGTCGACGCAGCTGTCGACCGGAGCGACCGGGAAGTAGCCGCCCTTGGCGCGCGGACGGTGGCCGAGGTTGCCGCCTTCGTAGTCCTTGGCCGAGTTGGTCGGCAGTTCGATGTCGTCGATCTTGAAGCCGTTGCCGTCGTAGCCGTCATAGAACTTGACGTCGTCGAACAGGAAGAACTCGGCTTCCGGGCCGACATAGACGGTGTCGCCGAAACCGGCCGACTTGACGAAGGCTTCTGCGCGCTTGGCGGTCGAACGCGGGTCGCGGGCGTAGAGTTCGCCGGTCGACGGTTCAACGATGTCGCAGCAGATGATCAGCATCGGCGAGGCCGAGAACGGATCGACATAGACCGAGTCGAGGTCGGGCTTGAGGATCATGTCCGATTCGTTGATGGCCTTCCAGCCTTCGATCGACGAACCGTCGAACATCAGGCCGTCTTCCAGTTCGTCTTCGCCGAGAACGGTCGAGACCATGGTCAGGTGCTGCCACTTGCCCTTCGGGTCAGTGAAGCGCAGGTCGACCCATTCGATTTCCTCGTCCTTGATGCGGGCGAGGATGTCCTTTGCAGTTGCCATCGCTGGTCCTTCTTCTTCATTGCCTCCGGTGGAGAGCTCCGGAGGGTATCTGGGGTGGTTGTCGTCTGGAGGCTTGCCCGTCCACAGGCCCACCCCCGCTATGCTGCCCGGCGGGTCAGGCCCGTCGCGGCATCAAACTTGTTCTGGTGTTGTAATCAGATAGCGTCGTCGTTGCGCTCACCGGTGCGGATGCGCAGGGCGCTCTCGATCGGGATCACGAAGATCTTGCCATCGCCGATGCGGCCGGTCTGCGCTGCGGCGGCGATCGCTTCGACCACGCGGTCAACCAGTGCGTCGCCCACGACGACCTCGAGCTTCACCTTGGGCAGGAAATCGACGACGTATTCGGCACCGCGATAGAGTTCGGTATGGCCCTTCTGGCGGCCAAAGCCCTTGGCTTCGGTCACCGTGATGCCCGATACGCCGATTTCGTGCAGCGCTTCCTTCACTTCATCGAGCTTGAAGGGCTTGATGATCGCTTCGACCTTTTTCACGTCGTTCAGACCCCTGCAACGCGGGCCGAAGCGCCAAGGGCGGCGTTTCGGCAATTTATCCCGTGTGTGGCAACGACGTTACAAGAATCGTGCCACGCGCTGAGGGCAAGCACTAGGCCATCGCGCTGCAACGCGAAAGCCGTAAAATCAGGGGCTCGGCAAGATTTGAATCGAATGCGCAAGGCTTCCATGCGCAAGATTGCGTGAGCTTGTTCAAATCATGCACAAATTTTGCGCATGCGCTGCCTTATTTTTAGGCAGACCTGATATGATCACGCTGCGTAGGGCGGCTTGTCCAGAGCCTTCGGACTTGCGGTGAAGATCTCGCAACCATCCTCGGTGATGCCGATCGAATGTTCGAACTGCGCCGAGAGCGAGCGGTCGCGCGTGACGGCCGTCCAGCCATCGTCGAGGATCTTCACACCGGGTTTGCCGAGGTTGATCATCGGTTCGATCGTGAAGAACATGCCCGGCTTGAGTTCCGGCCCGGTTCCGGCGCGCGCGGCGTGGACCACTTCGGGCGCATCGTGGAACAGGCGGCCCAGACCATGGCCGCAAAACTCGCGCACCACGCCATAGCGCTGCTTTTCGGCATGGGCCTGGATCGCCGCGCCAATGTCGCCGAGCCGCGCACCCGGCTTGGCCTGCTCGATCCCGATCATCAGGCACTCATAAGTCACGTCGACCAGGCGCTTTGCCTTCAACGGCACGTCGCCGACGAGGTACATTCTGCTCGTGTCGCCGTGCCAGCCATCGAGCAGCGGAGTGACGTCGATGTTGACGATGTCCCCGTCCTTGAGCGTCTTTTCCGAAGGAATGCCGTGGCAGACGACGTGGTTGATCGAAATGCAGCACGAATGGGTATAGCCGCGATAGCCCAGCGTTGCCGGGACGGCGCCGCCATCCAGAGTCATCTGCCGGACCACGTCGTCAAGATGGTCGGTCCGCACGCCGGGCACGACCAGCGGGGCCAGTGCATCGAGGATCTCGGCGGCGAGGCGGCCAGCCTTGCGCATCCCTTCGAAGCCCGCAGGCCCATGAAGCTTGATCGTGCCGTCGCGCAGCAGGACGTCGTGGTCTTCAACAGTCAGATATTCGGTCATGCCACCCATGTAGCGACAATGCCGGCAAATTGCGAGGTGCTCGCAGAGGCCATTTCATCCCGCGACGAAGGCGGCCTTGAATTCGGGCCGAACCGCATCAAGCACCTTCTGCGTCACCGGCAACGTGACCTCGTAATCCCCTTCGGCATAGGGACCTGCCGCGTAGGGCGCGATCAGAATGCCGATGCGGTTGAACGCCTTGCCGTTGGACGAGCCGAGGATCACCGCCTGTTCGGTCGGATCAATGCACTCGTCGAACTCGGGCAAGCCCCCATCCTGTCCCCCGCGCTTCTTCGCACGCTGGCGATCAAGGTCCTTGCAGAACGGCTCGCGCAGGGCAGCGGCCAGCGCTGCCTTGGAAGTGAACAGCTCCACCGCCGCTCGCGGCTTGGCTGCAATCCGGTCCCACAGCAGTGCTTCGAACACATAGTTCGGGTGCGCTCCGCCTGAATCGAAGCCCACCAGGGTCGACATGCTCAGCCACGCCGGCAGGTCCGTCACCACTTCCCACTTCACGCTGTGGCTGTAGGGGCGGAACGGGAAGCCGCCTTCGGTCGCCGCCTTGCGCCCCTCCTGCGCCTCGGCCTTCAGTCGCGTGCGCGCTTCGTCGAGTTTGCCGTCCAGCAAGGCCTTCAGGGCCGGGACCGCCCCCGCGCTCGCCGGATAGGAGTAGTCGAACACATAGAGGTCGTTCTCCTCGTGCACCTCGCGCGCGGTAACTGGCGTCTGTGCATGCGGCTGCGGCGGCATCGGCGCGGCGACGGCCGCCTCAGTGCTCGGCGCCGGGGCAGGGGCTTTCTCTGCCGAACAGGCGGCCAGCAGCGCCAGCGGGGTCAGCAACAGCACTCGCATCAGGCAAATTCCTCTCGCAACGCGCCGCGCCATGCGGCATGACCTTGGCCAAGATGACCGACAGACAAGCACTGATCCAGCCCGATCGCGGCCAACAGGCAACGGCGCTCCACCTCGTCGACAAGGCTACCCTTGCCGACTTCCTCAAGGGGCTTAACGCAGGCCAGCGCGCGGCCCTTTCCGCGCAGAAGTTCGAAGGCGGCGGCTACGAACACGCTATCGTCCCCGATGGCGATAGCTGGTTCGCCGTGGCGGGCGTTGCCAATGTCAATGACCTGTCGTCGTGGTGCATGGCCAAGCTTGCCGACGTGCTCCCCGGCGGCACCTATCGCCGCGCAGGCGGGGAGCCCGGGAAGGCGCTTCACGGCTGGATCACCGGCCAGTACCGCTTCGACCGCTACCGCAAGGACGCCAAGGACGCCGAACCGCGCATCCTGCTGACTAAGGACGTGGCGCTGATCGAACCTGCGATCGCTGAGGCAACTGCCGTCCTCATGGTCCGCGATCTCGTCAATACCCCCGCCGAGGACATGGGGCCGCTTCAGCTTGAAGCCGAGGCGCGCGCGCTCGCCAAGTGTCATCACGCGGAGGTTCACGTCGTCTCGGGCGATGCGCTCGAGCATGACTACCCGATGGTCCACGCCGTCGGCCGTGCCGCCGCGCGCAGCCACGCCCCGCGCCTGATCGAGATGACGTGGGGCGATGCAAAGCACCCGCGCGTTGCGATCGTGGGGAAAGGCGTGTGCTTCGATTCGGGCGGGCTCGATATCAAGCCTTCCTCGGGGATGGCGCTGATGAAGAAGGACATGGGCGGGGCGGCGCATGCGCTGGCGCTGGCCGGTCTGATCATGACGATGGGCTTGAAGGTCCGGCTGCACGTGCTTGTTCCTGCGGTTGAAAACGCGATCTCCGGCAACGCGTTCCGGCCGGGCGACATCCTCCGGTCGCGTGCCGGGCTCTCGGTCGAGATCACCAACACCGACGCCGAGGGGCGGCTGGTACTGGGCGACGCGCTGACCCGCGCGACGGAAATGAAGCCGGAACTCGTCATAGACTTCGCCACATTGACCGGCGCGGCACGCGTTGCGCTGGGGCCGGACCTCCCGGCGATGTTCGCGCGGCAATCTCCAACTGCCACCCAACTCCTCGAGGCAGGACGGCAACTCGACGACCCCTGCTGGCAACTCCCCCTGCACGAAGGCTACCGCGAGTACCTCAAGTCCGACGTCGCCGACCTGCAGAATTCGCCGGCCAACGGATTTGCCGGCGCCAGTGTTGCCGCGCTGTTTCTTGACCGGTTTGTCGGCGAGGGGATCGACTGGGTGCACTTCGATACTTTCGCCTGGCGCCCTGTTGGAAAGCCCGGCCGACCCAAGGGTGGCGATGCCCTGGGCCTGCGTGCGGCGTGGGGCCTGCTCAAGGCACGCTACGGCTGAGGGGCGGACAAGTGCACCATAGCTTGCCTGATGACGCGGGCGCCGCTAATCGCCCGGCTTTCCTGCTGCGGGGACACCGTGAATTGACCGTCGAAGCCATGCCTCTTTCCACCGAACTGCCCACCGGCCAGCTCCAGCTTTCGCGAGCGGCTGATCGTTCGGACAAGCCGCACCTGCCCGTGCGCGGCGATCTTGCGCATATCGGTCTCGCCGGAAAATACTTCGTGCCGCACTATGCGGTGCCGATGGCGCATGGCGTGAAGGCCGAAACGGTGCTTCGCGCGGCGGGCAAGCAGGATGCGGCGGAACTGCGCGCGCTGGCGGCCGGCGAAGTGTTCGACGTTCTCGACATGGCAGGCGGCTGGGCCTGGGGGCAGGCCCGATCCGATCTGCTCGTCGGCTATGTCGAGATGAGCCAGTTGGAGGCTTCCGCATGACCACGTCAGTCTTCATCGACGGGGCCGCCGGCACCACTGGCCTCGAAATCGCCGAGCGGCTTGCGGGCCGCAGCGAATTCACCCTGATTGCGCTCGATGATGCGCGCCGCAAGGACGATGCCGCGCGCGCCGAGGCGATCAATGATGCCGACGTGGTGATCCTGTGCCTGCCCGATGACGCTGCGCGCGATGCCGTGGCGATGATCCGCAATGATCGCACCAAGGTGATCGACGCTTCGACCGCACACCGCGTGGCCGAGGGCTGGACCTACGGTTTTCCCGAGATCGTCGGGCGCGAGACGGTTGCGGAAGCCAAGCGCGTGTCGAACCCTGGCTGCTATCCGACCGGCTTCATCGGCCTGCTGGCGCCGCTCGTCCACAATGGCCTCCTGCCCGCCGCATGGCCCTACAGCTGCAACGCGGTCACGGGTTACTCCGGCGGCGGCAAGGCGCTGATCGGCCGGTTCGAGCAGGACACCGACATCGCCTGGCGCGGCTATGGACTGACCTTCGGCCACAAGCACATCCCCGAAATGCAGCGCTACACCGGCACGGCCATCGCCCCGCTGTTCAGCCCGGCCGTGGTCAATGCCCATCGCGGCATGGTCGTCGAAATCCCGCTGCCTCTTGGCGTCATGCCCGGCAACGTCCCGGCAGAGCTTCTGCGCGCTGCCCTGACGCAGTTCTATGATGGCTCGGCGGTTGTTACCGTGGCGCAGGAGCTTCCTGCCGACGGCGAAATGCTGCTGCGCGCCGCAATGGAGCCGTGGGACGGACTTGCGCTTCACGTCATGGGCAGCGCCGACGGCGAACAGGCCCGCTTGGTTGCCGTACTGGACAACTTGGGCAAGGGCGCCAGTGGCGCGGCAGTGCAATCGCTGAACCTGATGGCCGGCCTCGACGAAACCGCAGGCCTGCGCCTCTAATTCCATTAGCGCCGACTTCGAAAACGCCTCCGCGAAAGCGGGGGCGTTCTTGCGCGTGCCCTTCGGGAGCAAAAAAAGGGGCAGCATCTTGCGATGCTGCCCCCAAGTCGGACACGTGGCACCAGACCTTTAGAAATCAGCCTGGAAACCAACCTTGAAGTAACGGCCCAGAATGCCCTGGCCGCCCTGGATCGGATTGTAGAGGTGCGCGCCGTAGGTCACGACATCCACTGGCGGCATGTTGTCGAACAGGTTCAGCGCGGTGAGCGACAGCGTGAAGCGGTCGTTGACCTTGAAGCGCGTCTGCAGGTCGAATGTGATGTAGCGCGGAATGTCGCAGCCGGTCGGACTGTAGCCCGGGTTCTGGCCGCAGTCCTTGTAGAGATCGCCCTGATCCATCGCCGAGAGGTTGTAGCCACCAAAGTAGTTGACTGTGGTGTTGATCTCCAGGTTGTCATCGAACTGCAGGCCATTCAGCCAGTAGCCGTGCCACTTCGGCGTACCCGAACCTGCGGTCAGGTTGAAGTTGCCCAGCGTACCGTCATAGCGCTCCAAGCCACCGCCGCTGTTGGTCAGGTCCGATTCCAGCTTGATGATGTAGCTTGCCTCGAGATGGCTGGTGAAGCGGATATTGTCGGTCAGGTTGATCCGGCCGTCGATCTGGAAATCGAGGCCTGAGACGGTCTGCGTGTTCGCGTTGATCAGCTGCGACTGGATGAAGGCGAGGCGTGGCGTCGCATTCGGGAAGTCGGGGCTGACTGCATCGGCGATCACGGTGTAGCCCGCCGGGATCGGCTGGCCGGTGTAGTAAGCCTCGAGCGCGGGCGCGTTCGAAGGCTGCGTGATCACGCCGGTCTTCTTGATGTTGTAGTAGTCGACCGACAGCGTGAAGTTGCGGACAGGTTCGAACACGAACCCAGCGGTGAAGCTGCGCGACCGCTCCGGCTTCAGGTCCGGCGAGGCCAGCGTGGTCTGGCCGTAGGAAGCGGAGCGAAGGTAGGTCGGGCAGTCGCTGAACGTGGCAACCGTGCAGCCATACTGGCTGAGATAGGCATCGTTGAAGATGCCTGCGCTGTTGGTCACGAAGCCCGTGGTCGGAAGGGCGTTGGCCTCACCGAACGAAGGGATGCGGAAGCCCTTCGACCACGGGCCGCGGATCAGCAGTTCGTCGACCGGCTTGAACTTGATGCCGGCCTTGGGGCTGAATGCGTTCTGACCGCTCGAGTACTTGTCGTAACGACCGGCGAGGTTGATTTCGACCTTGTCGAGAACCGGCGCGTTGATTTCGGCAAAGCCCGAATAGACCCAGCGGCTGCCCTTGGTGCCGAAAGCGTTCAGGGTGAAGTAGCGCTGCGTCGGGCCGAAGTAGTCAGGGTTACCCGAAGGCGCGTCGACCGCTTCGTAACGGGCGCCTGCGCCCACTGCGACCTGCAACTTGCCGCCCGGAAGTTCGAACAGATCCGCACCGAGCGTGCCCTGGAACTGGACCTGATCGGAGGTGGCGTTCAGGATCTGGGTTGGACGCAGGAAGTCATTCTGCTCCTGCGTGTTCTGCGTCGGGTCAACGAAGTTGTACGTGCCACGCGCGATGGCCGTCAGCAGGTTGGCTATGTAGACATAGCCCTTCTGCGTACGACGCAGGTCGTCGTGCATCGCCGTCGCGCCGAAGTCGAAGTTGATGTTGTCGGTCAGGTCGCCCTTGATGCCGATCGCACCGCGATAGGCCCGGTTGCGGGTTTCATTGTAGGTGGGCTGGTCGAACAGACGGCCCTGGATGCGGGCAAGCTGTCCGGCACCGGCGAACGGGTTGTTCGGGTTGAGCGTGCCGTTGGTGGCGTTGCAGCCCGTGTTGAGGCCGCTAGCGTCGCCCACACCGTTGGCGCAGACATAGACCGGCAGGGTCAGCGCGAACGAACCGGGCGCGCGGCTGGCTGCATTGTTCGACGTTGAGAAGCCTGGGAACAGGATACCAGCGTTAGCATTGCGCGAGATCGCTTCGGGCAGGCCTGTGTAGGCCGATTTGCTCTGCAGGAAGTTGAATTCGGCATAGCCTTCGATGCTGTCGCTGAGGGCCGCCGTGACGCGGGCAGAGACGCCCCAGCGCTCGATTTCCGGCTGGATCACGCCGTACTTGCGGGTGAGGTCTACGGTGCAGGTCTGCAAGGGGGCTGCCGCGCTGGCGGCAAGCTGCGCAGCCGTCAGTGTGTAAGCACTGTCGCAGCCGACGTTGTTGAGCAACTGGAAGCGGCCGAGTGCAGTGGTGTTAGTGGGATCGTAAGGACGCACGACAAGCGGGCCGCCGGCACCGGTAAAGCTGGTGGCGGTGGGTGAATTGATGCGGTCGTCGCTGCCGCACTCGCCATCGGGCGAACACACGCCGCGCAGGTCATCCGTGTTGAACGGATAGGGACGGTCGCGGTTCATGAGCTTGTTGCTCTTGTAGTAGAACCCGGAGACGTAGGCATTGTAGCCGTTCTCGTCGATGTCGCCCACGCCGGCGGTCAGCGACAGGCGATACTGCGAGGCATCGCCGCGATCGGAAAGGCCGGCTTCGCCACGGGCGCGCACGCCCTTGAATTCGCGCTTGGTGATGATGTTGACCACGCCTGCGATGGCGTCGGCACCATAAGCCGCCGAGGCGCCGTCACGCAGGATCTGCACGCGGTCGACAATGTCGTCCGGAATGGTGTTGAGATCGACGAAGTTGCGCGAACCGTCATCGGCCAGCGGGTAATAGGCCGCCCGCATGCCGTCGAACAGCACGAGCGTCGAGTTGGTCGAAAGGCCGCGCAGCGAGATCGCCGAGGCACCGGCCGCGAACGCGCCGTTGGCGGTGAACGAGTTGGTCAGCGCCGGACCGTTGTTGGCCGCCAGCGATTGCAGGCCTTCCTGCACGGTCGAGATGCCGCGCTGGTCAAGGTTCTCCTGCGTCACCGTGGTGACCGGCGAGACGGTCTCGGTGTCGGTGCGGCGCAGGATCGAACCGGTGACGACGATCGCCTGGGTGTCGCCGCAGCTGGGATCATCCGGTGTGGTGCTGCAGTCGACGCTCTGCGGTGCAGCCGTCGTTGCCGCAGCCTGCGCAAAGGCTGCGGTGGAGACCAGCGCCATGCCGATCGCCAGAGGGGTCGCGCCCGAACGGAGCGCGGAGAGATACTTGATGTTCACGTGGCAGTCCTCTTGTCCTGAACGTCTGCCGCCGTGGGGAACGGCGACAGGCCCGCGCGCCCAGTCCATATGCCGCCGCATTTGCGGTCAGCCGGGGTATGGATGCGAGAGAGGCGCCTGTCTGACGAGGCCAAGCTGCGCTTTCAAACCAGAAACACGTAGTTTCACATTAAACGATAGTTAGTGTGGTGTTCATGTTACAACGCAATGAAAAACCTAGAGAAACTTCGCATTGAAACATTCTGGCACAAAATGGAATTGTATGCCAATAACTTTCGATATGGAGTAATTTAATTTCCTCTGTAACTAGCCAAATCGCATGGATGATGCGTTGCCGCATGCCACAAAGGCCGCCAGGCAGGCGCAGAAGCGCCGCGGTACGCCTGAGGCGCGAAACCGTTCCCCAAAAAATCGACGAAGCGATCCACTTTCTGCAAAAGGGTGGTCCAACATTGCCGTTCACCGGTGCGGCTGACATGAAAAAGGCCCGCGCTCCTGCTGGAGGCGGGCCCTTCAAGCGGCGCAAAGGCTGGATAGATCAGTCTTCCGGCGCGATCGTGACGCGAAGACCGTCGAGGTCGCCGGTGATCTGCACCTGGCACGACAGGCGCGAGGTTTCGTTGCGATGGTCCGAGCTGTCGAGCAGGTCGTTCTCGTCCTCGCTCATCGGCGCAACCTTGTCGGCAAAGGCAGGGTCGATATAGACGTGGCAGGTGGCGCAGGAGCAGCAGCCGCCGCACAGGGCGAGCAGCTCGTCGAACCCGTTGTCGCGGATGGCTTCCATCACCGAAAGGCCGGCATCGGCCTCTACCGTCTTCTCTTCACCCGCACGATTGACAACCACGATCTTCGGCATCGTTCGTTCTCCAAATGCGGCGACGGGCATCAACGCATGACCCGCGCCCCCTGTTCGCCTTTGGACGGGGCTGCTATCGCGCCATTTCGGCTTTGGCAACTGCCGATCCGGCCAAAACACTGTTGCGGAGAACTAGGGTGGGACTGACGGCAGAGGCGATCCGCGAAGGTCTCGATCATATCGCCGCACGCAGCCCTGCCATGGCGGGTGCGATAGAGCGGGTCGGCTATCCCGAACCACGCATCCGCTCGACCGGCTATGGCACCTTGCTGCGCACCATCGTTGGCCAGCAGGTCAGCGTGGCGGCCGCCGCTTCGGTGTGGAACAAGCTTGAGGCGCTGCTGGGGAGGACATTCCCCCGCATGACCTGCTCGCCACTGATTTTGATTCCCTGCGCGCCTGTGGCCTGTCGCGCCAGAAGCAGGGCTATGCGCGGTCGTTGTGTGAGCTGGTCGTGTCGGGCGAGCTCGATCTCGATGCGCTGCCGGAAGATGACGAGGAAGCGATTGCGGAGCTGGTGAAGATCAAGGGGATCGGCCGCTGGTCAGCCGAGATCTACCTGCTGTTTGCAGAAGGGCGCCCGGACATCTGGCCTGCGGGAGATCTGGCCGTGCAGGTCGGCCTTGGCAAGCTGCTGGGCCTGGCGGGCCGGCCGAGCGAGAAGGAAACGCGCGCTCTGGCCGAGGACTGGCGCCCGCATCGCGGTGCAGCGGCGATCTTCACCTGGCATTGCTATAACAATCCGGCGCTGTAGTGTCCTGCTGACAGCAATGTGAGCAGGGGGAGGTGCCGATGGCACGCAAGACGATCTTCATCACCGGCGGCGCATCGGGCATCGGCCGTGCCGTCGCGCAGCGCTTTGCACAAGGCGGGTGGTTCGTCGGCATCGCGGACATCAACGAGGCCGGCATGGCCGAAACCGCCGCGCAGCTTCCCGCCGGGCAAAGTTCGTGCCACCGTCTCGACGTGCGCGACCGCGCGGCTTGGGATACTGCCCTGTCCGACTGTGCCAAAGCGGCTGGCGGGCAGATCGATGTCGTGTTCAACAATGCTGGCATTCCCATCGGTGGCGGCATTGTCGATCTGACGCCCGAGGAGATCGAACGCACGCTCGACATCAATCTCAAAGGGGTGATCTTCGGCGCGCAGGCGGCGTTTCCGTGGCTGCGGGCGAGCGCGCCGGGGTCGTGCCTGCTCAACACCGCCAGTGCGGCAGGGATCTATGGTTCACCCGGGGCCTCGGTCTATTCCGCGACGAAGTTCGGAGTGAGGGCGCTGACCGAATCGCTGGACGGGGAATGGGCCGAGCATGGCATCAAGGTGCGCAGCCTGATGCCCGGCTTCATCGAGACGCCCTTGCTGGACCATGCGCCTAATCGCGCCAGCAACGAGGATATCCGCACCCGCGTGCGCGGCGCGGGGCTGGAGATCACGCCGGTGGTTGAGGTTGCCGATGCAGCATGGGCGGCGGTGCATGGCGACAAGGTGCATACGCTCGTCGGCAAGACTGCGCGGCGGCTCGCATTCGCCTCCCGCTGGATGCCGGGGGCTTTGCGCAAGCAGATGCGGTCTGCGGAGCGTCCGTTGGGGAAGTAGCGGCGCTACGTCCCTTTTGATTTGGATTGCTCACTTGTCGTGAAAAATGCGCAACACTTTGCCGTTCCAGCGGCAAATCGAGATGTGTGCGACGCCGCCATCCCGGCCTCTCGGTAGCGAACCTGTCACTGTCCACACACCCTCGCGGAGTGTAGCCTTGAAGGGTCGCTGCCCTTCAATCAGTTTAGTGCCGTAAATGGGCTTTAGGTAAATCATGGCCACTGACTTTGCCGTCTCTGCCGATCCCACAACGCCCGTCTTGGGCTGAAATGAGGCGACATTCTCTGCGCAAGCGGCAGGTTCGGCACGGGCAACTTGTATCGATAGCAAGATGAGAAGCGCGGACGAGCCATGCATCAACCAATTGCTCGGCGAGGTGAGCTTCATAGAAAGCCTTCCATCACCCGCGCCATGGCGGCATCCCGTGCCGAGAGGCCATTGGCATCATGCGTCGTCAGCGTCACCTCGACGCGGTTGTAGACGTTGAACCATTCGGGGTGGTGGTCGGCCTTTTCGGCGTAGAGGGCGACGCGGTTCATGAAGGCCCAGCTTTCCGAGAAATCGGCAAAGCGGAAGGTGCGCACAATGGCGCGGCCGTCTTCACGCAATTGCCACTCCGGGAGTTCGGCCAGCAGCGAATCGCGTTCGGCATCGGTAAGGCGGGCGACGGTCATGCTTGGTCCTTTGGCATCCTTGGCAGTTGCCGCCGTTTCCCCTATCGCGTCTTTCCATGCAAGAGTGCGGTCTCGTCGCCACGGATATTGCCTGCAGGCGCGGGGACCGGCTTCTGTTCCGGGGGCTGTCGTTTGCCTTGGCTGCGGGCGAGGTGGTTCATCTGGCCGGGCCTAACGGAATCGGCAAATCGAGCCTGATCCGCATTCTGGCAGGTCTGCTGCGGCCGTTCATGGGTTCGGTGGAGCGACATGGCGCCCTTGCGCTTTCGGACGAGCGGCTGGCGCTGGACGGGCACGAACCGCTGGAAAAGGCGCTGGCCTTCTGGCAGCGGATCGACCGCGCGCCACAGGGCGATGCAGACTTCGGGCTGGCCGACCTGCTCGACGTGCCGGTGCGCTATCTTTCAACCGGACAGCGCAAGCGGGCGGCGCTGGCCCGCGTGGCGGCAAGCGGGGCGCCGATCTGGCTGCTCGACGAGCCGCTCAACGGGCTCGACACCCATTGGTCGTGCATCGCGCAGGCGGCGATCAAGGCGCATTGCAATGCCGGTGGGGCGGTTATCATTGCCTCGCACCAACCGCTTTCTCTCGATGCGGTAAAGGTGATCGAATTGCTGGATTTTCAGCCGTGATCCGCAAGCTTTGGCCGATCTTTGTGCGCGATCTGGTGCTGCTTACGCGCGGTGCCCAAGGGCGAGGCGGAGCGGTTCTGCCGCTGCTGTTCTTCCTTGCGGTGGCGATGCTGTTTCCCTTTGCAGTCGGCCCCGATGCCCGGTTGCTGGCGCGGACCGGCGCGGGCGTGATCTGGGTTGCGGCGCTGCTTGCGGCGATCCTCCCGCTGGACCGCCTTGTCGAGCCGGACGTGGAAGCGGGAATGTTCGACCAGTGGGCCTTGCGCGGCATTGCCGAGGAGGCGCTGCTGATGGTGCGCATTCTGGCGCACTGGCTGAGCTTTGGCGTGCCGCTGATGCTGGCAGCGCCGATCTCGGCAGGGCTGCTGGGGCTTGACGGGCAGCAGTTGTGGACGGTGGAAATCGGGCTGCTGCTGGGCACTCCGGGGCTGGCGGCAATCGGCGTGACCATTGCGGCGCTGACGGCGGGGTTGCGGGCTGGCTCTGCGCTGGGCGGATTGCTGGCGATTCCGCTGGCGGTGCCGCTCCTGATCTTTGGCGCAGGATCGCTGCAACCGGGGGGTGAGGGGGGCTTGCTGCTCCTGGGGGCGTGCAGCCTTGTGGCACTGGCCGTCGCCCCGTTCGCGGGCGGTGCGGCGATCCGGGCCGGACGCGAATAAGGCCGCGAGCAGGGCTTGCACGCCCCCAAGCGCAAATTCGTTGGCAATTGCGCCAAGTGTCCCTAACTCGGGGCCATGACTGCACCATCGATTGCATCCGATACCATTTCGCTCATCGGCAACACGCCGCTCGTCCTGCTGAAGGGGCCGAGCGAGGCGGCAGGGGCCGAGATCTACGGCAAGTGCGAGTTCGCCAACCCCGGCGCTTCGGTGAAGGACCGCGCTGCGCTGTGGATCGTGCGCGATGCCGAAGAGCGGGGCGTGCTGCAGCCCGGCGGGACGATCGTCGAAGGCACGGCGGGCAATACCGGCATCGGCCTTGCGCTGGTGGCCAACGCCCGCGGGTACAAGTCGGTCATCGTCATGCCCGAGACGCAATCGCGCGAGAAGATGGACACGCTGCGTGCGCTGCGCGCCGAGCTGGTGCTGGTGCCGGCGGCGCCGTTCTCCAACCCCGGCCACTTCGTCCACACCTCGCGCCGGATTGCCGAGGAAACCGAAGGGGCGGTCTGGGCCAACCAGTTCGACAATATCGCCAACCGTCGCGCCCATATCGAAAGCACTGCGCCGGAAATCTGGGAGCAGATGGAGCACCGCATCGACGGCTTTACCTGCGCTGCCGGCACCGGTGGGACGATCGCGGGGGTGGGCCTGGGCCTCAAGGCGTTTGACGAGAACATCACGATCGCGCTGACCGACCCGCATGGCGCGGCGCTGTACAACTATTACGCCAATGGCGAGTTGAAGGCCGAAGGGTCTTCGGTGGCCGAGGGTATCGGGCAGGGCCGCATTACCGCCAACCTCGAAGGCGCACCGATCGACACGCAGTTCCGCATTTCGGACGAGGAAGGGCTGTACTGGGTCGAGCGTTTGCTGGCCGATGAGGGCCTGTGCCTTGGCCTGTCGAGCGGGATCAACGTGGCGGGCGCCGTTGCGCTGGCCAAGCAGCTTGGCAAGGGCAGCCGGGTGGCGACGATCCTGTGCGATACGGGCTTCCGCTACCTGTCGTCGCTCTACAATCCCGAGTGGCTCAAGGCCAAGGGATTGCCGGTGTTCCCTTGGCTGGAGCAATAGGCTAGGCTGCGGCCATGGCACTGTTCGGTTTCCCCGCAGGCAAGCAGGCTTCCGCCCCGACCGAGGCGGACATCGCCGCTGCCAGCGCACTGGCCCACGTGCCGCCGACGACGCGCGAGCTGCGGGCGCAGGCGGTTCATCGGCTGCAGGTCGGGCTGTTCGGTCTGGCCGGAATGCTGCTGCTGGTAAGCCTGGCCAACGTGATCATGGACCGGGCCAAGTTCATCGACGCCAGTGCGGTCAATACAGCCGCGCCGACGGTCGAGGCGAGCGAGACGTCTGCGAAGGACCCGCTGGCTGACATGGGCGTGGCCCCACAATTGCCGGTGACGGCCAAGGAGCAGCCGACCGTCACGATCTCGCCCGCGCCTCCTGGGCCGACGCCCGCCCCTTCGGTCCCGGCCCCTTCGGTCAACGCGCCGAAGAACTGAGTGCATCGCCGGATCGCTCTTGCCGTGCTGGCAGCGGTGGTCGCGCTGGCCGGGTGGTGGGCGTTTTCACCGGCACGCACACCTGACAGGACTGTGGGCCTGTTCACCAGCCTGCCGATCCTGTGGAACGAGGCGGACGATATCAAGGGCATGATCGACCCCCCATCCGCGCCGCAGTGGGCACGCGCCTTGCTGGAGTCCAACGGCAAGGTGATCCCGCTCGATACGCTGCTTCAGCTTGAGCTTGTGGACTTTCTGGTCGTGGCGCAGCCGCGCCCGTTGGTGCCGGAAGAGAATGTGGCGCTTGATGCCTGGGTGCGCGCGGGCGGGCACTTGCTGATGTTCGCCGATCCGATGCTGACGCAGGAGAGCGCGTTTGCGCTGGGTGACCGACGCCGGCCGCAGGACGTGGCGCTGGTTTCGCCGATTCTGGCGCGGTGGGGGCTGGAACTGCAGTTCGACGATACGCAGCCCGGCGGTTTGCGGGAAAGTGCGGGCGAGGGGCTGCCGATTAATCTGGCGGGCACCTTCAAGGCCATTGCGGGCGGGCATGAAGCGAACTGCGCGATTGCCAAGGACGGGCTGATTGCGCGCTGCACGATCGGGAAAGGGCGGGCAACGCTGGTGGCGGACGCCGCGCTGTTGGAGCCCGAGCCCACCGCAGACCGGCCGGAAATTCAGTTGCAGCGCCTGCTCGACGGGGTGATGGTGCAATGATCTCCTTTTGTTCGCGGGAAAATGCGGGTAAGGTGCTGCTTTGCACGGAGGACTTCGTCGAAACGCCCGCATCTGCGCGATTACTTTTGCAGCAAGTCATGGTTACTCAAGCGGTAAGATGTAGAGAAAATGCTACGGAATCATAGCTAGTCCGCATTTTCCCGCATTTTCCCCTTTTCGCCCGCCCCGTCCCGCGTTAGTAGTGTGGGTTATCGGGACGAACTCCAATCGCATCCGCGGGGGATGAGTCGGCAACGCGCGATGGCGCGGGGTCGAGCGATGGAGCTTTGTCCGCGAGCGGGGTGTCCAGCGTGGCGGGAGGGCCGGTAAATCTGGTGGGACAGGGCTTTTCGCCGCGTGGCGAAAAGGGCCGCTTCGTCCTGCCTGCCGACTTCCGCTCCGACATCTACGCAGCTTCCGCCAACCAGCGCATTCTCTGTCTCGACAAGCATCCCCGCCTGCCTTGCCTGACCGGATTCGGCCTGTCCCGCCTGGACGAACTGGCTGCAGAGATCGATCGCGAGGAAGAGAAGAGGCTCCGCCTCAACCAGGACTTCGACCGCGACATGGCGGAGGCGCAGGCCTATGGCTTCACCCGCGTGAGCTTCGACGAGAGCGGTCGCTTTGTCCTGCCCGAATACCTGTCCGAACTGGGGCAGGTGGAAGACGGTCTCTATTTCCATGGTGGCGGCCGCCAGATCACCATCTGGAACCCGCAGATCCTGTTCGAGCAGGGCGATGGCTGGGCCAGCGCCAAGGCTGGGTGCCGTGCCAAGATGGCCGAAGCTGCCAAGGGGAAGCGCAAGTGACCGCTGCAGCGCCAAAAGCCCCGCACATTCCCGTGCTGCTCGAAGAGGTCGTCGCGGCCCTTGATGCAAAGCCGGGCGACCTGATCGTCGACGCGACATTCGGAGCGGGCGGCTACACCCGCCGCCTGCTGGAATCGGGCGCTACGGTCCATGCGTTCGACCGCGATCCCGATGCGATCGCGGCGGGAAGGCTCTGGGGAGAAACCTGTGGAAAAGATCCGCGCCTCGTTCTGCATCCCCGTCGCTTTTCCGAACTTGCGGAAGGACTTGCAGAGGCCGGAATTGCGGGCGTTCAGGGCGTCGTGTTCGACATCGGCGTAAGCTCGATGCAACTCGATCAGCCCGGGCGGGGATTTGCGTTCTCGTCCGACGGACCGTTAGACATGCGGATGTCACAGGACGGTCCAAGTGCGGCGGATTTCCTGAATGAAGCGGACGAGGGGGAAATAGCAGACGTTCTCTATCGCTACGGCGAGGAACGCCAATCGCGCCGGATTGCCCGCGCCATCGTCGCTGCCCGCCCGCTGACCACCACCGGACAGTTTGCCACGGTCGTCCGCAAGGCGCTGGGCTTTCGTCCCGACATCAAGGGGCCAAAGGCGCAGAAGGACCCGGCGACCCGCAGCTTCCAAGCCGTGCGCATCCACGTAAACGGCGAACTGGACGAGCTGATCGAAGGTCTGGCCGCGGCAGAGAAGGTGCTGGTTCCCGGCGGTCGCATCGCGGTAGTCAGCTTCCACAGCCTTGAGGACCGCATCGTCAAGCAGTTCCTGCGCGAGGCTGCCGGCGCCGTGCCTGCCGGTTCGCGCCACCTGCCGCAAATGGCCGCGAAGGTTGACCCGGTCTTCGAAAAGCCTTCGGCCGCAATCCGTCCGACGCCCGAGGAGGAGGAGCGCAATCCGCGCGCCCGCTCCGCCACGCTGCGCTGGGCCGTGCGCACTTCTGCGCCTGCCCGGACTGGTGCGGGGAGGGCTGCGGCATGATCTCGACCACAAGCCGTCTTCGCTCGGTTGGCTGGCTGGTCCTGCTGGGCCTGTGCCTGGCACTGGTTGTGGCACTGGCATTCCGGGTCAATGCCCTGCGGAGCCAGATTCACCATGCCGAGGCGCGCATTGTCGCGCTCAAGCAGGAGAAGATGTATCTCGAGACCGAATTCGAGACGCGCTCGAACCAGCAGCAGTTGAAGGCGTGGAACGATGTCGAGTTCGGCTATGCCGCGCCCAACGCCAGCCAGTACATCGAAGGCGAACGCCAGCTTGCCGCACTGAGCGTGCCCGCCACGCCGGATGCGCCCGCCCCGATCCGCGTCGCCAGCGTCGATGACAGTGTTATCGCTTCGGCTGCGTTCCCGGCGATGGTTTCGCCGCTTTCGGGCAAGGCGCTGGCCAGCAATGACAGCAAGGTTGCTGCGGACGATACCGAAGGGGACCGTTCGGCGCGCACTGTCGATCACGCTGAAGCTGTCGAGACGCTGAAAGACCGCCTTGGCAAGGTTGTCGATGCTCGCCCGCGCGGTCCGGTGCGCAAGGAGACGGCTTCCGAGAAGGAGCGTCCGGCCAAGAAGGACGCCAAGCTGGACGCCAAGATGGACCGGGCCGAGGCATCGGCATCTGCCAAGCCGAAGGCGGCGCAGAAGGTTGCTGCCAAGGACGTCGTTGCCAAGGACAGGGCCGCGAATGCGAAGTCGGCTGGCAAGCCTGCTGCCAAGGCCAAGGCGGTCACAACTGCGGATAAGTCGGGCGCAAGCAAGACCAAGTCCGGTTCGGCCCCTCGCGCCACCAAGGGCAAGGAGGCTAAGGCAGCCCGGTGAACGCACTCACCGCCTCAGCCGCCATCGCTTCCGGCCGCGTCCTGCTGGCCAATGTCCGCCAGCGCTCGCTGGTCGAGGCCAAGGTTCGTGCGCTGGTGGTGGCCGGCTTCATCCTGTTCTTTGGCTTTGCGGCGCTGGCGCGGATTGCCCAACTCGGCTTTTTCGAAGGCTCGCCGACACGTCGTTCGCTGGCTGAAGCGTTGCTTCCGCCGCGTGGCGAGATCACCGATCGCAATGGCGTTCCGCTGGCACGCGCGTTCCCGGCCTATGCGCTGTGGTACAATCCCAAGGCTTTCGGTGAGAACGGCACGCCGCTCGTCAAGTCGCCCGAAGAGGTGGCCAAGGCGCTTCTCGCCATCTTCCCCGATGCGGATTACAATGATTTGCTCCGGCGGCTGAAGTCCGACAAGCCGAGCTATCTGCGCCAGAGGGTGATGCCGGAGGATGCCAACCGCATCTTTGCCCTTGGCGAGCCTGCGCTGGAGTTCCCGCGCGAGAACCAGCGCTATTACCCGCAAGGATCGCTTGGCGCGCACGTGCTCGGCTATGTCGACAGCGAAGGCCATGGCCATGTCGGCATGGAGCAGGTGCTCGAAAAGCAGCTGCTCGATCCAGCCCAGCGCGGAAAGCCGGTAGCGCTTTCCATCGATATGCGTGCGCAAGGCGCGCTTGAGGACGAACTCGGGCGCGGCATGCTCGAAACCGAGGCCAAGGGCGCGGCGGGTGTGATCCTCGATGTCGATACCGGCGAGATTATCGCGCTGGCATCGCTACCCTCGTTCAATCCCAACCGTTCGGACCAGGCGCTCAACAACCTGGTGTTCAACAAGGTGACGAACCAGGTTTACGAACTCGGGTCGACCTTCAAGCCGCTGAGCGTTGCGGCGGCAATCGACGCGGGCGTGGTGACCGACCTTTCGGTGCGCTATCCTTCGGACAGGCCGCTGGCGATCGGCGGTTTTCACATTCGTGACAGCCACAGCTTCGGCGCTTCGCTCAACGTGCCCGAAGCGCTGATCCACTCATCGAACATCGTTACGGCGCAGGTGGCTGACAAGTTGGGTGGTCCCGCGCTGAAGAAGACGATGGCGGCGCTCGGCATGAATGAGCGGCCCTACATCGAACTGCCGGCGCGTGGCTTCCCGCTCTGGCCGCGCGGCACCAACAAGAACGGCGACTGGGCGCGCATTACCACGATGACGGTCAGCTACGGTCACGGCATCGCGGTTACCCCGCTGCATCTGGCAGCAGCCTATGCCGCAATGGTCAACGGCGGCATCTGGCGCCCGGCGACGCTGTTCAAGCGCGAGCCGACGCAGATCCCTGAAGGTCGCCGCGTCTACAAGGCTTCGACCAGCGCGCGCATGCGCCAGTTGCTGCGCATGATCGTGGTGGATGGCACCGGCAAGAGCGCCAATGCCTCCGGCTATCGTGTCGGCGGCAAGACCGGATCAGCGGAAAAGCCCGGCGGCAAAGGCGGTTACAACCGCACTTCGCTCGTCGCGACTTTCGCCGCCGCCTTCCCGATGGACAAGCCGCGTTACGTGGTGATTGCCATGCTTGACGAGCCGAAGGGCACGGCCGCGACGTCGTATCAGCGCACGGCCGCATGGAACGCTGCGCCGATCGTCGGCCGCGTTGTTCCGCGCATCGGGCCGTTCCTCGGCGTCGTTCCCGACGATACCCGCGATATCGACATTTCGGACTTGTCGCCGCTGGTCGGCAACGGAGATGGTGAATGAAGCTCGGCGCGATCCTTGAAGCGGCGGGTTTCGCTGGCAAGAACGCTGATGCGAACGTCACCGGCTTTGCCATCGATCATCGCAAGGTTGCCCCGGGAACGATCTTCGGTGCCTTTCCAGGCACGCGCTTCAATGGCGAGGACTTCATTGCCGATGCCGTGAAGGCGGGCGCTGTCGCCGTGGTCGCGCGGCCGCAGGCCAAGGTCGAAGGGGCGGTGCACGTTGCCGATGAAGAGCCGCGCCGCGCCTTTGCCGCGCTGGCCGCGCGCTTTTTCCAGCCTGTGCCCGAGACCGTTGTTGCCGTTACGGGGACCAACGGCAAGACCTCAACGGTTGAAATGACGCGCCAGATCTGGCGCATGGCCGGCTATTCTGCGGCGTCGATCGGCACGCTCGGCGTGACCACGGCAGACGAAAGCGTCTCTACCGGGCTGACCACGCCGGACATCGTGACGTTCCTTTCGAACATGACCGGCCTTGCCCGCGAGGGTGTGACACATGTCGCCTACGAAGCGTCGAGCCATGGCCTCTCGCAGTACCGCAACGAGGGCCTGCGCGTGGGGGCAGGGGCCTTTACCAACCTCAGCCGCGACCATCTCGATTACCACGCGACGATGGACGATTACTTCGCGGCCAAGATGCGCCTGTTCGACCATGTCGTGGAAGAGAGCGGCACGGCGGTCGTCTGGATGGACGACGAGTGGTCGGGACGGGTGGTGGAGCATGTCCGCGCGAGGGGTCTGCGGTTGCTCTCGGTGGGCAAGCAGGGGACCGAGATCCGCCTGCTCGCCCGTACCCCGACCCAACTGGGGCAGACCCTCGAGATCGCGTTCGAAGGCCAGGCGCGCAAGATCAACCTGCCGCTGATCGGCGCCTATCAGGCGGCGAACGCGCTGGTTTCCGCCGGGCTGGCAATTGCTTCAGGGACCGATGCGGCCAAGGTGTTCGATGCGCTGGCGCGGTTGCAACCGGTGCGGGGGCGGCTGGAGCGCGCGGCGATCAATCGTGCCGGGGCGCCGGTCTATGTCGACTACGCGCACACGCCCGACGCCATCGAAGCGGCGATTGCCGCGCTGCGCCCGCATACGTCCGGGCGCCTGATCACCGTGTTCGGTGCTGGCGGTGACCGCGACGGCGGCAAGCGTCCGGAGATGGGAAGTGCTGCCTGTGCCGGCTCGGATCTGGTGATTGTCACGGATGACAATCCCCGTGGTGAAGATCCCGCGGAAATCCGCGCCGCCATCATGGCGGGCTGCGACGAAAAGGCGCGCGAGATCGGCGATCGTCGTGCCGCGATTGCCGCCGCGATCGCCGAGGCAGGCCGTGAAGACATTGTCCTTGTTGCAGGGAAGGGGCACGAACAGGGACAGATCGTGGGCAGGGGCGATGCTGTCCGCATCCTGCCGTTTGACGATGTTCAGGTCGCCAGGGAGTGCACCACATGACCGCCCATCCCGCGCTTATCGCATGGCCAGAGGACCCGTCCGACGCGGCGGGTCTTGCGCTTTGGACGAGCGAGGAAATCGCTGCGGCAACGGGTGGCCGGGCAAGCGCGCAGTTCGCGGTCTCCGGCGTCGAGATCGACAGCCGCGAGGTGGTGGAAGGCGACCTGTTCTTCGCCTTGAAGGGCGAGGCTTCGGACGGTCATCGCTACCTTGAGGGCGCCTACGGGCGCGGCGCGGCGGGCACGGTGGTCGAACATGCGACGTTCGGCCCGTACGTGCTGGTCGGCAACACGATGACTGCGCTCGAGAACCTTGGCCGGGCGGCGCGCGCGCGCGTCGATGCCGGGATCATCGGGGTGACGGGTTCTGCCGGCAAGACCGGCGTCAAGGAAGCGCTCTATGCCGCGCTCGACCGCGCCAGTCGGGGCCGGGCACACCGTTCGGTCAAGAGCTACAACAACCATGTCGGCGTGCCGCTAAGCCTTTCGCGCATGCCCGCCCGCACCAGCTTCGGCGTGTTCGAAATGGGCATGAACCATGCGGGCGAGCTGGCCGCGCTGACCCGGCTGGTCCGTCCCCACGTCGCCATCGTCACTACCATTGCGCCCGCCCACATCGGTCATTTTTCGGGTGAGGAAGCGATTGCCGATGCCAAGGCTGAAATCTTCGAAGGGCTTGAACATGGCGGCGTCGCCATCATTCCCGCTGACAACCGCCATTTCGAACGGCTGCGGGCCAAGGCCGCGCAACATGCCGAGCGCGTGATCAGCTTCGGTCGCCATGCCGATGCGAGCGTCCGGCTGATCGACGCGGTGGCGGCGTCAGGCGGCGGTACCCTGGTTACGGCGGATCTTGGGGGCCGCAAGGTCTGTTACACGATCTCGCAACCGGGCGAACACTGGGTTGCCAACTCGCTGGCGATCATGGCTGCCGTCGAAGCGATCGGGGGCGATCTGGGCGCTGCCGGACTGGCTCTGGCCGAGATGGAAGGCCTCGCCGGGCGCGGGGCCCGCCACGAGATTGCCGCCACCGGTGGCGACGGTTCGGGCAAGGCCCTGCTGATCGACGAAAGCTACAACGCCAATCCTGCCTCGATGGCCGTCACCCTGCGCCAGCTTGGTGCGACACCCGCCACCCGCCGCGTTGCCATTCTTGGCGCGATGAAGGAGCTGGGCGAAGCCGAGGCACGCTATCACGCCGAACTCGCCGGGCCCGTCGCCGAGGGCAAGGTCGACAAGCTGGTGCTGGTAGGCGCCGAAATGGCGGCATTGGCCGACGCGCTGGGGAAAAGCGGGCCGTTCTCGCTTGCCGGTAAAATCGATGTGGCGCATGTGCAGACAGCTTCGGAAGCGGCGGAATGTCTGGCTGCGGACGGTGTGCGCGGGGGTGATGCGATCCTCGTGAAGGGGTCGAATTCGGTGGGACTGGGCGCGATCGTGCGTTCGCTCACCACCAGGGAACGGTGAATGCTCTACCAGCTGGCCGAGTGGCTGCATTTCGAGGGATTCAGCAACCTCATCCGCTACCAGACGTTCCGCGCGGGCGCGACGCTGTTGACCGCGCTGATGATCGGCCTGATCATCGGTCCGCGCTTCATCAACATGCTGCGTGTGCGCCAGGGCAAGGGTCAGCCGATCCGCGAGGACGGCCCGCAGTCGCACCTCGCCAAGCGCGGCACGCCGACCATGGGCGGATTGATGATCGTGACGTCGCTCACGCTGTCGCTGCTGCTGTGGATGGATGTGACCAGTCGCCTCGTCTGGTCCTGCGTTGTCGTGACGCTCGGCTTCGGGCTGATCGGCTTTCTTGACGACTACGACAAGGTTACAAAATACGCGCACAAGGGCGTGCCCGCCAAGGTTCGCCTGGCCGGTGAGTTCGTGGTGGCCGGTATCGCTGCGTGGCTGGCCGTGGGCGAAACGCACCTTTACGTTCCGCTGTTCAGCAATCTCTACGTGCCGCTCGGGCCGTTCTATTACCTCTTCGCGATTTTCGTGATCGTCGGCGCGGGCAATGCGGTGAACCTGACCGACGGTCTGGACGGCCTTGCAACCATGCCGGTGATCATCGCGGCCGGAACATTCGCGATCATCGCCTATCTGGCCGGGCGCGTGGACTATTCAACCTACCTCGGCATTCCGCACGTCAAGGGTGCGGGCGAACTGGCGATCTTCTGTGCGGCAATGATGGGGGCGGGCCTCGCGTTTCTGTGGTTCAACGCGCCGCCTGCCGCCGTGTTCATGGGCGATACCGGCAGCCTCGCGCTCGGTGGCGCTCTTGGCGTGATTGCCGTCGCCGCGCATCATGAGATCGTGCTGGCCATTGTCGGCGGGCTGTTCGTGATGGAGGCCGTGTCGGTGATCGTCCAGGTCGCGGTCTACAAGCGCACCGGCAAGCGCGTGTTCCGCATGGCCCCGATCCACCACCACTTCGAGCAGCTCGGCTGGAAGGAATCGACTGTCGTGATCCGCTTCTGGATCGTGTCGATCGTGCTGGCGCTGATCGGCCTCGCCACGCTGAAGGTGCGATGATCGTCTCGCCCGCCTTTTCCGGCAAACGCTTCGCCGTGCTCGGCCTTGCCCGTTCGGGGCAGGCGAGCGTCGAGGCGCTGCTGGCGGGCGGGGCGGACGTCACCGTGTGGGACAGCCGCGAGGAACCGCGCGCAGCCTACGAAGGGCGCTGCACTATCGCCGATCCACTGGCGACCGACCTGACCGGGTTTGCGGGCGTGGTGGTGAGCCCCGGGGTGCCACTCAATCGCCATCCGATTGCCGCCCACGCCGCTTCTTTCGGTGTACCGGTGATCGGCGACATCGAACTTTTCGCGCAGGCCCGCGCCGACTTGCCGCCGCATCGCGTGGTCGGCATCACCGGGACCAACGGCAAGTCGACGACGACGATGCTGGTCCACCACATCTGCAAGGCGGCGGGTCTCGAGGCGCGGCTGGGCGGAAATATTGGCCTGCCAGTTCTGGGGCAGGAGCCGCTGCCCGAAGGCGGCGTCTATGTGCTCGAGCTGTCCAGCTACCAGATCGACCTGACGCAGAGCCTTGATTGCGATGTCGCTGCGCTGATCAACCTCAGCCCCGATCACCTTGACCGCTACGATGGCTTTGAAGGTTACGCCGCGGCCAAGGCTCGCCTGTTCCGGATGCAGTCGGCGCGCCATCACGCCGTGTTCGGTTGCGGTGACGAGCATACCCTGAAGATCGCGCGCGAAACTTCGGCCACGCATGACGTCGGCTTCGTCCATGTGGTGCAGCCTGATGCGCTGGAGGGGCAAACGGCTTGGCCCTCGCTGCAAGGGCCGCACAACCTGCAGAATGCTGCGATTGCGGTGGAGATCGCGCGGCAGCTTGGCATCGGCGAAGACGTGTGGGGTCCGGCGCTGACCAGTTTCGTCGGCCTTCCGCACCGCATGGAACGCGTGGCCGAGGCCAATGGCGTGCTGTTCGTCAACGACAGCAAGGCTACCAATCCGGCCTCGACCGCGCCTGCGCTCGGCGCCTATCCGCGTATCCACTGGATCCTCGGTGGCCTGCCCAAGAGCGACAACCTCGATGAGTGCGCGCCCTACTTCGACCACGTTGTCGCCGCCTACACGATCGGCGAGGCAGGGCCGATGTTTGCCGACATCCTCGATCCCATCATGCCGGTCAACCGCAGCGAGATGATGTGCGATGCCGTGCGTCAGGCGATGCAGGCAGCGCAGCCCGGCGACGTGGTGATGCTTTCGCCAGCGTGCGCCAGCTTCGATCAGTTCCGCGATTTCGAGGCGCGCGGCGACAGCTTTCGCCAAATTGTCGAGGCGCTGATTGCCGATTCCGATGCACCCTGTCCGCCGGGGACTGGTTCATGAGCACTACGCCCACGCCCACCCGCCTCGTCACCACCACCATGCCCGATGGCGGCGTGCGCGTGGTCGGCCACGGCGCGCGTTTTCGCCGCAGCCGTCGCAGCGAGCTGCTGATCTGGTGGCGCGAGATCGATCGCGTGCTGCTGACGCTGATCCTTTCGCTGGTGACGATCGGCTGCATCGCCGTTGCCGCTGCATCCCCGGCCTCGGCGCATCGCCTGTCCACGAACCAGAAGTCGCTCGGCGATCTCTATTTCTTCTGGATTCACCTGCGTTGGGTCGCGGTGGGGCTGGTCGCGATGTTCTTTGCATCTGTCCTGCCCAAGGAGGCGGCACGACGCGGAGCCATCCTGCTCGCGGCTGCGATGGTCCTTGCACTCGTGCTCGTGCCGCTTGTCGGTAGCGAGGTCAAAGGGGCGAAGCGCTGGCTGTGGATCGGCTTCAGCCTGCAGCCTTCGGAATTTCTCAAGCCCGGATTCGCCATTGCCCTGGCCTGGATCCTGTCGTGGCGGGTGCGCGATCCGAACATCCCCGTCATCCCGATCACGGTGGCGATCATGGGGCTGGTGGGCATCCTGCTGATGGCCCAGCCCGACTTCGGCTCCACCATGCTGTTCGGCGGTGTATGGTTCGTATTGGCGCTGCTTTCGGGCCTGTCGGTCAACAAGATCATATATGCGATGGGCGGGCTGATCCTCGTGGTCATTGCAGCGTACTTCTTCTACCCGAACGCGACGCACCGTATCGACAACTTCATTTCGGGGGCAGCGAGTTCGATCAGGTCGACCTTGCCATGCGCACCTTGATGAACGGCGGATGGAGCGGCACCGGGCTTTGGCTCGGCAGCCGCAAGAATGCGCTGCCCGAGGCGCACACCGACTATATCTTTTCGGTGGTTGGTGAGGAATTCGGGCTGATCGCCTGCGCGGTGATCGTCACGATCTATTGCGCGATCGCGCTGCGCGTGCTGATGCGCCTGCTTGATGAGGACGATCTGTTCACCATCCTCGCGGCAGCCGGGCTGACCGCGCAGCTGGTCGGTCAGGCGTTCATCAACATCCTTGTGAACCTGCAACTTTTCCCTTCGAAAGGCATGACCTTGCCGCTGATCAGCTACGGCGGATCCTCCACCATCGCGCTGCTCATGGGCGTCGGGCTGCTGCTCGCGATCACGCGGCGCAACCCCTACCTTTCGCGCGAGAAGTTCGACGTTACGGAACTGGTGCGCAAATGAGTGGCGCTTCTCGGCATTACGTGCTCGCGGCAGGCGGCACGGGTGGACACCTAATTCCGGCTTTCGCGCTGGCGGTCGAGCTGGAACGGCGCGGTCATCATGTCGCGCTGGTAACCGATGAGCGCGGCGCGAAGATTCCCGGCAAGCCGGACTTCATGCCGGCGCACGTGCTGCCCGCAGGCCGTCTCGCCAAGAACCCGGTGGCGTTGCTCAAGGGGCTGCGCGCGATCTGGCAGGGCCGGGCGATGGCGCTGCGGCTGTTCGAAAGCTTCCAGCCTTCCTGCGTGATCGGCTTTGGCGGTTATCCTGCGCTTCCCGCACTGCTGGCAGCCCATTCGGCGAAGATCCCGACGGTGATCCATGAGCAGAACGCAGTGCTGGGACGCGTAAACCGCTTCCTCGCCAAGCGCGTTGACGCCATCGCCACGGCTTACGGCGAGGTTGATCGGCTTGAGCCGAAGCTGTGGGGCAAGGTCCACCGCGTCGGTAATCCTGTGCGGCCCGAAGTACTGGCGCTGCGAGGCGAGCCGTTCCCCGAGTTCACCGAAGACAGCCTGTTCCGTGTGCTGGTGACGGGCGGAAGCCAGGGCGCTTCGGTCTTGTCGGAAGTCGTACCCGATGGTCTGGCGATGCTGCCGCCCGCGCTACGCCATCGCTTGCAGGTGACTCAGCAGTGCCGCCCGGAGGACCTCAAGGCTGTTCGCGCCCGCTATGCCGCACATGAGATTCCGGCTGAACTTGGCACGTACTTCGAAGACATGCAGTCTCGCCTTGCCGGAACGCACCTGTTCATCGGTCGCGCCGGCGCATCGACCATTGCCGAACTGACTGCCGTGGGACGCCCGGCGATCCTCGTCCCGCTGCCCATCGCGACAGATGATCATCAGGCCGCCAACACGCGCGAGATGGTTGCGGCAGGCGGCGCGCGCGCGATCCGGCAGACCGGCTTTACCCCCAAGGAACTGGCGAAACAGATTCAGGCCATGGCCCAGCACCCGCATACCCTTGCCAATGCCGCGCACGCTGCGTGGAACTGCGGCCTTCCCAACGCCGTCAGCGATCTGGCCGATCTGGTCGAAAGCTTTGGCGGTGAGCCGATCATGGACGTGATCCGCGTCGACACCCGCAGCGCCGCGCCGTCAGGGCAGGAGCAACTCGCATGAAGGGCGTCGGCACCGAGATCGGCACGATCCACTTTGTCGGCATCGGTGGCATCGGCATGTCCGGCATTGCCGAGGTCATGCACAACATGGGCTATTCGGTGCAGGGCTCCGACATGGCGGAAAGCTATGTCGTCGATGGATTGCGCTCGCGCGGTATCAAGGTGATGATCGGGCAGAAGTCCGAGAACGTGGATGGCGTTGCCGTGGTCGTGACCTCGACCGCTGTAAAGCGTGACAATCCCGAAGTGGTTGCCGCACTGGAAAACCGCATCCCCGTGGTTCGCCGTGCCGAAATGCTTGCCGAACTGATGCGCCTCAAGAGCACGGTTGCGGTCGCCGGTACCCACGGCAAGACCACGACGACCTCGATGGTTGCCTGCTTGCTCGATGCGGGCGGGATCGATCCGACCGTGATCAACGGCGGGATCATCAATTCCTATGGCTCCAACGCGCGTCTGGGTGACAGCGAGTGGATGGTGGTCGAGGCTGACGAGAGCGATGGTTCGTTCCTGCGCCTTGATGGCACTCTGGCGGTCGTCACCAATATCGATCCTGAGCACCTTGATCACTACGGCAGCTTCGAGAAGGTCAAGTCGGCGTTCGTCGAGTTTATCGAGAATGTGCCGTTCTACGGCGCGGCCATGCTCTGCATCGATCACCCCGAAGTGCAGGCAATCATTCCCAAGGTGCGGGACCGCCGCGTGGTGACCTACGGCTTCTCCGCTCAGGCTGACGTGCGGGGTGAGGCCGTGACGCCGATCCCCGGCGGCAACCGCTTTACCGCTGTGCTGCGCCAGCGCGATGGTTCGTTCCGCCGCATCGAGGGCATCGAACTGCCGATGCCGGGCCGTCACAACGTCCAGAACGCGCTCGCCGCCGTTGCAGTCGCAGTGGAAATGGGCGTTTCAGACGAACTTGTCCGCACCGGCTTCGGCAAGTTCGGCGGGGTCAAGCGTCGCTTCACCAAGGTCGGTGAGGTGGATGGCGTGACGGTCATCGACGACTACGGCCACCACCCGGTCGAAATCCGCGCTGTTCTCGCTGCCGCGCGCGAAGGTGTGCAAGGCCGCGTCATCGCAGTCGTTCAGCCGCACCGCTTCACCCGGTTGCGCGATCACATGGAAGACTTCCAGGGTGCGTTCAACGACGCCGATGTGGTCTATGCCGCGCCGGTTTACGCTGCAGGCGAACAGCCGATCGAAGGCGTGGATAGCGCGGCGATGGTCGACGGCATCAAGGCGCGCGGGCATCGCAGCGCGCACCTGACAGCCGGTGCCGACGCGTTGGCCAAGGAACTTGCTGCCACGGCGCAGCCCGGTGACATGGTCGTGTGCCTTGGCGCCGGTGACATAACCAAGTGGGCCGCTGGCCTTGCCGATGCAATCGCGCGTGAAAGGGGGCAGGGGTGACCATCCTCACGCTGCCTCAGGTTCGCGGCAAGCTGACGCAGAACGCCCCGCTTGCGCCGCTGGTCTGGTTCAAGTCCGGAGGCACGGCTGACTGGCTGTTCGAGCCCAAGGACGTCGCCGACCTGCAGGACTTTTTGGCGGGGCTCGCTCCGGACGTGCCGGTCATGGCGCTCGGCCTTGGCTCCAACCTGATCGTGCGCGACGGCGGCGTTCCGGGGGTGGTCGTTCGTCTTGGCAAGGCCTTCGCCAAGGTCGAGAAGGTTGATGAAATCACGCTCAATTGCGGCGGTGGTGCATCGGGCATTCTGGTGTCCAGCACAGCGCGCGACAACGGCATTGCCGGGCTGGAATTCCTGCGTTCTATCCCCGGCACGGTCGGTGGCTTCGTGCGCATGAACGGCGGTGCCTACGGGCGCGAGGTCAAGGACGTGCTGGTCGATTGCGACGTAGTGATCCGCTCGGGCGAGATCGCGACGCTACCGCTCAGCGAGCTTGGCTACACTTACCGTCACTCAGACCTCACCGACGGCTCGATTGTGGTCGCCGCACGGTTTCGCGGCCACCCCGGTGAGCCGGACGACATCCAGGCTGAAATGGACCGCATCAGCGCTGCCCGCGAGGCTTCGCAGCCGCTGCGCTCCAAGACCGGCGGTTCGACCTTCAAGAACCCGGACGGCGGCAAGGCTTGGGAACTGGTCGACAAGGCCGGATGCCGTGGGCTTACCATGGGCGGCGCGCAAGTCAGCGAGAAGCACACCAACTTTCTGATCAACACCGGCGAAGCTACCAGCGCCGAAATCGAAGCGCTGGGCGAGGAAGTGCGCAAGCGCGTGAAGGACATGTCGGGCGTCGAGCTCGAATGGGAAATCAAGAGGATTGGCAGAGCATGACGGGTTTGCACCAGTTCCTCACCCACCGGGGGAGGGAGACCACCGTAGGTGGTGGAGGGGCACTCTCGCTAGTGCACTCCGGCCGGTGCCCCCCACCATGCTTCGCATGGTCCCCCTCCCCGTGCCGGGGAGGAACTGGGCGTGACGCTACCTAAACTCCACGTCGCGGTGCTGATGGGCGGCTGGTCGAGCGAGCGCCCGGTTTCGCTCATGTCGGGCGAGGGCGTGGCCAAGGCGCTTGAGTCCAAGGGCCACAAGGTCACGCGGATCGACATGGATCGCGAGGTTGCCCTGCGTCTGGCTGAAGCAAAGCCCGATGTGGTGTTCAACGCGCTGCACGGCACGCCGGGCGAGGATGGCTCGATCCAGGGCCTGATGGACATCATGGGCCTGACCTACACCCATTCGGGCCTTGCCACCTCGGTCATCGCGATCGACAAGGAACTGACCAAGCAGGCGCTCGTGCCGCATGGCATTCCGATGCCAGGCGGGCGGATCGTACGCACCGAAGAGCTCTACAAGGCTGATCCCCTGCCGCGTCCTTACGTGCTCAAGCCGGTAAACGAAGGCTCATCGGTTGGCGTCGCCATCGTCACGGCTGACGGCAACTACGGCAACCCGATCAACGCGGATTCGCGCGGTCCGTGGCAGGAGTTCGACGAGCTTCTCGCCGAACCGTTCATTCGTGGGCGCGAACTGACCACAGCCGTCATCGGCGACCGCGCGCTGCTCGTCACCGAACTCAAGCCCAAGTCCGGCTTCTACGATTTCGACGCCAAGTACACAGACGGCATGACCGATCACATCTGCCCGGCCGAGATTCCGGACGAAATCACCGAGGCGTGCAAGCAGATCGCCCTGCGCGCGCACCAGTTGCTGGGCTGCAAGGGCACCAGCCGCTCCGACTTCCGCTGGGACGACGAGCAGGGCGTCGAAGGGCTGTTCCTGCTGGAGGTCAACACCCAGCCTGGCATGACCCCGCT
Source organism: Novosphingobium sp. THN1 (assembly GCF_003454795.1). Taxonomy (GTDB): domain Bacteria; phylum Pseudomonadota; class Alphaproteobacteria; order Sphingomonadales; family Sphingomonadaceae; genus Novosphingobium. Next base: position 1,973,970 of record NZ_CP028347.1, read on the forward strand.
CAGCCTCGTGCCCGAACAGGCCAGGGCGCTGGGCATGGACTATCCCGATCTGGTCGAGGCGATCATTGCGGAAAGCCTGAAAGACTCGGGCAAGGACTCAGGAAGGGCCTGAACCATGGCGCAGACGATCAAGCGGGGCGGAAAGGGCGTGCGGCGGGCAGCGGCTGCGCGGACGACGCAGCGCAAGGTCCAGGCAGCGCGCCAACAGACCGGATCGGTGCTCGACACCGTGATGCACTGGCTGCCGTTCAGCGAGGAGACGCTGCACCGCATCCTGATGACGCTGATCCTGGGGGCAGCAGCAGGGTTGGTGTGGACCGTGGCGGTCATGGCCGGCATCCCGACGCTTGCTTCCGAACAGGCGGCACTTATCGCGTCCGATGCCGGGTTCAAGGTCAGCCATCTCGAGGTGCGCGGCGTCAACCGCATGAACGAGCAGCGCATTTACGAGCGTGTGCTTGGCCAGAACGATCGTGCGATGACCACGCTCGATCTCGCGGCGCTGCGAGACGAACTCAACCAACTGCCGTGGGTCAAGGATGCCCGCGTTTCGCGCAAGTTGCCCGATACGCTGGTGATCGACATCGTCGAGCGCAATCCGCACGCCGTGCTGCGCAAGCCGGATCGCATGGTGCTGATCGACGATGCCGGCGTGGAGCTTGAAACGGTTAAGCCTGACAAGGCCAAGGGCATGCTCGTCCTGTCCGGCCTCGGCGTTGGCCAGCGCGTTCAGGACCTCACGCGACTGCTTGATGCCGCGCCTGCCTTGAAACCGCAGGTTTCGGAAGCCGAGTGGGTCGGCAACCGCCGCTGGAACCTCACGTTCAAGACCGGGCAGGTGCTGGCTCTGCCTGAGGGCGACGAGAAGTCTGCCGGAGCGCTGCTGAGCTTTGCGCGCATGGACGGGGTGAACCGGCTGCTCGGCGGCAAGGTTGCCGCCTTCGACATGCGCGCGCCCGACCGCGTTTATATGCGCGTGCCTGGCCATGCTGAGGAAGTTGCGGCGGAAAAGCGCGCCGCCGATCAGGCCAAGGCCGAAGCCAAGCGCATCGCGGCTGCGGCCAAGAGCGACGAGGGCTGATCCAGCGACATGGCGACGCCCCGCATCACCAAAGTCTTTGCTGCCGTGAACATCGGCTCGTTCCGCGTTTCTGCGATGATCGCGGGGCTTTCGGAAACGGGCGAGATGGTGGTGCTCGGTTCCGGACACCGCGCCGCGCAGGGGATCAAGCGCGGCTATGTCACCGACATGCAGGCTGCGACCCATTCGGTGCGCGATGCGATCGAGCGGGCCGAGAAGATGGCCAATGTCGATATCCAGAAGGTCTGGATCGGCTGCGCAGGTGCAGGCCTTGCCAGCACCACCGCGCGGGTCGAGGTCGAGGTCGGCGGACGCCGCATCGAGCAGGACGATATCGAGCATCTGCTGGTGGCCGGGCGCGGCGTGATCCAGCCCGATGGCCGCACCGTGCTCCATGCCCAGCCAGCGCACTACACGCTCGATGGTGCCCACGGCGTGCCCAATCCCAAGGGCCTTCATGCCGAACGGCTTGCGGTGGATATCCACGTCATGCTCGCCGATGGCGCGCCGGTTCGCAATCTTCGGGAGGCAGTGCAGAACGCCCATCTCGAGGTCGAAGCTGTCGTCGGATCGCCGGTCGCGGCTGGCCACGCATGCCTTACGCCGGAAGAGCGTGAACTGGGCGTGGCGCTGGTCGAGTTCGGGGCAGAGGTCACGACGGTATCGGTCTACGCGGCCGGCATGCTGCTTGGCATGCAGGTGATCCAGTACGGTTCGGGCGATATCACCGATGCGATTGCCTCGGCCTTCGGCATCCGTCGCTATCAGGCAGAGCGCCTCAAGTGCATGTCCGGCTCGGCCATCGCCAGCCCGGCGGACCATCGCGAGATGATTCCGGTCAACGCGCCGGGTGACCCCGAAGGCGGCCCGGTCGCCCGCCATGCCGACGACAAGAACCGCATTCCTCGTGCCGAATTGATCTCGGTCATCACCCAGCAGCTCGGCTTCTTCACCGAGGAAGTGGGCAAATCACTCAAGTCGATGGGCTTCGTTGGCCAGACCGGGCAGCAGGTCGTGCTGACCGGTGGGGGCGCGCAACTTCCAGGCCTTGCCGACTATGCGCAATCGGCTCTCGGTCGGCCTGTGCGCATCGGTTCGCCGCCGACGATGCTCGGCCTTCCGCCGGGCCATGCCACGCCAAGCTCCTCCACACTGGTGGGACTCGTGCTGTTTGCAGCGGCCGATCCAGTGGACATTCGCGCCATCGGCCCAGCCAACGATCCGGTCGGCGGAGCTTACGGCGGCAAGAAGCTGCTGATTCGCCTTGTGCGGGCGATAAAGGATTACTTTTGAACGGCCTTTTGGCCCGGTTCAGCGCTCTCGACGCGCGAACTTGGCCCGTCATGGTGTTGCAACCTGTGGAAAAGGTTGCTGCGCCTTTGATTCGCCGCGCAGCCTTGTGCAACAGGTTAATGTGAAGCTTTCCAATCTCGTTTGGTGCGCGTTCCAGCCAGCAACGAGACATATGACCCGATTGGGAGACCGACTATGAGCATCAACATCGGACCGCCGGCAATTGACGAACTTCGTCCCCGGATCACGGTGATCGGGGTTGGTGGCGCAGGCGGCAATGCCATCGCCAACATGATCAACGCGCAGATCGAGGGCGTCGAGTTCATCGTCGTCAATACCGATGCGCAGGCGCTGAATAATTCTATCGCCGAAAACCGCATCCAGCTCGGCCCGGACATCACGCAGGGCCTTGGTGCGGGTGCTCGCCCCGAAGTGGGCCGCGCTGCTGCGGAAGAGACGATCGAGGAACTCGAGCGCGCCCTGGAAGGCGTGCACATGGTGTTCATCGCCGCCGGCATGGGCGGCGGCACCGGCACCGGCGCGGCTCCTGTCATTGCCGAAGCTGCCCGTCGCAAGGGCGTGCTCACTGTTGGCGTGGTGACCAAGCCGTTCCTGTTCGAAGGCACGCGCCGCATGCGCTCGGCCGAAAGCGGCATCGAGGAGCTGCAGAAGCACGTCGATACGCTCATCGTCATTCCGAACCAGAACCTGTTTCTGGTGGCCAAGGCGGAGACGACCTTCAAGGAAGCGTTCCAGCTCGCCGACGAAGTGCTGCAGCAAGGCGTCCGCTCGATCACCGACCTCATGGTCATGCCGGGCCTGATCAACCTCGACTTTGCCGACGTCCGCTCGGTCATGGGCGAGATGGGCAAGGCGATGATGGGCACGGGCGAGGGCGAAGGTCCGAACCGCGCGCTGGAAGCGGCCGAACGCGCGATCGCCAATCCGCTGCTCGATGGCGTTTCGATGCAGGGCGCCAAGGGCGTGATCATCTCGATCATCGGTGGCGACGACATGAAGCTGCTCGAGGTTGACGAAGCCGCCAACCACATCCGCGAACTGGTCGATCCCAACGCGAACATCATCTGGGGTTCGGCCTTCAATCCCGATCTTGATGGCAAAATCCGGGTTTCGGTTGTCGCAACCGGTATCGAACAGAGCCAGGAGCAGGCGGAGATCGCATCGCGTCCGGTCTCGATCCCGAGCAGCGCGCGCGGCCCCGCCGTGCCAACGGCTGCACCTGCGGCACCTGTCTACACGCCGCCGGCTGCTGCCGCTCCGGAGCCTGCGCAACCGGCATGGACGCCTGCGGCAGAGCAGGTCCAGCCCGAAGCGCCAGCCGCGCCCGAGCCGGAGCCGCTCGATCTTACGCTCGACCTTTCCGCCGCGCAGGAGGAACCTGCCTCGGATGAACTGCTTCTGGGTGGCATTGAGGCTCCTGCCGAACCGCCAGTGGCCGCGCCCGCGCCGGAACCTGCGCCGCAGATGCCCCGCCTCGGCCGCGCGCCGGAGCAGGAGCCCGCAAAGCCTGCCGGCGGCAGCACCCTGTTCGAGCGTATGGCCAATCTCTCGCGCGGCAATCGTGCCCCCACCGGCGATGACGATGGCGATGAAGGCGGTTCGCTGAATATTCCGCGCTTCCTCGGCCGCCAGAACAACCAGTAATCAGGTGCGAGCGGCGGCGGCTGTTGCCGCCGCTTCATCTTCAAGACGGTAAAGAGCGCGGCAGGATGACGAATCGGCTCCCCATCGCGCAGTTCTCGGGCTCATCGCGTCTAAGGCTCGCTCTGGCGCTCCTGTTTTGCGCTGCAGCGCCACGGGCATTCGCGCAGGTGGATGACGATCCTGATGGCCCCGCCACGGTATCGCGCCCCGTGGTGCAGTCTACGGCCCCCAGTCCCAGCCGCGAGCTCAATGCCGCATTGGCACGACTTGCTGCCGATCCACGCAATGTTGCCGCGCTGTTCGATGCAGCCAGCGCTGCACTGAAGCTGGGTGACAGCGATGCTGCGATCGGGTTTCTGGCGCGGGCTGACGAGGTCCAGCCGGGCAATGCCCGAACCAAGGCCCTGCTCGGCAAGGCCCAGCTTGTCGCGGAAAATCCGGTCGAGGCTATCCGCTCCTTTGATGAGGCGGAACGGGCTGGCGCTGATACATTTGCCATGGCTGCGGACCGGGCGCTTGCCTACGATCTCGTTGGTGACAATGGCCGCGCACAGCGGTGGTATCAGGTTGCGCTGAGCCGGGGCGGGGACGACGAAATCACGCGCCGCTATGCGATGAGCCTTGCCATATCGGGCGATCGGCGCGGCGCCGAGGCGCTGCTTTCGCCGTTGATCGAAAAGCAGGATCGCGCAGCATGGCGGACTCGCACGTTTGCGATGGCCGTGACTGGCGGGCCGGACGAGGCAGTGGCCATCGCCTACGCCTCGATGCCGCAAGATCTGGCATCGGGCATTGCGCCTTACTTGCGTTATATGCCGCGCCTTACGCCGGCGCAGCAGGCCGCCGCTGCAAATTTCGGGCGCTTTCCCCGTGCAGCAGACATCGGGCGCGATGATCCGCGCGTGGTGCAATATGCTGCGCTCAACCCGCGCGCGCCGCGCACAGCGGAAGCGGGCCTGATTCCGGCAGGTGCGCCCCTCGGCCCATCCGTCGCCTCCAGCGAAAAGCCCAGCCGCGAGAAGCGCCGCCGTCCCGGCAAGAGCGATGGCGCCGCATCTTCGGCGGTTGTCGTACGTCCAGCCGTGCGGACATCGCCTCCGGCAGAGCTGCCGCCGGTCCAGAGTTATGCGAGCGCCGCGCCAGCAGTGCAGTCAGCTCCTCCGGCCAGTATGACCCCGGCAGTACCCGGCCCGACAGTTCCCCGCCCGACCGTGCTTTCAGCGCTCGACGTACCGCCCGGGTCTGTGCGTCCTGCTGTTCCGCCGATCCGGCCTGCACAATCGGCATCGGTCCAGCCGTCGGTCACCCGGCCGCTGACAACCCCGGCTCCTACGACGACGATCGCGCCATCGCCAAACCCGATTGCGAAGCCCGGCTTCCAGCAGGATCTGACTGCCGCGCCAACTACGGCAGTTGCCCGAACAGCGAGCGCCACGTCCTCTGCGCAGCCAACGTCGCCCTCTCCTGCGGGCAATGTTCGGCCAGCGCCGTCGCTTGCATCGGCGAGCGGGTTTGATCTGGCGAAGGTCGGGTCGGTTACCGCTGCCCCGCCTGCCACTGCGGCGGCTTCGGCATCTACCGCGGGATCAGCACCCGGTGTCGCTTCTGCCCCCGCAAGCGCTCCAGTTGCTGCGTCCGGAACGGTCGCGCCGGTGCCATTACCGCCGCCAGGGCACGCGGCATCGGCTTACACGCCTCCGCCAGCGCGTGATCTGGCCACCTTGTTCAAATCGTTCACTCCCCCGCCGGAGGAGCGCGTTTCGTCGGTTCCGGCGGTCGACATCACGCGCATTGCCCCCGGTCCCGCCGCCAAGGGTGCCAAGCCTGACCCTCGCGGTGAACGGCCTGACGGCCCGACCGATGTGTCGCGAACGCCCGCCAAGGAGCTGCAGAAGCCAGCGGCCAGGGATGCGGTGAAACTTGGCAAGGACGGGAAGCCGATCAAGGATCCCAAGGCTGCCGCAAAGGACGCACAAGAGGCGAAGGCCAAGAAGGCCGCTCCCAGCCACCCAAGCCGTATCTGGGTGCAGGTGCTGACTGGTGCGAACAAGGGCGTCATGGACAGCGAGTGGCGTCGTCTCGTGAAGGAGGCGCCGACGCTGCTGCGCTCGCGCAAGCCCTATCTTTCGCCGTGGCGCAGCAATTTCCGCCTTCTGACCGGTCCCTTCGACAGCGAGGCTGACGCGCAGGATTTCGTCACGAAACTCAAGAAGGACGGGGTTTCGAGTTACCAGTGGACCAGCCCTGCCGGCCAGGCGGTAGATACGCTTTCGCTCAAATAAGGGGACTGGGCGGAACCGCTGTCCGGGATTCCTGTTCACTCCTTGTCCACAGCTTTCCCACAAGGTTGTCGAGTTTTGCCCAACCGCCTGTTAACCCGCGATTGTCGGGCGGGGGTGTGAACCGCCATTGACGTTTTGAGCAGCAGTCAGGGCAGATCGCCCTGCCGGGCCAACCAGCCGAGGAGGCCCGATCACATGTTCAGGGGACGTACCATGCGGACCGGCCATGACGACAACGAGCGCGAGGAGGCAGCGCCTGTCGACATGATCGCCTCGCTTTTCGAGGCGCGCGGTTGGCCATGCGAGTTCGTCTCAGACGATGAGGTCACCGGCGAGATCCAGGGCTCATGGGCCAATTATCAGCTGCGTGCCATCTGGCGCGTCGAGGATCACGTCCTCCAGATTCTCTGCCTGCCCGACATTCGCATTCCCGATGACAAGAAGCCCGCTGTCTACGAGCTGATGGCGATGATCAACGAGCAGGTTTGGATCGGCCATTTCGACATCTGGTCCAACGGTTCCGTCCTGCTTTACCGTCATGGGCTCATGCTTGGTGACGAAGGTCTGCTCAGCATCAGCCAGGCTCAGGCCGCGATCGAGGCGGCAGTGGATGAATGCGACCGGTTCTATCCGGCGTTTCAGTTCATCTTGTGGGGCGACAAGAGCCCGGCCGATGCCCTGGCCAGCGCCATGGTGGATGCGGCAGGCGAGGCTTGAGCTGCGGCTTTCAGCGCTTGCGGTAGGCAGGGCGGCTCGGCATTGAGCGGCCAAGCGCGACTCAGCAGATGCGCTTCGAGGGAACCGCTCCATGACCAAGACCTTTCTCCAGTTCGGCTGCGGCAACATGGGCGGAGCCATGCTCAAGGGCTGGCTGGCTGGCGGCATTGCGCCTGAGATCTTCACAATCGTTGACCCGTATCTGGAGAATGCGCCGCCGGGTACGCGGTTGCTGGGTTCCGCGCCCGAAGGCGAGGGGGCATTCGATGTCGTGTTGCTGGGTTTCAAACCGCAGCAGTTGCCCGCCGCGGCCGCTTCGGTCCGGCCATTCGTCGGCGCGAACACGCTCCTGCTCTCGATTCTGGCGGGTGTCGATCTTGCCACCTTGCGCGCCAGCTTCCCTGAGGCCCGCGCCATCGTCCGCGTCATGCCGAACCTTGCCGCAGCGCTTGGCAAGTCGCCGATTGCGCTGGTCGGCGATGCGGACCAAGCCGCGCGCGCTGAAACCGAAGCTCTGATGGTGCCGCTTGGCCAGGCCGAATGGCTTGGTGGTGAGGACCAGATGGACCTGGTAACCGCACTTGCCGGCTCGGGCCCTGCGTTTGTCTATCGCTTCATCGATGCGCTGGCACAAGGTGCTGCTGTGCTCGGCTTGCCGCGCGAGCAGGCGGATCGGCTGGCGCTGTCGATGGTCGAAGGCGCAGCGATGCTCGCGGCAGCGTCCGAGCACGCACCGGGCGAGCTTGCCCGCCGTGTCGCGAGCCCCGGAGGCGTCACGCAGGTGGGTATCGACGTGCTCGATGCCGATGACCGGTTGGTCCGCCTCATGGAAGACACGTTGCGCGGCGCGCGAGATCGCAGCGCCGAGATGACCGAGCAGGCGCGCAAGGCGGGTTGAACGCCGCAACAATTCGTTACAGTTGGCGACCTGTCGGCTGGTCCGGTTTCACTTGAAAGCGCGGGCCAAAGCGCCGATATTCCGTGTACGTGGCCATTGGGGCCACAGAACGGAGCTTTGAAAATGGCAAACTGGAACGACCCTCGGCCCACCGGAACGGGCTTCGGCGCGTCTCCGAGCCTTTCCGGCGTCTCCGCTCGCGGCGAAGTGTTCGACGCGGGCCTGCGCCGTCACATGCTGTCGATCTACAACTACATGGCCTCGGGCGTGCTGCTCTCTGGCGTCGTTGCGCTGCTGTCGGCAACCACTGGCTTCACGCTCGTGCTGTTCGGCACGCCGCTGATGTGGCTGGTGATGCTTTCCCCGCTCGCCTTCGTCATGTTCATGAGCTTTGGCGCCAACAAGTTCTCGACCACGGCTCTCCAGGGCATGTTCTGGGCTTTGCGGTGGCCATGGGCCTGTCGCTGTCGACGATCTTCCTCGTCTACACCGGCGCCTCGATCGCGACGACCTTCTTTGCCACTGCTGGCGCCTTCGCGGGTCTGAGCCTTTACGGCTACACCACCAAGAAGGATCTGTCGGGCATGGGCAGCTTCCTGATCATGGGCGTCTTCGGCATCCTGATCGCCTCGCTGCTTAACATCTTCCTGAAGTCGTCGGGCCTTGGCTGGGCGATCAGCTTCCTGGGCGTGCTCATCTTCGCGGGTCTGACCGCCTATGACACGCAGAAGCTCAAGGAGCAGTATGCCTACGTCGCTGGCACCGATTTCGCGGGCAAGGCCGTCGTTCTCGGCGCGCTGAGCCTCTACCTCGACTTCATCAACATGTTCCAGTTCCTGCTGCAGTTCATGGGCGATCGCCGCTGATCTGAAAAGCACCCGAACTGAACCAGATTGACCCGGCGGGCCGCAACGGTTCGCCGGGTTTTTATTGTCTGGGGGATTCTCATTTGTCTGCGCCGACGCTACGCTCGGCTTCATCTTGCATACAGGATGGTTCGCACAGCATTTTGACACGCTGCAGCAAAGGACCATCTGCCTGTCACGGTCCTTTTAGGGATCGGAATTGGGGGAATGCCAATGTTTCGTTTCCGGCGTATCGTCGCGCCAAGCCTTATCACTGCAGGGTTGGCTATCGGCCTTGCTTCCTGTGCGCCAAAGCCACCGCCGCCGCCGCCGCCACCACCCCCGCCGCCGCCGAAGGTTGTGGTCATTCCGCCCAAGCCGAAGGCACCCAATGGCGCTTCGGACAATATTCCGGTTCCTCCGGCTGATGCCAATGGCCTGCGCCAGTCGCTGAACCGCAACATCTCGTCCGCGCAGATGGTGTGGAACCTCCGCTCGGCCTACAACGTGGCTGCGCTGAATTGCAACGCACCGGTCCATGCGGACATCCTGCCCCGCTACAAGGCGTTCCTGACCACCCACAACAAGGTGCTGAACGCCATCAACAAGCGCCTCGATGTCGAGTTCAAGGCGAAGTACGGCGCTAAGTTCATTGCCCCGCGCGAGGCGTACATCACGCAAGTCTACAACCACTTTGCGTTGCCGCCGACACTGTCCGACTTCTGCGATGCCGTCATGGCCGTGAGCCGGGATGGCGCTGCCGTTACACCGGCCAATCTTGAAGCCTTCGCCGTGCGCAGCCTGCCCAACATCGAAGTCGTGTTCGATGATTTCTACCGTCGCTACGAGGTCTACCGCACGGATCTTGCCATCTGGCAGGCGCAGTACGGCAACCTTGTGAATCCGCCGCAGCAGGCCGTGCAGATCACGGCGGCGCCTGTTCCGGACGGTACTTCCGCAGGGCATTGAGCCGGACTTGACCAGCAAAAAATTTCTTTTCAGCGGGGGAGCGCTGCGCTAATGGCGGCGCTCCCTGCGGTGGCACACCGTGGGGCGATACCGGGAACGGGGCCGTAGCTCAGATGGGAGAGCGCGTCGTTCGCAATGACGAGGTCAGGGGTTCGATCCCCCTCGGCTCCACCAGGTATCACCGAACCGCCTGATATGGCAGGCGCCTCGCGGTTCGGCGTTACAAGCTCTCCATGAACGGGTAAAAGGCTCGCTTCCGGGGCGGCATGTTGCATTTGCTCCGGGCCTGTCATTGGAAACAGTTACCCGCATGCATTTTCTCGATCAGGCCAAGATCTTCATCCGTTCAGGGCAGGGCGGCCCCGGCGCTGTCAGCTTCCGGCGTGAGAAGTATGTCGAATACGGTGGCCCCGACGGCGGCAACGGCGGCAAGGGCGGCGACATCATCTTCGAAGCCGTGACCGGCCTCAACACCCTGATCGATTTCCGTTATACCCAGCACTTCAAGGCGCAGCGCGGCGGCGGCGGCGCAGGCCAGAACCGCACCGGTGCCGGCGGCAACGATCTGGTCATCAAGGTGCCGGTCGGCACCCAGATTCTTGACGATGACCGCGAGACCGTCCTGCTCGACATGACCGAAGTGGGCGTGCAGAAGGTCCTTCTGCGCGGCGGCGATGGCGGCCGGGGCAATGCCTCGTACAAGTCCTCTACCAATCGTGCCCCGCGCCAGCACGGTCCCGGCTGGCCCGGCGAGGAGATGTACGTCTGGCTGCGGCTGAAGCTGCTGGCGGATGCCGGTCTTGTCGGCCTGCCCAACGCGGGCAAATCCACTTTCATCAATCAGATCACCAACACCAAGGCCAAGGTTGGCGATTACGCCTTTACCACGCTGCGCCCGCAACTGGGCGTTGTGCGCCATCGCAACCGGGAATTCGTGCTGGCGGATATTCCCGGCCTGATCGAGGGGGCCGCCGACGGTGCCGGCATCGGTGACCGTTTCCTCGGTCATATCGAGCGCTGCCGCGTGCTGATTCACCTCATCGACATCCACAGCGAGACCGATCCCGCCGAAGCCATGCAGATCGTCGAGAGCGAACTTGAGGCCTACGGTGCCGGGCTTGATGAAAAGCCCCGCCTGATCGCCCTCAACAAGATCGACCTGGTCGATGCAGAACTGGTCAAGGCCTTCACCAAGGAACTGCGCGAGGCAGGCGCGCGCAAGGTCTATCCGATCTCCGGCGCGACCGGGAAGGGCATGGATGCCCTGCTCGATGCAGTGCTCGAACACTTGCCTCTTGCCACGGCGACCGAACGGCCGACGGGCGAAGTCGAGGAAGAGACTGACCAGAAGCCATGGTCGCCGATCTGATCGCCCAAGCGCTCTGCCAGCGGGACTGACAGCCCTTCACGATCCGTCACAATTGCCCTAAGCGGCCCTCATGAAGATCAGCCAGCTTGCCCACCTGACCGATGCCTCTGCCTGTCCGCGCCTGGTGGTCAAGGTTGGCTCGGCGCTGCTCGTGGGCAAGGATGGTGCGCCGCGGCGTGAATGGCTGACCGCGCTGGTCGCCGAGATTGCGGCGGCGCGCACTGCGGGGCAGGAAGTCATCGTCGTCTCGTCCGGCGCTATCGCCTTGGGCGCCCGCAGGCTCGGCCTTGCCAAGGGTGGGCGCGGCAGCCTGTCCGACGCGCAGGCCGCCGCCTCGGTCGGCCAGATCGCGCTTGCGGGCCTGTGGGCTGAATTGCTGGCGGCACATGGCCTGGCCGCCGCCCAGATCCTGCTTACGCTCGAGGACCTTGAGGATCGTCGGCGCTACCTCAATGTGACCGCCACGCTCGGCACTCTGCTGGCCGCAGGGGCAGTGCCGGTGATGAACGAGAACGACTCCGTCGCCACGCAGGAAATCCGCTTCGGCGATAACGACCGACTTGCCGCCCGCGTCGGGCAGGCGGCCGGGGCTTCGGGCGTTCTGCTGCTGTCCGATATCGACGGGCTTTATGACCGGGATCCGCGCGAACCCGGAGCTACGCGTATTCCAGTGGTAAGGGGCGTTACTCCGGAAATTCATGCCATGGCCACGGGGGATCGTCATCTGGCTTGGGCTCGGGCGGGATGACCTCCAAGCTGCAGGCTGCCGAGATTGCGGAGCTTGCCGGCATGGCGCTGGCCATTATCGACGGTCAGCCCGTTTCGCCGATCCACGCTGCGCTGAGCGCCGAGCGTGGCACGCTGTTCCTGCCGCGCGGCCGCAAGCAGGCGCGCAAGGCGTGGCTGGGCGGGCGCATGCGCATGCGCGGGAGCGTCCATGTCGATGCCGGGGCCGCCGCCGCACTCGCGCGTGGCTCCAGCCTGCTTGCTGCGGGCATCAAGCAAGTCGAAGGGGATTTCCAGCGAGGCGATGCCATTGCCGTGATCGGACCTGATGGCGCAACGCTGGCGCGGGGGCTGTCGGAATACGATGCTGCCGAATGCGTGCGCCTCAAGGGCCATCACAGCCGCGAGCACGAGGGTATCCTCGGATATGCTCCCCGCTCGGCGCTGATCCATCGCGACCAGATGGTGCTGCTGTAATGGCTGCGGAACTGCTGGCGATTACCGGAGCCACCGGCTTCGTCGGCCAGGCCGTGCTCGATTATGCCGCCCGCGCCGGGATCGAGGTCCGCGCGCTTGCCCGCCGCCCGCAGGATGCGCGCGTTGGCGTCGAATGGGTTCAGGGTGATCTCAATGACAAGCGCGCCCTCCAGCGCCTGGTCGGCCGGGCCAGCGTTGTCCTGCACATCGCCGGCGTGGTCAACGCGCCCGACGAGCAGGGCTTCGAGGATGGCAACGTCTGGGGCACGCTCAACGTCGTCAACGCCGCGCTGGAGGCGGGGGTCCCGCGCTTCATCCACGTCTCGTCTCTCTCGGCGCGTGAACCGGGCCTGTCGGTCTATGGTCGGTCCAAGTTGCGCGGAGAGAAGATCGTCAAGGCCAGCAGTCTTGACTGGACCGTGGTGCGTCCGCCGGCCGTCTACGGCCCGCGCGACACCGAGATGTTTGAGCTGTTCAAGCTGGCGCGAAGGGGAATCGTGCCGCTCCCGCCGCAGGGACATCTTTCGATCATCCACGTGGGTGATCTCGCCCGCCTGCTGCTCGCCCTGATCCCCGGAGGCGAGGAGGTTACGCACCTGACCTTCGAACCCGATGACGGCACCCCGGGAGGATGGACCCACAACGATCTTGCCAAGGCCATCGGCATGGCCGTGGGCAGGCGCGCCACCGCAGTGAACCTCCCTGCCAGCATTCTGCGCCTGGGCGCCAAGCTTGACGCCACGTTCCGCGGAAAGGGCGCCAAGCTCACGCTCGATCGCGTTGGCTACATGTGCCACCCGGACTGGCGCGCGGGCGAGGGCAACCAGCCGCCGCCCGCCATCTGGATGCCCCAAGTCGAAACCGCGATGGGACTTCACGCCACGGCCGCGTGGTACCGCGAGGCGGGCTGGCTCAAATGAAAATGTGCGAATAGGCACTGTTGTTTCGCTAAATCGCCATTAACCCTTGCTTCCGGATTGGATCTTTCAAGGGTGGGGCATGGGAAAATCGATCTGGTTGGCGGCACTTTTGGCGACAGGGGTGCCAAGTGTCGCGCAAGCGGCGGAGCCAGCACCAGCATCCGCGCCAAGCCTTGCCGACGAGGTCAAGGCGCTCAAGACGATGGACACGGCCGGAAAGCCTGCAGAGGCGCTGGCCTGGATCGATGTCGTCCTCGCACGCGCCCGCAAGGCGAAGGGTATCGATCGGCTGGACATGATCTACGCCGAAGCCAGCCGCGCCAATGCCCTGTTCTGGCTCGACCGCTATGACGAGGCTCTGGGAATCTACCACAGGCTCGAAGCTGAACTGGACTCGGGCAAATACGCGATGACCCCCGACCGGGCCGAGCTCGTCAACAATATCGGTTCGCTCTACTCCTCCCTCGGCAAGCTTGAAGAAGCCAGCCGCTACAAGCTGCGCGCGCTTGATCTGACTGCGCAGACAGCTGGTACCGAGAGCATCGAATATGCCTCCGCACTTTATGGCATGGCTCTGGTCGAGTTCCGGCGGGGAGAGCCCTTGAAAGCACTGCCGCGCGTGCGCGAGGCGCTGCGTCTGGCCCGCGCCCATGCGAACCGCACCGGTGATGATGTCGAACAGCCCGCAATTTTCGGGCTGAGCTTGGCAGCTCTTCTGATCCAGTCGGGTGATACCGCGTCGTCGATTGAGCCGGCTCGTGAAGCAGCGGTATGGGCTGAAACGCATCTGGGCGAGGACCATCGTGTTACCATGGCTGCCCTTAACCAGTTGGGCGCATCGCTCAGTGAATCCGGGCTCTATGCCCAAGCCATTCCGGTGATACGCAGGACCCTTGATCTGCGTATGAAGGCCTACCCTGCAGGGCATCAGGATATTGGCTTCTCGCTCAGCGCGCTGGGCTTTGCGCTTGATAATTCGGGGCACAAGGACGAGGCGCTTCCATTCTATGAGCGGGCTGCCGAAATTTTCGAAAACAGCAGCACCGAACGCAAGGAGACGGTAGGCGCTACGGTCATTGGCCAGTTGGCGCGCCTTGCCGCCTGGCGTGGCGACAAGGCGCAATCGTTGGCCCTGCGTGAAAAAGCGCTGCAAGTGGGGCGAAAGCGGGCGGCCTCTGCAGAACATCCGGACGTGCTGCTGGCAGAGGTCAATCTGGCGCGCGAATACATCGCGAACCGCCGTCTGGATGAGGCGTCGGTTCTGCTGGATCATGCCAACGCCGCTTTCCGGCAGCGAGCGCTCGACGCCAACTTTCGCCGGCTTTGCGGCCTGATCTTCGCCGAGCAGATAGCTGCGGCTCGCGGTGATGTAGCAGGAGCGCTCACCCGAACCGTTCAGATTCTGGCACCAGCGCGAGCGCGTCTGCTCGACCGCGCGACGCCGCGCGGCGAGGTCATGAGGCTGGCGGAGCAGTATCACTTCCTGTTCGTCCAGCAGGCGCGATTTGCGGCAGGTGCGAATGACCCAGCGCAAGCGTTCGAGGCACTGCAACTGGCCAACCTTGGCGATCTGCAAAGCGCCATGTCGAGCCTGGCCATGCTGCGCGACGGCAATGGCGCCGAGGCGACCGAGGTCATCCGGCGTTATCAGTCTCTGGCCAGCGATGGCGCAAGACTGCGCCGCACGCTCAACGCACAAGTCGCAGCGGGGAAGGGTGACACCGTCAACGCGATCAACCGCCAGCTTGAAGAAATCGATGCGAAGATCCGGCAAGAGGACGCCCGGCTGGCCGAACTGATCCCCGGCTATTCGCTGCAGACCGCCGTCGAGCCCGCCGCTCTCTCCGCTGCCCAGAAGGCTTTGGCCAAGGGGCAGGCCCTTGTGCTCTTCGGGCAAGATGAGGACGGCCTGATCGTCCTTGCCGTCACGGCGGAAAAGGCGGTGGTTGCGGAAAGTGCGATTGCTCCGCGGCCAATGCTTGAACTGATCAAGCGCATGCGCGGCTCGATCGACCTTGGTCTCGTCAACAACGGTGCAGGACGCTTCGATCGGAAAGCTGCATTCGAACTTTACCAACTGCTCTTCCCGGCACCGATCCGGCAGGCCATCAAGGCTGCGCCCGACTTGCGCATACTTGCCCCTGGTGGCCTTGCCGCGCTGCCGTTTTCCGCCTTGGTCACGCAAGCACCAGAAGGGGCGGATGACGCACCTGCGGCCCTGCGCAACACGCACTGGCTGGCATTGGACCACGCGGTCTCTGTCCCGCTCGCTGCGACGCCGCTCCCTCAGCGCGCGGGCGGCAAGCGCGAAGTGACCTTCGCCGGCATTGGCGCGCCGATCCTGGGTCAGCCCGTTCGACTGGCCACCCGTGCTGCGCCTCTGCTGCGCTCGGGCGATACCAGCACCAAGGCCCTGCGCGAGCTGGCCAGCCTGCCGGGCGCGGCTGACGAGTTGCGGGCGATGGCAACGGCTTTCCCCGGCAAGCCAGCCTTGCTGATCGGTGCGGACGCCACCGAAGCAGCCGTCAAGGCAGCGCCGCTGGAACAGGCCAGCGTCCTGGCCTTCGCCACGCACGGTCTTGTCGGCGGGGCCTTCCGTGATCTCGTGGAACCCGCACTTGTTCTCACGCCCCCCGAACAGCCGAGCGAGACCGACGACGGCCTGCTCACTGCTTCGGAAATTGCCAAGCTGCGGCTTGATGCCGATTGGGTAATCCTCTCGGCCTGCGATACCAGTGCTGGCGATGGCGAAAGCGCGCCGACCTACTCGGGCCTTGCCCGCTCCTTTGTTGCCGCCGGTGCGCGTTCGCTGCTGCTGTCGCACTGGCCGGTGCGGGATGACGTGGCCAGCCGCCTGACACTCGACACCCTGAAAGGTGCTGGCAAGGGACTATCCCGCGCCGAAGGCTTGCGTCGCGCCCAGCTCGCCATCCTGCGCGATGCCAAAGTGCCGGGCGGCGCGCATCCCGCGACGTGGGCACCATTCGTGCTGGTCGGCAATTGAATGCAAAACGCTTGCCGCACTTGCAGTCGCTGCCAAATGATGGTCACTGGTGAAACCGCAATGGTCCTGCGGATAAACAACAAAGGGGGAAAGTCATGGAATGGATGCTGATGCCTTATCGGCGTTACGCTGAATTCTCGGGGCGCTCGCGGCGCAAGGAATACTGGATGTTCACCCTGTTCACGGTGATCGTCTACGCCTTGATTGCTGCATTCATGTTTGCCGGCGGTCTTGGTACAGCACTTTCAGGCGTCGATGATCCCCAATTCGGGGTTTCGTTCTGGATTGGCGCCGTTCTGATGATGGTGTTCTTCCTCGGTACTCTGGTGCCCGGCATCGCGGTGATCGTGCGCCGCCTGCATGATCGCGACATGTCTGGCTGGTGGTATCTCGGTTTCATCGTGCTGGGCATGATCCCGTTCGTGGGCTGGATCGCCAGCATCGCTTTTCTGGTGATCCTGTGTCTGCCGGGCACCACGGGCGTGAACCGCTTTGGCGATGATCCGAAGAACCCCGCTGGCTACGACGTGTTCGGGTGATCCAAGGCAAGGGGACTTTGCGATGAACTGGATGATCCTGCCCTATCGCCGCTACGCCGAATTTGCCGGCCGGTCACGGCGCAGGGAATACTGGGGCTTCGCACTGTTTTATGTGCTGGTGATGGTGGCGCTGAACGTGGTCTTCGGCACCAACGAAGTGACACAAGGCGAGGGCGCGTTCGTGTACGGTTCCCGGCTGGTCGGGGCAGGAGGATGGATCGGCGGGCTGTTCTGGCTCGCCTCCATCGTTCCGGGTCTTGCCGTGTCGGTGCGGCGCCTTCACGATCAGGACCGCAGCGGCTGGCTTCTGCTGCTGTGGATCATCCCGTTCCTCGGCTGGTTCGCCATTTTCGTGCTGATGTGCCTCGATGGCACGCGCGGCCCGAACCGCTTCGGACCTGACCCCAAGAACCCGACGCCTGCGGACGTTTTTTCTTAGTTTGGAACCTAAAGCTCGCGCAGCACTTGCGACGGTCGGGTCCGCAGTAGCCCGACCGAGCCGGCAATCGCCAGCACCATGACCAGCGCTACGCCTGCGCCCAGCACGCCAAGGATGCGTGGCCAGTCGGGCAGCCAATCGAACTCGAACAGCAGCACGATCACGCCCCATGCCACGCCCGTGCCCAGCACCAGTGCCACGCCTGCCAGCAGCGCACTGAGCAGGCCGTACTCGGCCACCAGCAGCACCAGCAATTGCCTGCGGCTTGCGCCCAGCACGCGCAGGATCACGTTGTCGTAGGTCTTGCGTTCGCGCGCGGCGGCGATCGCGCCGGCCAGCACTGCCATCCCGGCAAGGATCGCCACGCTCGCCGCAGCAAGGATCGCCGTGCCCATCTGCGACAGGATCTCGCGCGCTTGCCCCAGCACCGGGCCGATTTCGATCACCGAGCTAGAAGGCAGCGCCTTTACCAGCCCACCCAGTATAGCGCGGCGAACTTCCGGCGTCTTCGCGCTTTCCGGCAAGCTGATGGTCGCCGCCAGATTGTGCGGAGCATCGGCAATCGCATTGGGGCTGAACACCAGCACATAGTTGAAGCCCATGTTCTCCCAGTCGATCCGTCGGAACGAGGCGATCCTGGCGCTGCGCTCGACACCGAGGATCGAGACCGCGATGCGGTCGCCCAGTTTCAGCCCGAGAGCCTCACGCAGATCATCGTCGACCGAAACCAATGGCTCGCCGGAATAGTTCTTGGGCCACCATTCTCCCGCCGTAAGCACGTTACCCTCGGGAACGTCGTCAGCATAAGTCAGCCCGCGATCGCCGCGCAGGGGCCAAGCGTTGTCGGGTATTTCCTTGAGATCGGCCACCCGCGTCATCGCATCTGCTGGCCCATAGCCAACGATCGAACCGCGCAGGGCAGGGACCTTGCGAACCATAGCTTCGGGCGCGGCACGCTGAACGATCCGGTCAAACTCGCCGGTCTTGCCCTGCGGCAGGTCGAGAACGAAGTAGTCCGGCGCGCGGGTAGGCACCCGCAATGCGATATTGCCGTCAAGACTGGTCTGCACGCCTGCCAGCAGGACGAAGGCGGCGAGGCCAAAGCCCAACGCCACCACTAGCGCCGAAGTCTGCGCGCCGGGACGGTGCAGGTTGGCCAGCGCCATCCGCGCAATCGCGCCCTTGGGCCGGGGCAGCCGTGCTGCCAGCCGCTGCAGGCCCCACCCGAGCGCCGACAGCAGGAGGAACAGCACAGCCGCCCCGCCCAGAAATCCGGCGGCGAGCAGCTTCTGCGGTGCAGTCAGCACCGCCAGCGCCACAATCCCGCCAAGCCCGAGCGCGACCGGGAGTGCTGCGCCCTTCCAGCCGCCCGCCAATGGACTTACCCGCGCCCGCATCAGTGCCATCGCTGGAAACGCCTTGGCCCTGGTCAAGGGCGGAGCGGCAAAAGTCAGCGCAATCAAGGCCCCATAGGCCGCAGCAATCGCCAGAGCGCCCCAATCGAGCACAAACCCTGCCTCGATCGGCAGCAGCCCTTGCAGCGCCCTGGCGATCAACGGCGTGATGCTCACCCCGATCACCAGTCCGCCGAGAATGGCCAGCGACGCAGCGGCGGCCAACTGCAGCAGATAGATCCGCGCAATGTCCCGGCTCGAAGCGCCGAGAATCTTGAGCGTCGCGATGCTCCCGCGCCGCGCTTCGAGGTAGGAATTCACCCCGTTGCCGATGCCGATCCCGGCAATCGCCAGCGCCGCGAGCGCAACCAGCACCAAAAACTGCCCCATCCGCGAAACGAAACGGTCCAGTCCCGGCGAGGCCTTGTCGCGCGTCCGCACCTCATAGCCCGCCAGCGGAAACTGCGCTTTCACCCTCTCGCCCAGCGCCAGCGCGTCGGCGCCCGCCGGCAGCTTCAGGCGCAGCTTGCTCCGCACCATCGATCCCGGCTGCACCAGCTTGGATGCTGCAAGCGCGCCCTTGCTGACGATCACCGTCGGCCCGAGCGAAAAACCCTCAGCCAGCCGGTCCGGCTCCGACCCGATCACCCCGCCAACGACAAGCTCGGCCTCGCCCACGCGCAGCTTGTCGCCAATCTTCACGCCAAGCCGGTCGGCAACACCCGGTGCTATCCAAGCAGTCATGCCATCCGGCGCGCCGGCAACCTTGCCGCCCTCCAGCGTGAACCGCCCGTAAAGCGGCCACTTTGCGTCGACTGCCTTCAACTCGACCGGCGTTGTGCGCGTCTCGTCATCCGGCACCCGTGCCATCGCCTGCAACCGCGCGCCTTCGGAAAGCTCGCCCATCGCGGCGATGGCTGCCCGTTCCTCTGCCGATGGCTGGCGCGCTGCCAAGGTGAATTCGAGATCCGCGCCGAGCATCTCGCGCCCGCGCGTCGCCAGTTCGCGCTCGATCGCGCCGGTCAGCGTACCAATGGCCGAAAGCGCTGCCGTGCCCAGCATCAGGCACACCAGCAGCAGGCGAAGTCCCTTGAACCGCCAGTCCAGTCCGCGACGCGCGAGCCGCCAGGCGGCACTCCACGAAAGGCTCACGAAGAAACGTCCGAAGCGATCTGCCCATCGGCCAGCCGCACGATGCGCCCGCAGCGCGCCGCCAGCGCCTCGTCATGGGTGACCATGATGAACGTCGCGTCCGCCTGCGCTGCCCGCGCGAACAGCAGGTCGGCTACCGCTTCGCCGGTCGCATGGTCGAGATTGCCGGTTGGCTCGTCGGCGAACAGAATGGCGGGACTGGGCGCGAGTGCCCGCGCAATCGCCACGCGCTGCTGCTCGCCGCCTGAAAGCTGCGTCGGGTAGTGGTGCAGGCGATGGCCGAGGCCGACAGCTACCAGTTCCGCTTCGGCGCGTGTCATCGCGTCGGTCTGGCCCACCAGTTCCAGCGGCGTCGCCACGTTCTCCAGCGCGGTCATCGTCGGCAGCAGGTGGAAAGCCTGCAGCACGATGCCGATCCGCCCGCGCCGCGCGGCGGCAAGGCCGTCCTCGTCCAGCGCGGTGAAATCCGCCCCGGCGACATTGAGCGACCCGCCGCTCGCGCGCTCCAGGCCGGACAGGATCGCCAGCAACGATGACTTGCCCGAGCCTGATGGCCCCAGCAACGCGAGCGTCTCGCCCGCGCCCACCGTCAGGTCGATGCCGCGAAGGATCTGAACCTCTGCCTCCCCGCTGCCGAGCGATAGGGTAAGGGCCGAAGCGGCGATTACCGGCGCCGATGAACTTGAAAGGGGGAGCTTGTCACAGGCCTCACGTGGCATAGATTGGTTGCAGCGTGCAACCGGCACTTGGGGGCGCGCCTATGGAGTTTCAATGCGCCGCTTCGCTCTTGCCGCAACCCTTGTTCTCGCCGCCTGCTCGCCCGAGAAGCCCCCTGAACCGGCCGCCACCAAAGCTGCACAGGCGCAGGGGCAGGCACAGGCACCGGTTCCTGCCAATGCCCCGGTCATCCTCGCATTCGGCGACAGCCTCTATGCGGGATACCAGCTTGATCCGGGCGAGGGCTATCCGCCGCGCCTTGAAGCAGCGCTCAATGCGGGCGGCGTTCCCGTCAAAGTCGTCAATGCAGGTGTCTCGGGAGATACCACCGCGGCGGCCCTTCAGCGCCTCCAGTTCACGCTCGACAACCAACCGGTGAAACCGAGCCTCGCGCTTGTCGGCCTCGGTGGCAACGACATGTTGCGGGGGCTGCCCCGGCGGAGACCCGCGCCAACCTTGATGCAATTCTGAACGAGTTCGACAAGCGCGGCATCCCCGTGGTGCTTACGGGAATGCTCGCTGCCCCAAATCTGGGCGCGGACTACCAGAAGCAATTCAACCCGATCTGGCCCGATCTGGCCAAGAAGCACAAGGCAGGCCTCGTCCCGTTTTTCCTCGCCCCCGTCCTTGGCAACAAGAGCCTGATGCTGGAAGACAATGTCCACCCTAACGCCCAGGGCGTTGACAGGATCGTCGCGGCGACCAGGGGCCAGGTGGCAGAGGCGCTTAAAGCGGCCACTGCGGAATAGCGCTCAGACTCGCTCGACCAACCCGTCGCGCACCGCCCACACGGCGCTCGACGCGGCGATCTCGGCGAACGGTGCCATCTCGGTCCCCGTCATCCACACTTGCGCTCCGCTCGATCCCAGCCGCTCGAACAGTGCCGTGCGCCGGACCGGGTCGAGGTGCGCGGCAATCTCGTCAAGCAACAGCAGGCGCGGGCGCTCCCCCGCCGTCAGTTCCGCGTGGGCGAGGACAATGGCGATCAGCATCGCCTTCTGCTCACCCGTAGAGCAATCGGCGGCAGGCGCGTTCTTGGTCGCCAGCGTCACGGCAAGATCATCGCGATGCGGGCCGCTGAGCGATCGCCCTGCCGCGCGATCCCGCCGCCGCCCCTCGCGCAGAAGGTTGCGCAGGGCATCGGCCTCGACCGGCACATCGCTGGCATAGACCAAAGAAGGCCGCGCAAAGGGTTGTTTGGGAACGCTTTCCAGCACGCGGCCAAGGTCTGCCACAAGTGCGGCCCGCGCCGCCGCCATGGCTGCACCGCTTTCGGCCATCTGCGTTTCGATACCGTCAAGCCACAGCGGATCAGGTTCGACAGGCTCGCCCAGCAGCCGGTTGCGCTCGCGCAGTGCGGTTTCATAGCGCGTGGCATTGCGCGCATGGGCAGGCTCGCGCGCCAGCACCAGCCGATCGAGAAAGCGCCGCCGCGATCCGGCGCTTTCTGCGAAAAGCCGGTCCATCGCCGGCGTCAGCCAGGTGATCGAGAGCCATTCCCCCAGCCGTGCCGCCGGACCTTCCGCACCATTGATCCGCACCAGCCGGCGATTTGGCGCCTCGTGCGCCGTCGACGTGCCGATCTGCACAGCCCCGTCCTCGATCTCCGCCGCCACTGCAAACCCGCCAGACCCATCGCGCCCCGCCATCTCGGCAGGCTGCGCCCGCCGCAGCCCGCGCCCCGGCGCCAGCAGGCTGATAGCCTCGAGCACATTGGTCTTGCCCGCTCCGTTTTCCCCCACCAGCACGTTGAACGCGCGCATCCCTCAAGCCGCGTCGCGGCATGGTTGCGAAAATCGCGCAAGGTCAGGCGGGTGAGAGACATCGATTTGAGGCGTTAGTGGGTTTGCGCGACAAGCGAAACCTCCAGTCTTGTCGCTCAGGCCTTCTCGCTCAAGTCTTGTCACTCAGGCCATGCTTCTTCATGCAATGGCGCAACTGGTCGTAGGTCAGCCCAAGCGCCTTGGCGGTCTGGCGCTGGTTGTAGCGGTTGCGGCCGAGGTGATGCTCGACGATGGCGCGTTCGTGCGCATCAACCGCCGCGCGCAAGTCGGCCACGCTGTCGAAGTCGGCGGAAGGAGCGGCAACGCGCACCGGTGCCGCAGCCTCGCTTTCCGCCACCTCCGGCCGCATCGATGCGGCTGGCTTCCACGGGCTTTCGAACGGATCGAACTGGACGTGGCCGATGGCCTGCGTCCAGTCGTCCCAGCGATATACCGCGCGTTCCACCACGTTGCGCAATTCGCGCACGTTGCCGGGCCAGAGGTAGTCTTCCATCGCCTTCTGCACCGATGCTGCAAAACCAGGCCAGGAATCCCAGTGCAGTTCTGCCGCCATGCGCCGCCCGAAGTAGTCGGCCAGCACAGCGATGTCGCCCTCGCGCACGCGCAGCGGGGGCAGGGTGATCACCTCGAAGCTCAGCCGGTCGAGCAGGTCGGCGCGGAAGCGGCCCTGTTCGGCCAGCTTGGGCAGATCCTCGTTGGTCGCCGCCACGATGCGCACGTCGACGCGCACGGGCTTGCTTGAACCGATCCGCGTAACCTCGCCATATTCCACCGCGCGCAGCAAGCGCTCCTGCGCGCCCATCGAAAGCGTGCCCAGTTCGTCCAGGAACAGCGTGCCCTTGTCGGCTTCCTCGAACCGACCGGTTCGGGCGCGGGTGGCGCCAGTGAAAGCCCCGGCCTCGTGCCCGAACAGTTCGGCCTCGATCAGGGTTTCGGGCAGGGCCGCGCAGTTCATCGTTACCAGCGGTTCAGTCCAGCGGGACGACAGGCGGTGGAGGCGTTCGGCGATCAGTTCCTTGCCGGTCCCGCGTTCGCCGATGACGAGCACCGGGCGGCGCATTGGTGCGGCGCGGCTGGCGCGTTCGACCGCGTCGAGGAACGCGCCCGATTGCCCAATAAATTGAACCTCCCTGTCCATGCCGCATGTTTAGCGCATTTTCCCAAGTCTCGGCAAGAATTCCCAACATTAAAGGTGGGTGACACGTGAAAAGTGGCGGAATTCTGCGCCCTTCGCAGTTTGGCACACCCCTTGCTCTACCATGAACAACCCGGCGGCCAGCCGGACCAACCGACAAGTAACCCGCCGAAAGGTCACGAAAATGTACACCGCCCGTTTCTTCTCCACCTCGCTCGGCCGCGCCAGCCTCGCCAGCATCGGTGCGATGGTCGTGATGTGCTGCTTTGCCCTGACCCAGCAGGTGAACGCGGTTCCCAGCGTCATGGCTTCCACCGCCGCCATCACCGGTGAGCTGGCATGATGGCCGACGAACTTACCCCGATCCGCTCCGAGCGCGTGGAAGGTGCCCGCACCACCCGCCTCGATGCGGAACTGGATCGCCTGCGCAATTTCAGCAATGGTGGCGGGAATGGCCAATCCCGCCCCCTCTTCAATCCCGGAGTAAACCTGATGGGTATCTTCTCGCGGACGCGCGACATCATTGCAGCCAATTTCAACGACTTGCTTGATAAGGCTGACGATCCTGCCAAGATGATCCGGATGATCATCATGGAGATGGAGGAGACGCTGGTCGAAGTCCGCGCCTCGGCTGCCCGCACCATCGCCGATCAGAAGGAGATGGGCCGTCACGTGTCCAAGCTGGAACGCCTCCAGGCAGATTGGGCCGAAAAGGCCCAGCTCGCCCTGTCGAAGGACCGCGAGGACCTGGCCCGTGCCGCCCTGGTCGAGAAGAAGAAGGCCGCTGACATGGCCGACCAGCTCAAGACCGAGATCACTGTGCTCGACGATGCGATGCGCGCCTACGAGCAGGACATCGAGAAGCTGCAGACCCGCCTGCGCGAAGCCCGCAGCCGGCAGACCGCGATCGCCGCGCGCCTCGAAAGCGCCGAGAACCGCGTCCGCCTGCGCTCGCTGCTCGCCAACGAGCGCGTCGATGAAGCCATGGCTCGCTTCGACCAGCTCGAACGCCGCGTCGATTATGCCGAAGGCCGCGCCGATGCGCTCAGCCTCGCCGATGGCAATTCCCGCCCCAGCCTTGCGGACGAGATCGCCGCGCTCGCCGGCCAGGACAAGATCGACGAGGAACTCGAAGCGATGAAGCGCCAGCTCGGAAAGGAAGGCTGAGCCATGGAAGACGTCGTTGCAATTGCTGCCATTTTCCTTGGCCTCCCGTGGATCATTTTCCACTACATCACCAAGTGGAAGACGGCAGCCACGCTGACCAACGGGGACGAGGCGCTGCTGGAAGAACTCTACCAGCTCGCCCGCCGCCTTGATGAGCGCATGGACACGGTCGAGCGCCTCGTCGCTGCCGACAATCCCGAATTCCGGCCTGCACGCATCGTGCATGATCGCGAAACCGACAATCAGAAACTGCGCGAACTGGATCGCCTTTTCGCCGAACAGGGAAGGACCTCGAAGTGAACAGCCCCGCACCCGCTTTTATCGCGACAAGGTCAACGGCAAGTTCATGGGCGTCTGCGCCGGGATTGCGGACTACACCGGGGTCGATGTCCTCTGGGTCCGCCTCGGCTTTCTGATCCTGGCATGTTCGATGGGCTGGCCGTTCCTGGTCTACTTTGCCCTCGGCTTCCTTGCGAACAAGAAGCCTGCGAACCTCTACGGTGACCGTCAGGAGCAGCAGTTCTGGCAGCGCGTCCGCCAGTCGCCCGCCCGCACCGCCCGCGAAGTTCGCGCCGAATTCCGTGATATCGACCGCCGCCTGGCCGACGTCGAAAGCTTCTACGTCAATTCCAACCCGCGCCTCTCGGCCGAAATCGAGAAGCTGCGCTAAGAGCACAACCGTCCTGAGGGGGACTTGAGCCATGGGACCTGAAACTATTGGGCCTCTGATTCCGATCATCGCACTGATGATCCCGATCGTGGCGATCTGGACCAAGCACCGCACCAAGATTGCGGAGATGCAGATCAATGCGACAGCCGAACTGAGCGCAGAGAAGGCCGCGCAATACGCCCAGCACACCCGGGCACTCGAAGAGCGCGTCCGTGTCCTCGAAGCCATCGTCACCGACAAGGGCTTCGATACCGCCGCGCAGATCGAAGCGCTCCGCCGCGATACGGCCGCGCTCGAAGACCGGAGGCCGCAATGAACTGGGCTGGCCCCGAATTCGTCCTGGCAATCATCGCCATCTCCACGGGCGGCTGGGTGATCAACAACTGGATCCGTGCGCGCCACGGCTATGCCCTTGAGGACGAATGGGGCGGCAAGACCGATCGCGCCGATCAGGAGGCCTATGCCAAGCTCCGCGAGGAGAACGCCTTCCTGCGCGACCAGCTGGACAAGACGCACCAGCGCCTCGCCAACGTTGAAGCCATCGTCACCGACAGCGGTTTCGACGTCTCTCGCCAGATCGAGGCACTGCGCCCCGCTCAGGAGAAGATGCAATGAACGAAGATGTCATCCTGGCGCTGGTGTTCATGGTCATCGTCCTGCCGATCGTGCTTGGTATCGGCTCGGACATCTACAAGCGTCGTCTCTCTTTCAGGGAACGTGAACTTGAACTGCTCTCGAAGCAGACGGCCGAGAAGGCCGCCCAGTACGCCGCTCAGGCCGAGCGCCTTGAACAGCGCGTCCGCGTGCTCGAACGTATCGCCACCGAAAACAATTCCGACCTCGCGCTGCAGATCGAGAACCTGCGCGACGTCAAGGTCAACTGAGGACGCAACACGTGGGCCCCGGATCAACCATCGTCGCGGTCATCGCGATCATCGCCTTCGTCATCATTCGCACAAACCGGGATCGCTATCGGGCGGGCATCATGCAGCAACCGCCGATCGACCCCGCCTACACCGCCAGCCTCGAACGTGAAGTCTCGGACTTGCGCAAGCGGCTCGAAGTCCTCGAACGCATTGCCACCGACGAAGGCGAAACCCGCCGCCTCTCGCGCGAGATCGAATCCCTGCGCGATCGGTAATCTGCTACCGCTAACGAAAGGAGCATTTTGATGTCCTCCGATCTCGTTCTTTCCCTGTCGGGCCTCACCGGCCTTGCCATGGTCGCCTTAGCCGGCTTGCGCGGCTGGGACGGCTGGCTGGCCCTCAAGCGCATGGAACTCGAACGCGCCGATACCGGCGATGCAGGAAGCCTCATAGAACTTGCTGACATGCGCGAACGCCTGCGCAAGCTTGAGGCCATCGCCTCGGGCGTGGACCTGTGAGCCGTCACACCGAAGGTGCCGCCAAGGCCGGCATCGGCCTCGGCTCGGCCATTGCCATCACGATCTCGTGGAGCCTGCACAAGTCGATCGTCTGGGCGCTGGTCCACGGCGTGCTCTCGTGGATCTACGTGATCTGGTATGCGTTTACGCGTCCAGGCGGCCTGTCGGGTTAGGTTGCGTGGCGATGCTTCGACAAGCTCAGCATGAGCGGATAATCAAGACCGTCGCCAATCCCGCTCATCCTGAGCCTGTCGAAGGATATTCTGCCCCACCGGGTGGTGGACGCCAACCGAACCGCCCGCTAATGCCTGCCCGATGCGCAGCCTTGAAGACATTCTCGAAGAGTACGAATTCCTTGACGGCGACGAGCGCTATCGTCTGCTGATAGAGCTCGGGCGCGAGCTTGAGGACATGCCCGATGCGCTCAAGACCGATGCCACGCTGGTGCGCGGCTGTTCTGCCAGCGTCTGGGTCTATCCGACACAAGCCGAGGGCGGCAAACTGCACTTCATGGCCGACAGCAACGCCGCGATCACCAAGGGCATCGTCGCGCTCGTCCTTGCCGCCGTACAGGACAGGCCCGCCGCCGAGGTTGCCGAAACGGACATTGCCGAAGAACTCGCGCCCTTCGATCTCAAGAAGCAACTCTCGTCCAACCGCACCCAAGGCGTTCCCAACATGATCGCGCTGGTCCGCGAACACGCCGCGCGCATCGCCGCCACGGCCTGACAGCAGGGCAGGGGACTTGCGCCGCCACCTCTATCTCGCAGGCGGCGTGATCAGCGTGGCGCTGGGAGCGGTCGGCGCGTTCCTGCCGATCCTGCCGACGGTCCCGTTCCTGCTTCTTGCCACCTTCTGCTTTGCCCGCTCCAATCCGGCATGGGAGCAGCGCCTGCTCGACCACCCGCGCTATGGCCCACCCTTGCGCCAATGGCGTGAGCGCCGCGCGATTTCGCGCAAGGCCAAGACCGGCGCGCTGATCGCCATGGGCGTCAGCGTGGTCCTGACCGGCGTGACAGCAGGCTGGCCTTGGGTGCTCATTCCCTCTGCGGTCATGGCTATCACCGGCACCTGGATATGGACGCGGGCAGAGTGAGCCAGGAGCGCATCGTTGCGATTCAGGCACTCCGCTTCATTGCTGCCATTGCCGTTGCCGGCATGCATGCCGAGATATTTGCATTCTGGCTCGGGCAGTTCGTGGGTGTCGGCCTGGAGCGACCAGCATTGGCCGCGATCGGCAACTTCGGCGTCGACCTGTTTTTCGTGATCTCCGGTTTCGTGATCGTGCTGTCGTCAGAAAAACTGTTCGGCAAAGCCGGCGCTGTTCGCACATTTGCCCTGCGTCGGATCATTCGCGTGGTTCCGCTGTACTGGGCGGGGTTGCTGTTCGTGCTGCTGTGGAGCCTGCGCTTCCCGCCCGCACCCGATTGGCAGAGCATGGTGCATGCCATGCTGTTCGTGCCTTACGCATCGAACACCGCTCACGGGCGCATCGTGCCGCCGCTCGAGGTGGGCTGGACGCTGAACTTCGAGATGCTGTTCTATTTCGTTGTCGCGCTGGCAATGGCGAAGGATGCTTCTGCCACTGTCCGACGCACGGCAGTCATCCTGTTCCTGCTGGTTCTGGCTGGATCATTGCTCGATTTGCCGCAGCCCCTCGCCAACTGGTCATCGCCGATCATCCTCGAACTGTCCGGCGGCACGATGCTGGCGCTGATCTACCGGGGAGGGTGGCAATTCCTGCCGCGCGTGCGCCTGTGCGCGCTCGCGCTCGCCGCCAGCCTGCTCCTCTCGCCCCTCGTCATGCCAGGGGCGGACATGAGCGGCTGGCTGCGCGTTCTGTTCTGGGGCAGCGGCAGTTGGCTTCTGCTTGCCGCGATGGTGCTGGTGCCCACCAGATCTGGGGGATCGGATGCCCGGTTCTGGAACTTCGGCGGCGATATCTCCTACGCCCTCTATATCGTCCACATGCCGGTGATGATGGTCAGCCAGATGGTCTGGCGGCATTTTCGCCTGCCCTACGGCGCAACCGAGGAAGCAATCTTCGTCGTTCTGGTTCTTGTCATGTCTCTCGTTGCTGCCGTGATTGTCCATCTGCTTTTCGAAAGGCCGCTTTCGCAGTGGCTGAGAAGCCGGGTCGCACCCATAGCCTGAATTGCCAGTTCTCTTTTTGTTCCATTTCAGATAGATTGCATGTTCTGCTCGGATCACGGAGTCGGCATGTTCAAACTTACGCTCGAGAGCGCCGGCTCAGGAACCGATTGGCCCGCCTTCGCGGGGAATCTCGTCATTGCCTTGGCCTGGCCGCTGTCCGCACTGGTCATCGCGCTGATTTTCCGCCGCCCGCTCCTCGCCCTGCTGGCGCGGCTCGATGAACTGAGCTGGGGGGACAAGTCCGCCCGTTTTGCGCAACGGCTCGACCGCCTCGAATCCGAAGCCAGCCCCGCGCCGCCCGAGCCTGACGGCCCCGAGATCGCCCTGACCGGCGATCACGCCCGCTTCCTCAAGCTGCTCGACCTGTCGCCCGGAGCGGCCGTGCTCGATTCATGGGCGGGGGTGGAGGAGGCGCTGCAATCGCTCGCCAGCGAACACGCTGTCGCCAGCGTCGATGCCTCCGAAGCAGGCCGCAGCCTGCAAAAGCGAGGCGTCCTGCCCGCCCGCACCGTCGGCATGATCGAAGAGATGCGGCGTCTGCGCAACGCCGCCGCCCACGATCAGGCCATCTCCGTCTCCGACGCCCTGCGCTTCCGCAATCTGGCCAAGGGCGTTCTGAACGAGATCAGGTTGGCTTAAGGCTTCGTTCCACCAGAGCTATCGTGTTGCGCCACCAGCTTTCGGCAGTCACACCGCCGACAAGAGCGGAGTAAGCATAAAGGAGAAGGAGACTTGCATCACTTCCCTGCTCGCCGGTTACGGCAATGAGCGCAGGGAATGCCACGAATCCAAGTATTACTCCGACTACGACATGCGCACCCTTCGTGTACCGCCCTGTATGTCTGAGAACGAGGCTTATTGGCACTCCGATCAGAATGCTTACGCCCGTTATCACGGCTGTGATGGAAGCAAGTGCGATTACAAAGACGTATATCGTTGCCAAGGCTTGGGTCGGCTCACCCGTGACCAAGCCGCCTATCAAGATCACGACGGCGAAAAGAAAAGGCAAGAAACTTGCAGTCAGAACTCCTGCCCATGTCGCACGCAGGAACGGACCAAAGTACCGCCTCAATCCACCGCTTCCCGCAGCACTGCAATCCCCTTCTCGCGCTGCGCCCGCAATTCCTTCTTGAGCACCGCCGGATCGCGCGCGAAGATGAAGCCGAAGCTTACTCCGCCTTCCTTGCCTATGGTTGCGTGGTGCAGCTTGTGGGCCTGCACCAGCCGCTTGGCATAGCCCTTCTTCGGCACCCAGCGGAACCAGCGCTGGTGGACGAGGCCATCGTGCACCAGCGTATAGATCACGCCATAGGCCATGACGCCAAGCCCGATGAACGTCGCCGGCCACCATGCCTCCGCGCCCATCACCAGCGGGCTGCCGATCATGAAGAAGCTGATCGAGATCGCGGCCCCAACCACGGCGTAAAGGTCGTTCTTCTCGAAGAACCCGTCGTGCGGTTCGTGATGGTCACGATGCCAGCCCCAGCCGAACCCGTGCATCACGTACTTGTGGCTCGACCATGCCACGAATTCCATGACCAGCACCGTGGCAACAATGATGAACAAGGCAACAAGCGTCTGCATGGCGCTCCCTTACACCGCCTCGTCGGCCCCGCGACACATTCTTACACTTTGCCCGAAAGTCGCGACGCCTCGTTTTTCTGCCGTTCAGCCGCCGGACGGCACTTTCTCCTCACAGACCAATGAGGAGCTTATCCCATGCGCAAGACCGTTCTCGCCGTTGTCCTTTCCACCCTTGTCGCAGGCGTCGCCACCCCGGCGCTCGCCCACGACAATGACCGCTATCCGGGCGGTAACCGCGCTGAAGCCGCATACATGACGCCTGGCCGCAATGCCGACATCCGCCGCGACATCTGGCAGCTCGACAACCGCATCGACCGCGCCCAGCGCAACCGCGCCATCTCGCCGCGCGAAGCCCAGGGCCTGCGCCGCGATGCACGTGACCTGAAGGCCACCTACAACCGCTACGCCGATCGCGGCCTGTCGTCGGGCGAATACCGTACGCTCGAACGCCGCGTTGCCAACATTACCCAGCGCCTTCGCGCCGAGAAGTGGGATCGTGACGGGCGCCGCGGCTGATCGATTGGCGGATAATGTTCCAGAGGCGTAACAAAATTGCGCCTTGGGGCCTCTCGGCCCGCCCTTTCCTGCTTGAATTGCGGGGAGGGCGGGCCTAACCGCTTGTGCCATGTCGAACACCGCAAATCCCCGCACGCTCTACCAGAAGATCTGGGACGCCCACGTCGTCGAACAGCGCGATGATGGCACCGCGCTCATCTATATCGACCGTCACCTCGTCCACGAAGTGACCAGCCCGCAGGCCTTCGAAGCCCTGCGCGCGGCAGGCCGCAAGGTGCGCCGCCCCGATCTCACGCTCGCGGTGCCCGACCATAACCTGCCCACCACCGCGCGCCGCACCGCTGACGGCCAGCGCGTGCCGATTGCCGACCCTGAGTCCGCGCAGCAGCTCGAAGCGCTGGAGCGCAACGCGCCCGCTTTCGGCATCCGCTACATCGGCGATGCCGACGCCGAACAAGGCATCGTTCACGTTGTAGGGCCTGAGCAGGGCTTCTCGCTCCCCGGCGCTACCATCGTCTGCGGTGACAGCCATACTGCCTGCCACGGCGGCCTTGGCGCACTGGCCTTCGGCATCGGCACCAGCGAGGTCGAGCATGTGCTCGCCACGCAGACGCTGCTGCTCAAGCAGTCGAAGTCGATGGAAGTGCGCGTCGAAGGTACGCTGATGCCCGGCGTCACCGCCAAGGACGTCGTCCTGCACATTACCGGCGTGCTCGGCGCGGCGGGCGGCACCGGCTCGGTCATCGAATATACAGGGCAGGTCATCCGCGACCTTTCCATCGAAGGCCGCCTGACCATCTCGAACATGGCGATCGAACACGGCGCCCGCGCTGGCCTGTGCGCGCCCGATGAAAAGACCTTCGCCTACCTCAAGGGTCGTCCCTATGCCCCGAAGGGCGAGGACTGGGACAAGGCCGTCGCCTGGTGGACCAGCCTCGCCACCGATCCCGGCGCCACGTATGACAAGGTCGTGGTGATCGACGCCAAGGACATCGCGCCGTCGGTCACCTGGGGCACCAGTCCCGAGGACGTCCTGCCGATCAGCGGCCTCGTCCCCGCGCCGGAAAGCTTCGCCGACCCTTCCAAGCAGGAAGCCGCCAAGGCCAGCCTCGCCTATATGGGCCTGACGCCGGGCCAGCGCATGGAAGACGTCGAAGTCCAGAACATCTTCATCGGCTCGTGCACCAACAGCCGGATCGAGGATATGCGCGCCGCCGCCGCCATCCTCAAGGGCCGCAAGAAGGCCGACAACGTCAAGTGGGCAATCGTTGTCCCCGGCTCCGGCCTCGTCAAGCAGCAGGCCGAGGACGAAGGGCTTGACCGCATCTTCACCGAGGCCGGTTTCGAATGGCGCGAACCGGGCTGTTCGGCCTGCCTCGGCATGAACCCGGACAAGGTGCCTGCAGGCGAACGCTGCGCCTCGACCTCGAACCGCAACTTCGTCGGCCGCCAGGGCCCCGGCGCGCGCACCCATCTCGTCAGCCCGGCAATGGCCGCCGCCGCCGCCGTCACCGGCCGGTTGACTGATGTGCGCAAGCTGATCGACTGACGCGCCCGTGGCAGGCCTCCCGACAGCCGCGCTCCAGCTAGCCGGGTTCCTCATGGCCCACGCGTTCTGGACGGCGTCGGACCTGCCGCCCGGCGGCCACTACCAGCCACAGTCGCTGTGCATGCGCGCCGATGGCAGCCGCCAGCTTCAGACGTTTGACGGCGCCAGCCCCAAGGATCAGGACGCTGCCGCCCGCGCCTTCATCGGAGGCGGTGCGGCGCAATGGCCCGATTGCGCCATTGCCCGGCAGGTCAAGGTCGAGACGCCCACGGGCGAAGTCGATGCGCTGGTGATCGATGTCGTCCAGTACGGCGGCAGCGTGATGACCGTGGTGCAGGCCTTCCGTCCCGGCCCGCAGGATTTCCGCCTGTTGGGTGACGAA
Source organism: Novosphingobium sp. THN1 (assembly GCF_003454795.1). Taxonomy (GTDB): domain Bacteria; phylum Pseudomonadota; class Alphaproteobacteria; order Sphingomonadales; family Sphingomonadaceae; genus Novosphingobium. The sequence goes on from NZ_CP028347.1 coordinate 2,006,782, forward strand.
CTCATGCTCGGTGACAACGGCCCGCTCCCGCCGCTCCCCGCCGCACAGGCCGCCGCCGCCATGCGCGAAGGCGCGCTTGATCACACTGGCCTTGGCGACAAGTGGCAGCAATGGGAATCCTCCCGCGATCCCGTCAGCCCGCTGGTCCAGAAGTAAGCCTGCTCAAACGCCAATAAACCCGCTCATGCTGAGCTTGTCGAAGCATCCGGCGCAGCGGCCGCGGGAGCACCCTTCGACACGCTCAGAGTGAGCGGTGTGAGGTGGAACTGCGTGGCAGCTATTGCCAGCAATTTACAACACCCCAGTCGAAGCTTAGCCTCTCCTCAACCAAGGAGGGGTGATCCATGGACATGATCAAGGGCGTCCGCGTGCCCGAACGCGTTTATCGCGGCGTGCTTTGGGCCGTGTCGATAGTCTTTGCCGGTTTCATCGTCGGCCTCGGCAACCTCGTCATCGGCGATCTGCCGATGGTCGAGGAACAGGTCTACACCGCCCCCGCGGATGACTCCCCTGCGATCCGGCAAGTCCGCGAAGAGATCCGCAAGATCGGCGACAGCAAGACTGCCATCGACGACAAGCTCGAAATCCAGCGCCTCCAACTGGACCAGGCCCAGCGCCAGTCCAGCACCGCCAACGAGACTTTCAAGGCATGGATCGCCGCGCGCACCGCCACGACCAATCCGGCGCAGGACCCCGAAGTTCTCGCCCGTACCCGCGAACTCGAACAGCTCAAGGCCAATGAACGCAGCATCCAGCAGGCGATCGCAAATCTCGAGAACGAGCGCGCCCCGCTCGACCAGCGCGAAAGCGCGCTGCGCCTGCGCGAAAACCAGCTGATCTCCGACGCCATCCCGGCGCAAGAGCGCGCGATGTTCTGGCAGGAACTGCGGGTGTTCGGCCTGCGGCTGCTGATCACCCTGCCAATGCTTGGCCTGGCCGCATGGATGGTGGTGAAGAAGCGCGAGAGCGATCACTGGCCGCTGATGCGCGGCTTCGTGCTTGCCGCCGTGTTCGTGTTCTTCGTCGAGCTCGTGCCCTACCTGCCGAGCTACGGCGGCTACATCCGCTATGCCGTAGGCATCATCCTGACTTTCGCCGCCGGGCACTTCCTCATCAAGAACATGCGCGCCTATCTCGCGCACCGGCAGGAAGTCGAGGCGCAAGCCGAAAAGGAACGCCGCGCCCGCGTCAGCCATGACGAGGCGTTCAAGAAGATGGCCGCCAAGGTCTGCCCCGGCTGCGACCGCCCGATCTCGACCACCGGCGATGCCGAAGCCAACTTCTGCGTTCACTGCGGCATGACCCTGTTCGACCACTGCCACAGCTGCAACACCCGCAAGATGGCCTTCTTCCGCTTCTGCATGACCTGCGGCACGCCCGCGAAGGATGAAGCCGCGCAGGCGGGAGTGGCCCCGGCGCCTGCGTGACGACCCGCAAATCCTCTTTCGCTCCGGTCACCGATCAGCACACCCGGGTTCTCATCCTCGGCAGTCTCCCGGGTGAAGCGAGCCTTGCCGCCGCGCGCTATTACGCCAATCCGCGCAACCAGTTCTGGCGGCTGGTCGGCGCAGTGATCGACGTCGATCTCGTCGCGCAGGACTATGAACGCCGCCTCGAAACCCTGCTCGCCCATCGCATCGGCCTGTGGGATTCGATCGGTTCGGCCACGCGTTCGGGCAGCCTCGATACCGCCATTCGTGATGTCGCGCCCAATGCGCTGGCCACTCTTGCAGCCGCCCTCCCGCAACTGCGATGCATCGCCTTCAACGGTGCCAAGTCGGCCAGCATCGGCACGCAGCAACTGGCCGGGGAGGGACCTTCGAACTCCTGCGGCTGCCATCCAGCAGTCCGGCGCACGCCTCGCTGACCTATGAGGCGAAGCTTGGCGAATGGACGAAGCTGCGGAAATTCTTCGCCTGAGCCTTGCAATCGCAGAACGCCCGGCCAATCTTGGCTACACGTTTCAAGGAGTTCTCAAGCGTGACCAAGAAGACGGACTGGACCGGCAAGGCAGCCATGGCGGGCGCGGCAATCGGCTCGGCAGCACTGGCCGCAGCCCTGCTCTATGCGTCGCGCCGCAAGGAACGCGCAGAGAAGACCGAACCCAAGACCCCGCCCGCCGACGCGCCCGAGACCGACTGAGTTTGCACAGGCGATGGGCCGCGGCCTGCGCCGGAGCGACGAACGGGGAACGGTTCAATTCCGTCATCCCGGCGCAGGCCGGGATCCACAACCTCTCCGACACGTAACTATATTGCGCCATCTCGCCCATTGCATCGCCTAACCGGCAAGCTATAGCGACGGCCATGGAACCGGTGAAGCAGATCGAAGGACGGGCCATCCCGTTCGGCCGCAAGAACGTCGATACCGACGTGATCATCCCTGCCAAGTGGCTCAAGACGATCACCCGTCAGGGTCTCGGCAAGGGCGCGTTCGAAGCCCTGCGCGCCGATCCTGACAACATTTTCGACAGCGCGGAATTTTCCGGCTCGCCGATCCTGATTGCCGGTGACAACTTCGGCTGCGGCTCCAGCCGCGAACACGCTGCCTGGGCGCTGGGCGACATGGGCGTGAAGGCCGTGATCGCACCCTCCTTCTCCGACATTTTCTCAGGCAACGCCTTCAAGAACGGCATCCTCACGGTCGTCGTGCCGCAAGAGGCGATCGACCGCCTGATGGAAGTCGCGCAGACCGATCCCGTCTCGATCGATCTTGAGACCCAGACGGTGACGACGCCATTCCAGGATCGCTTCACCTTCGAGATCGACCCGTTCCGCAAGCACTGCCTGCTCAATGGCCTTGACGAGGTCGGCCTGACCATGGCCCGGGGCGATGCCATCGCGACGCACGAAGCGAAGATGCGCGACAGCCTGCCCTTCCTCGCGCGTGGCACGGATGCCGTAGCGGCAGCTTAACTGCGCACTTAACAGGGCTTCCCAAGGCGCGCAAAACTTGCTTCCCTGATGCGGAGCGGATCGAATCCGCAACTATTGGGAGAAGTGAAATGAAGGCTCTGCGCACCCACGCTGCAGGCGGACCCGAAACCCTGGTCATGGATGACCTGCCCGATCCGGTGCCGGGGAAGGGCGAAGTGCTTGTGCGCGTCCACGCCTGCTCGATCAACTTCCCCGACACGCTGATGATCCGCGATCTTTACCAGTTCAAGCCCGAGCGGCCTTACGCTCCCGGCAGCGAACTCGCGGGTGAAATTGAAGCATTGGGCGAGGGCGTGACCGGGTGGTCCGTCGGAGACCGCGTAATCGCCATGATCGGCAACGGCGGCTTGGCCGAAAAGGTCGTGGCCCCGGTCGCGCGCCTGTTCCCGCTGCCCGATGGCGTCGACTATGCCACCGGCGCTTCGTTGTTGATGACTTACGGCACCACCATCCACGGCCTCAAGGATCGCGGCCACATCAAGGCTGGTGATACCGTGCTGGTCCTCGGCGCGGCAGGCGGTGTCGGGCTTTCCGCCGTCGAACTCGCCAAGGCCTTCGGCGCCCGGGTGATCGCTGCCGTCTCCAGCGAGGAAAAGGCACAGGTCGCGCGCGACGCTGGTGCAGACGATGTCGTGATCTATGGCCGCCCGCCGTTCGACAAGGCCCAGTCCAAGGCGCTGGCTGAACAGTTCAAGGCAGCCTGCGGCCCGAATGGCGCGGACATCGTCTACGATATCGTCGGCGGCGATTATTCCGAACCGGCCCTGCGTGCGATCGCGTGGGAAGGCCGCTTTCTCGTCGTCGGCTTCCCGGCCGGCATCGCCAGGCTTCCGCTCAATCTCACCTTGCTCAAATCATGCGACGTCTGCGGCGTGTTCTGGGGCGCATGGACCGCCCGCGAACCCGCCGCTTTCAAGGCCGAGGTCGAGGAACTCTTCGCGCTGCTCGAAGAGGGCAAGATCAAACCCCGCGTCTCGCAGCGCTACACGCTCGATCAGGGGCGCGAAGCCATCGCCCTGCTCGAAAACCGGCAGGCCATGGGCAAGGTCGTCGTAGAAATGATCGGCTGAATACTGCTCCTCCCCTCCCGCAAGCGGGAGGGGTTGGGAGTGGGCCTGCTCAGCCCTCGCGCTCCCCAGAGGTATAGACCGGCAGCCCCAGCTTCCACCAGATCGCTGCGCCTCTGAGCGCAAAGCCGGCCAGCGCAGCCACCGGCCAGACTATGCCGCGATCAAGTCCCAGCGCCGCGCCGCTGGCACAGACCCCTGCGGAAAGCGCAGCCGCCGTCACGTAAAGTTCGGGCCGCATCAGGATCGAGGGCCTTCCTGCCAGCACGTCGCGGATAATGCCGCCGACACAGCCGGTGATCACACCCATCAGCACGGCCGGCACAGGCGATACGCCGAACGCCAGCGCCTTGGCCGTGCCCAACACGGCATAAGCGCCAAGTCCCGCCGCGTCGGCCCATTCCAGCACTGGCCGCTCCCACCAGCGGTGCGGGGTGAACCACGCCACCAGCGCCACGCCCAGGCACACTGGCGCCACCCACGGATCACGCACCCAGAACACCGGCGCGCCGATCAGCAGGTCGCGAACCGACCCGCCGCCCACGCCCGTCACCAGCGCAAAGAACGCCATCGTCACGAATGTCTGCCTGAGTTGCGCCGCCAGCAGTGCGCCGGTCAGGGCGAAAACGGCAATGCCGACAAGATCGAGCAGGCCGATCAGTGCCGAAAGGTCGGCGTTGGGCAACGGGGAGGGCATGCGGGCCTCACTGGCCCAGCAGAGCTTCCAGCTTGCCCTTCAGCTCCTGGATGCGCGTCGCTGCTTCGGTGAAAGTCTTGACGTCCTCGCGGTTGTTGTTGCCGCGCGCTTCCTTCGCCGCTTCGACATAGCCCTCGAGATCGGCTTCCAGAGCATCGATCAGGATTTCGGTCTCGTCTTCGGTCAGGGTCAGCTTGATGGCCATCGTGGCACTCCTTCGATTCAAGCCCTGCGGTTACCGTCACAGGCGGCAGGGCACAAACGAAAGCTTCAGGCTTTCGTCGCGAAGAAGATCACGTGATGCAGCGGCTTGCGCCCTTCGCGCGGCTCTTCGCCGGCATCGACACTGGCCACGTCAACGGTAAAGCCCGCCTGCTCCAGCAGTTCAACGAAAGCCGGGTCTTCGAAGGCAGACCACACTGCAAGGATGCCGCCCGGCCGCAGCGCGCGGGATGCCGCTTCCAGTCCGTCGGGCGAATAGAGCCACCCGTTTATCATGCGCGTCAGCCCTTCGGGGCCGTTGTCGACATCGAGCAGGATCGCATCGTAGCCACCACGCGCGGAATCGATCAGCATGGCCACGTCATCGTGCACCAGCTGCACGCGCGGATCATCAAGGCAGCCGGCGGTCAGCTGCGCCATCGGCCCGAGCGCCCAGGCGACGATTTCCGGCACGATTTCGGCAACAGTGACGCCAGCCTTGGGACCGAGCACGGCAAGTGCTGCCCGCAAGGTGAAGCCCAATCCGTAGCCACCGATCAGCATCTGCAGATCGTCACGGCCGACAAGGCGCGCGCAGGTCATTTCCGCCAGCTGCACTTCCGAAGCGCAGACGTCGGTGCTCATCAATTCGTTGCGGTCGAGCAGGATGACGAAGTCCTCGCCATTGCGTACCAGCCGCAGCCTCGCGCCATCGGGCACGCGGCAGGTGTCGATCAGTTCGTCGCCGTCTTCCAGCTCCCACATCGGTGGAGGGGCGTGGGTGAAGCTCCGTGAACCGGAAGGGCGGCGTCCAACGCCTACTTCTTCCGCGCCTTGCGGGCGGCGTAGCGGGCATCGCGGGCAGCCTTCTGCGCGGCTGCCAGCTCTTCCGCACTTGGCGGGGCGGGGGCATTGGCCTGCTCGGCAGCGCGCTTGGCTTTCTCGGCCTTCTCTTCCTCGCGCTTGAGGCGAGCCGCCTCGCGCTTTTCCGCTTCGGCCTTTTCCTTGGCCTCGGCGCGGGCGATCTTCTCGGCCAGCACTGCCGGGTCCACCGGCGCCTTCGCCTTGGCCTTCATCGCCTCGATAGCCTTGGCGCGTGCCTGTGCCGAAGCATCGCGACGGTCGCCAAGACCGGGTTCCTTGTAACCTGCCATGTTATTCGTTTGCTTTCCTTATTCCGCTTGGCCGCTAGCAGGGCAGGGGGCAAATGTCACGCCGCAACGCCAAGTGCTTCTGACCCAAACGAAAAGGGCCGCCCCGAAGGACGGCCCCCGTATTCGCTCAGGTGAGTCCGATCACATGTGAATCGGCTTGCCCGTCACCGCCATCGCCGCTTCCTTGAGCGCTTCCGAATGGGTCGGGTGCGCGTGGCAGGTATAGGCAATGTCTTCGCTGGTCGCGCCGAATTCCATCGCCTGTGCCGCCTGCGCAATCATCGTGCCGGCAACCGAGGCAATGCACCACACGCCCAGAACGCGGTCGGTCTTGGCGTCGGAGATCACCTTCACGAAGCCGTCCGGCTCATGGTTGGTCTTGGCGCGGCTGTTGGCGAGCATCGGGAACTTGCCGACCTTGATCTCGCCCTTTTCCTTCGCGGCCTCTTCCGTAAGACCGACACCGGCGAATTCAGGCATCGTGTACACTACGCCGGGAATCACGTCATGGTTCACGATTCCGGTGAGCCCGGCGATGTTCTCGGCCACGGCAATGCCTTCGTCCTCGGCCTTATGCGCCAGCATCGGGCCCGGAATCACGTCGCCCACGGCCCAAACGCCCGGGACCTTGGTGGCAAAGTCGTGGTAGGTTTCGATCTGACCGCGCGCGTTCAGTTCGAGCCCGATCTTGTCGAGGCCGAGGCCGTCGACATTGGGCCGACGCCCGATTGCCACCAGCACGCAGTCAGCCTCGATGGTCGCAGCCTCGCCGCCCTTTGCAGGTTCAACCGTCAGCGTGGCCTTTCCGCCATCCACCGCTACGCCAGTGACCTTGGTGCCGAGCTTGATGTCCATGCCCTGCTTCTTGAAGATCTTGGCGGCTTCCTTGCGCACGTCGCCGTCCATGCCGGGCAACAACTGGTCGAGGAACTCCACAACCGTCACCTTCGCACCAAGGCGGCGCCACACCGAGCCGAGTTCCAGCCCGATCACGCCGCCACCGATCACCACCATGTGGTTCGGCACGCGATCCAGCGCCAGCGCGCCGGTGCTGTCGACGATCACGCCAGCATCGTTGTCGACAGTCACGCCGGGCAGCGGCGTCACGCTCGAACCGGTGGCGATCACGATGTTCTTCGCGGTAACCTTCTGGCCAGCCACGGTCACGCTGTGCGCGTCCTCGAACGCAGCGTAGCCCTTGAGCCAGGTCACCTTGTTCTTCTTGAACAGGAATTCGATGCCGCCGGTCAGGCCCTTCACCGAATCCGCCTTCTGCGCCTGCATCGCATCCAGATCGAGCTCGACCGCGCCAGTCTTGATGCCATAGCTGGCGAACGTGCCGTTCCGCGCCTCGTCGAACTTCTCCGAGCCGTGCAGCAGCGCCTTGGAGGGAATGCAACCGACGTTGAGGCAGGTTCCGCCCAGCGTCTCGCGCCCTTCGGCACAAGCGGTCTTGAGGCCCAGCTGCGCCGCGCGGATCGCCGCGACATAACCGCCGGGGCCACCACCGATGACAAGGACGTCGTAATCGTATTCAGCCATTTTCCGGCTCCATTGCGCGTTCGTGCTGCGCCAAGCTCAGCACGAACGGCTTCAGATTCAAGTCAGTTCCGTACTGTCCGCTCAAAGATCGATCAGCAGGCGGGTCGGGTCCTCGATCGCTTCCTTGATCGTCTTCAGTGCCGTCACTGCCTCGCGACCGTCGATGATACGGTGGTCATAGGACAGCGCGATGTACATCATCGGGCGCACCACGATCTCGCCATTGCGGACGACCGGGCGGTCCTCGATGCGGTGCAGGCCGAGCACGGCCGACTGCGGCGGGTTGATGATCGGGGTCGACATAAGCCCGCCGAACACGCCGCCGTTGGAGATGGTGAAAGTGCCGCCAGCCATGTCGGCCATGGTCAGCGTGCCGTCGCGCGCCGCCTTGCCGTAATTGGCAATCGCCTTCTCGATGTCGGCAAAGCTCATCTTGTCGACATCGCGCACCACCGGCACGACCAGCCCGTTCGGAGCCGAGACCGCGACCGAGATGTCGACGTAGTCGAAGTAGACGATCTCATCGCCCTGCATCTGCGCGTTGACGGCCGGAATGTCCTTCAGTGCCAGAACCGAGGCCTTGGCGAAGAACGACATCAGGCCAAGCTTCACGCCGTGCTTCTTCTCGAACACGTCCTTGTACTTGGCGCGCGCTTCCATGACGGCAGTCATGTCCACGTCGTTGAACGTGGTCAGCAGGGCGGCGGTTTCCTGCGCGCTCTTAAGGCGCTTGGCGATGGTCTGGCGCAGGCGCGTCATCTTCACGCGCTCTTCGTTGCGACCGCCCGCAACAGCGGCAGGAGCAGCCGCAGCCGGAGCCGAAACCGCCGGGGCAGGGGAGGCCTGCTTGGCCGCTGCCGCTGCCATCACGTCTTCCTTGGTCAGGCGACCGTCCTTGCCAGTGCCCTTCACGGTCGAAGGATCGATGCCATATTCCAGCACCGCACGGCGGACCGCGGGCGAGAGCGCGGCTGCGTCACCCGAAGGCGCAGCCGCCGGAGCCGCAGCAGGTGCTTCCGAAGCCGAAGCGGGCGGAACCGGCGCTTCGGTGCGAGGGGCAGGGGCCTGTGCGCCCGCAGCCGCCACGCTGTCTTCGATCAGCGCGAGCAGCGCGCCGACGTTGACCGTGTCACCCTCATTGGCCACCAGCGCGCCAAGCACGCCTGCTGCCGGAGCCGGAACCTCGACCGCGACCTTGTCGGTCTCGAGGCTGACGATCGGCTCGTCCAGTGCCACGGCCTCGCCGGGCTTCTTCAGCCACTGGCCGACGGTTGCTTCGCTGACGCTTTCACCCAGCGTCGGAACCTTCACTTCAATCGACATAATTCATGTTCCTCGGGGAGAAGGAAAATCAGTTCTTCTTCTGACGGCGGATCTCGCCACGTACCGAAAGGCCCAGCGCGTCGGCCACCAGCGCGCCCTGCTCGCTGGCATGGCGGCTGGCGAGGCCCGTGGCGGGCGACGCCGCCGCAGCACGACCGGCATAGCGGGCGCGGGCAACCTTGCTCTTGGCCGCCTTGAGCGATTCCTCGATCATCGGCTCGACAAAGAACCACGAACCGTTGTTGCGCGGCTCTTCCTGGCACCACACCACTTCCTCGAGGTTGGTCATGCGCGAAAGGCGCAGGGCCAGCGGCTCGCCGGGGAAGGGATAGAGCTGCTCGAGGCGGATGATCTGCGTGTCGGTAATCCCGGCCGCATCGCGCGCTTCGATCAGGTCATAGGCGACCTTGCCCGAACACAGGATGACCTTGCGGGTGTCCTTGTCCGCTGCCGGATTGATGTCCGACAGGATGCGCATGAAGTGGCTTTCGCCCACGAAGTCCGAAGCGACCGACTTTGCCAACGGGTGGCGCAGCAGGCTCTTGGGCGTCATGATGATCAGCGGCTTGCGGAACGGGCGGTGCATCTGCCGGCGCAGCACGTGGAAGTAGTTGGCCGGCGTGGTGATGTTGCACACCTGGATGTTGTCTTCGGCGCAAAGCTGCAGATAGCGCTCCATGCGTGCCGAGGAATGCTCCGGACCCTGTCCTTCGTACCCGTGCGGCAGCAGCATGACGAGGCCATTGGCGCGCAGCCACTTCGCTTCGGATGCGGCGATGTACTGGTCGATCACGATCTGCGCGCCGTTGGCGAAGTCGCCGAACTGCGCTTCCCACAGCACCAGGCTCTTCGGGTCCGCGCTGGCATAGCCATACTCGAAGCCGAGCACGCCATATTCCGAAAGCGTCGAATCCAGCACCTCGAACGTGCCGTGCGGCAGCGTTTTGAGCGGCACGTACTTGCGTTCGTCCTTCTGGTCGACCCACACCGCGTGACGCTGGCTGAAGGTGCCGCGGCCGCAGTCCTGTCCGGACAGACGCACGCCATAGCCCTCGGACACGAGGCTGCCGAACGCCAGCGCTTCGCCGGTTGCCCAGTCGAAGCCCTGGCCCGAGCTGAACATCTCGCGCTTGGCATCGATCACGCGACCCAGCGTCTTGTGGACGGTGAGGTCCTCAGGCACGGTGGTCAGCGTGCGGCCGAGGCTGTCGAACAGCTTCTGGTCGATGCCGGTGCCGACGTTGCGGCGCGCGGTCACAGGGTCTGCCGGCTTGTTGAAGCCCGACCAGCGGCCGCCGAACCAGTCGGCTTCATTGGCCTTGTAGCCCTTGGCCGCCTCGAACTCGGTCTCGAGCGTCGCCACGAAGTGGCTCTCGATCTCGCCCTTGTAGTTGGCATCGATCACGCCTTCGCCAACCAGGCGCTTGGCGTAGATGTCGCTGACGCCCGGGTGCTGACGGATCTTGGCGTACATCAGCGGCTGGGTGAACGAAGGCTCGTCGCCCTCGTTGTGGCCGAAGCGACGATAGCACCACATGTCGACCACGATGTCGCGGCCGAACTTCTGACGGTAGTCGATCGCCAGCTTGCAGGCGAAGGTCACTGCTTCCGGATCGTCGCCGTTCACGTGCAGGATCGGCGCCTGCACGCCCTTGGCCACGTCCGAGGGGTACGGAGACCCGCGCGAGAACTGGGGCGAGGTGGTGAAGCCGATCTGGTTGTTGATGATGAAGTGGATGCAGCCACCGGTGTTGTAGCCGCGTACGCCCGAAAGGCCGAAGCACTCCCACACGATGCCTTGGCCGGCAAAGGCCGCGTCACCGTGGATCAGGACGGGCAGCACCTGCTTGTGGCGCGCGTTAGGCCCCACGTCGTCACCGATATCGTCGCGGAACACCTGCTGCGCACGCACCTTGCCGAGCACGATCGGGTCGACCGTTTCGAGGTGCGACGGGTTGGGCACCAGGCTCATGTGCACCTTGGTCCCGTCGAACTCGCGGTCGGTCGAGGTGCCGAGGTGGTACTTCACGTCGCCCGAACCGCCGACGTCCTCGGGGTTGGCCGAGCCACCCGAGAATTCGTGGAAGATCACGCGGTAGGGCTTGGCCATCACGTTGGCGAGCACGTTAAGGCGGCCGCGGTGGGCCATGCCGTAGACGATTTCCTTGACGCCCAGCTGGCCGCCGTACTTGATCACCGCTTCCAGCGCCGGGATCATCGATTCCCCGCCGTCGAGGCCGAAGCGCTTGGTGCCGACGTACTTCTTGCCGAGGAACTTCTCGTACTGCTCGCCGCGCACCACGGCGGCGAGGATCGCCTTCTTGCCGTTGGGGGTGAAGTCGACCGACTTGTCGCCGCCTTCGATGCGATCCTGGATGAAGCGGCGCTCCTCCACGTCGGCAATATGCATGTATTCGAAGCCGATGTGCCCGCAGTAGTTTGCGCGCAGGATCGCGACGAGTTCGTTGACGGTCGCCCATTCAAGGCCGAGCGCACCACCCAGATAGACCTTGCGGGTCATGTCGGCGGCGGTAAAGCCATGGTACTCGGGCGAAATGTCGGCCGGGAGCTTCTGGCGGGCAAGGCCAAGCGGGTCGAGATCGGCGGCTAGATGCCCGCGCACGCGATAGGTGCGGATCAGCATCATCGCGCGGATCGAATCCATCGCCGCCTGCTGCAGCGCCGCTTCGTCGAGCGCGACGCCGCCCTTCTTGGCTGCCTTCTCGATGACGAGCTTGAGCGCCATCGGGTCCATCGCCTGGGTCAGGTCGTCGCCTGCCGCGGCATCGGTGATCGGCCAGCGCTTGTTGGCCCACGAAGGGCCGGGCTGCGGACCTTCCTGAGCCGGATCCACGTCGAAATCGTGCAGTTCAGAACCCATCATCAACTCCTGGTCCCCCGGGGAGGTTGGGGGCTTCGGACATTTTCCGCTCCACTCTCGCAGAGCCGACCCTTCCAGCGCGCACCTCGCAAGGCTTGCGCAAAAATCCGTAACGACGGCAGGCCGCTTCCGTTGCGGGGGCCTACCTGAAAAACTTCAAGCATCCGCCCGGTGGCACCTTACGCAAGGTAACCTATCCGGGCGGTAGCTTTTGACGTCAGCCCTTCAGCACTTCGGCCAGCGTTTCACCCAGCAGGCTGGGCGAGGCGGAGACCTTGATGCCGGCGGCTTCCATCGCCGCGATCTTGCTTTCGGCGTCGCCCTTGCCGCCCGAGACGATGGCGCCGGCGTGGCCCATGCGGCGGCCCGGAGGCGCGGTGCGGCCCGCGATGAAGCCGGCCATCGGCTTCTTGCGGCCACGCTTGGCCTCGTCGATCAGGAACTGCGCGGCCTGCTCCTCGGCATCGCCGCCGATCTCGCCGATCATGATGATCGACTTGGTCGCCTCGTCGGCCAGGAACAGTTCGAGCACGTCGATGAAGTTGGTGCCGTTGACCGGGTCGCCGCCGATGCCGACAGCCGTGGTCTGGCCAAGGCCGATGGCCGAGGTCTGGAACACCGCTTCATAGGTCAGCGTGCCCGAGCGCGAGACCACGCCGACCGAGCCTTCCTTGAAGATCGAACCGGGCATGATGCCGATCTTGCACTGGTTCGGCGTCAGCACGCCGGGGCAGTTCGGACCGATCAGGCGGCTCTTCGAACCCGACAGCGCGCGCTTGACCTTGACCATGTCGAGCACGGGAACGCCCTCGGTGATCGCCACGATCAGTTCCATCTCGGCATCGATCGCCTCGAGGATGGCGTCGGCGCAGCCCGAAGGCGGCACGTAGACGCACGAAGCGGTTGCGCCGGTCACCGCCTTGGCCTCTGCCACGGTGTCGAACTGCGGCAGGCCGATGTGGGTGGTGCCGCCCTTGCCGGGCGTCACGCCGCCAACCATCTGCGTACCGTAATCAAGCGCAGCCTGCGTGTGGAAGCTGCCGGTCTTGCCGGTCATCCCCTGCGTGATGACCTTGGTGTTCTTGTCGACGAGAATGGACATCAATTACTCCGGAACGTCAGGCGCTTGCGCCCCCGCTCAGGCGAGGACGCAGATCCGTGTCAGCTCAAGCCAGCGAGTTGTCGATGCCCTTGCAGGCTTCCAGCAGTTCCTTGACCGCGTCGACCGAGACCTGAAGGTTCGACTTGGCTTCGGCGTCGAGTTCGATCTCGATCACCTGCTCCACGCCGCCTGCACCGATCATCACCGGCACGCCGACATAGAGGCCGTCAACGCCGTACTGGCCATCGACGTAGGCAGCGCAAGGCAGGATGCGCTTCTGGTCGTTGAGATAAGCTTCGGCCATGGCGATGCCCGAGGCGGCCGGAGCGTAGAACGCCGAGCCGGTCTTGAGCAGGCCGACGATCTCGCCGCCGCCCGAACGCGTGCGCTGCACGATCGCGTCGATCTTTTCCTGCGTCGACAGGCCCATCTTGACGAGGTCGGGCACCGGAATGCCGTTGACCGTCGAGTACTGGGTGACGGGCACCATGGTGTCGCCGTGGCCGCCGAGCACGAAGGTGTTCACGTCGCGGATCGAGACGCCGAATTCCCATGCCAGGAACGTGCTGAAGCGTGCCGAGTCCAGCACGCCGGCCATGCCGACGACCTTGTTGTGCGGAAGGCCGGAGAATTCGCGCAGCGCCCACACCATCGCGTCGAGCGGGTTGGTGATGCAGATGACGAAAGCGTCGGGCGCGTTGTCGCGGATGCCTTCGCCGACGGCCTTCATCACCTTGAGGTTGATGCCGAGCAGGTCATCGCGGCTCATGCCGGGCTTGCGGGCAACACCGGCGGTCACGATGATCACGTCGGCGCCGGCAATGTCGGCATAGTCGTTGGTGCCGGTGATCTTGGCGTCGAAGCCTTCGACCGGGCCGCACTGCGACAGGTCGAGCGCCTTGCCCTGCGGCACGCCTTCGACCACGTCGAACAGGACGATGTCACCCAGTTCCTTCTGGGCGGCGAGGTGGGCGAGGGTGCCCCCGATGTTGCCTGCGCCGATAAGCGCGATCTTCTTGCGTGCCATGCTCTACGGTCCTTTCCCGTTCGCGGGGACAAGCATACAAATGCCAGCAGAGCTTTCGCCCAGGTCCCTCCCGTGCCCCGCGAGACAGGAAGGTTCTGGCAGAATGACTCGCGCCCTAGGCCTGTGCGCAGACGAATGCAACCGCGAAAACCCGCTATATCCGGGGTTTTTGTGATATCAGTTCGCAATAGCAAGATGGCTTCGAAACTGCCCGCCAGTCGGTCAGCGAGCCGAAGATTTATAAGGCAATACGCAAGCAATCTGCAGCAAAAAAGCCCCGGCGTTTCCACCGGGGCTTACCTTTGCTTTTCCTCTCCGCAAACCCGGGTGCGGATCAGCTGCGCTTGCGCTTCAGGAAGTCGCGCGCCATCCGCCGGTTGAGCGTCGCGCAGACCTCGACCCAGAATTCCACGCGGCCCGGTTCGCCGCTGCGCTCAGCGATCACCGCAGCATCACGTGCACGCGCCGCCGCCGAGAAGCCATGCGCCGCAAACAGCCGCAATGCGGTATCGAGCGCCTCGTCCTGACAGATCGAGCCTGGCCCTGAGCCTGCCCCATTATCGTTTACCGCCCGCAGGTGCCGCGCCTGGATCTTTCGCGAAAGACAGGGGGAAATGATGCCGTAACGGGGCGCAAAACGCAGCATGGTGCCTCAACTCTCTGACGGCGCCGGGGACAATCGGTGCCGTTCTCCACGACCCCGCCCTAGACCCACCAGCGCTAAGAGTGTGTGTGACGACACGGTAAAGGAACGAATAACCATCCGTCCTGAAACGGTTTTGCGACGGATTGAGAACACGCAACCAGACCCTCCGCGTTTCTCCGCAGGACAAACGGGGATGGGGACCGCCCGCGAAGCGAGTGGTGGAGGGGTGTGTGCAGGCTGTGAGCGTTGAATTGTTCACGCAGAGACGCAGAGGAGAAAAAGGACACGCAGAGAAGATAGCTGCGGCAAAGCCGCTTCACGGTTCCCATTTGAAGACCGGCACATCGGTTCGCGCGCGACGCTCCTCCGCGTCTCGCTTCTTCCTCCGCGCCTCTGCGTGAACCATTCAAAGGCTTGGAAGCTCTCAAGCCCCCGGCTGCGCAATCCACTTGTTGGCGTTCTCATACCCCGGCAGCACCGAACCGCTGCCGGAAACCGGCGCGCTGGTCGCACCCGCCTTCACGCCTGGCAGCACCTGCGGCCGGACAAGGCTCTGCTGCGCCGCAGCCTGCGGGACCGCCGCTACCGGAGCAACCGTCGCCGCAGCAACTGGCGCCACGATCCGCCCTTCCTCGAACGCCTTCTCCAGCGCCAGCGGATCGGCAATGTCGACAGGCGAGGGCGTCCATGTGCGCGGATGCGGCGCGGCCAGCGGCTCGCCGCCGAAGTACCGCGCCGTAAACGCCGCCGGACGCCCTGCAGCGCCGGCCCAGCGATAGAAGCGGTGCGCCCCGATCGTGCCGATGAACGAAAGACTCGGCGCCCAGTAGGGATGCACCGCCGTCGTATGATAATGCGTCGCCAGCCCGACCGGCGCATAGACGTATCCGGCCAGCGCATCGGCCGCCACGCGCCGCGCCCGGTCCCAGAACGCCTTCATCGGCTTCCTCGCCAGCGAGCCATCGCACGCGAACGAGAACTGGCAGCCCGGCCGCTCCGACCCCTGGTAGACCACGCCGCATACCGTGTTTGGCCAGGCCGGATGCGCCACGCGGTTCAGCACCACCTGCGCCACCGCGCGTTGCCCCGCATCAGGCTCGCTCGCCGCCTCGTAATAGATCGCCGAAGTCAGGCACTGCAGCGCCCGCCAGCGATCCTCGCTCGATCCCGCCGCCGAGACTGGACGCGCCGACAGGATCTCGGCATCCGAATGGCTCTTGTCCCACTGCGCTTGCGCCTCGGTCGGCGCTATCATCCCGCTGTCGCTGGTGTCGAGCCAGTAGAACGCCGAGCCCGGAAAGCTGTCACCCCCGCGCTCGAACGGTTGCAGGCCCGCCATCTGGGCGCGCGCGACAGCCGCTTGAACGCCGCCCGGTTCGCCCCACCCGGTCGGCCCGAGCAGCAGCCCCAGCACGCCGAACATAGCCACGCCGCCCAGCCGCTGCCGCATCAGCGAAGGCGCGCGCAAGGCCTTGCGGATCGAGCGCATGTCCCGGCGCCGGATCCGCGCCGCAAAATCGCGCGGGCGCTGCTCGCCATTAGCCGTCGCTGCCACGCCGGGCAGTTCGATCGGGCGATAGGCAAGCTCGAGAGGCATGGGGCTGGGCAGAATCCTGAAAATCCTCAATTGCGCTAACCTTTTGCGCGCCCTCGCGCACGGCCGCTTTTCCCGCTGTCCCGATGCGGCACAAGCTCCTGCCATCCGGTTAACTGGCAAGCTCACGGCCTGGCGCTCAAATCGGAAAACCTCACGCAAAGACGCGAAGACGCAAAGGGGTCGTGCGCGGCCGCAGGCAATGCTCTTGGATAATCGCCGCAGGAGGTGATGGCTGTCCTATCAAACCTGCGCGGCATCTTCGCGTCTTTGCGGCTTTGCGTGAGAATGAATTGGGCAGCAAACCTGCCCCGAAGTACGTAGTTCCTCTTGCAGCGCAGCAAAGTTCCCGCTAGTTCCCCGCGCCGACGCCAACGGTGCCCGGTAACACGGGCTAAGAGGGAAGCCGGTTCAAATCCGGCGCTGCCCCCGCAACTGTAACCGGAGAGCGCGCTGTCCAGTGATGCCACTGGTGCCGGATTCGATCCCCGGCGCTGGGAAGGCGGGCAGCGGGCGATGACCCGGGAGCCAGGAAACCTGCCGATGGTAGTCGTTCCGCGGCCGGGCGGGGTGAACCGGGCGCACGCGACGAGGCGCGCCAGATTCATGGCCCAGCGCACCTCTCGCCATGGACGGCATCAACCGTTCGTGGCCGGAGTTGCGTCCTGTGAAGAAGTACCTGCTTTCCGTTTCTGCCCCCGTATTTTTTGGCGCTTTTGCCGTGCCTGCCTTTGCACAAGGCGCCGATGATGTCGTCGTCGCAGACTACAAGGTTGATCCGGCATCGATCACCGTCATCGCCACCGGCAGCGAAACTGCCCTGAGCAAGACCGGCCAGCCCGTCACCGTCATCACCGCCGACGAAATCCAGTCGATCCAAGGGCCAGACATCACCCGCGTTCTCGAACGCGTCCCCGGCATCACCATCACTCGCAACGGTGGCCCCGGCAGCTTCACCGGCGTGCGCCTGCGCGGTTCTGACGCCGAGCAGGTTCTCGTCCTCGTCGATGGCGTCCGCCTCGAAGACGTCTCAGCTCCGTCGGGTGGCTTCGATTTCGGCACGCTGACTCCGGGCGGCGTCGAGCGCATCGACGTCCTGCGCGGCTCCAACTCCATCGTCTGGGGCTCTGCGGCCATCGGCGGCGTGATCGCCGTGCAGTCGCGCGATCTCAACGGCGTTGAAGCCAGCGCCGAGCTCGGCGCCAACGACAGTTACCTCGCCGATGCCGCAGCCGGTCTTTCAGGCGATTTCGGCGCGCTCACCCTCAACGGCGGCTACAGCCGCAGCGACGGCGTCTCGACTGCAGCGGTCGGCAGCGAGCCCGACGGCTTCCGCCAGTGGCGCGTCGGGGGCCGGGGCCGCGTCAACCTCTCGCAGGATCTCGCCATCGTCGCCACCGCCCGCTACGCCGACACCCGCACCGACATCGACGGTTTCGGCCCGCCGACCTACCTCGTCTTCGGCGATACTCCCGAATACCAGACCACCCGCCAGGCCTCGGGCCGCGTCGGGCTGCGCTACACCGGCAGCGATCTCACGCTCAACACCGGCTTCGCCATCTCCGACACCAAGCGCGACTACTATGACCCGACCTTCGGCACCGACCCGTCCTACGGCTACAAGGGCCGCTCGGAGCGCGTCGACCTGACCGGCCGCCTCAACCTTCCGGCCAGCTTCACCCTCGATTTCGGCGGCGACAGCGAATGGACCCGCTTCTCCAGCACCTTCGATGCGCCAGCCAAGGCGAACCTGACCAGCGGCCACGCCCTGCTCGGCTGGAGCACCGACCGCGCCAGCCTCGCCGCCGGCGTTCGCGTCGACGACCACAGCCGCTTCGGCACGGCATGGACCTTCGGCGCCAACGGCTCGTTCAGCATCACTCCGGAACTGCGCCTGCGCGCCAGCTACGGTGAAGGCTTCAAGGCCCCCACGCTCTACCAGTTGCTTTCGAACTACGGCAACGCCGCGCTCAACCCCGAACGCAGCAAGAGCTATGACGCCGGACTCGAATGGGGCGCGCCCTATGGCAAGCTCCACGCCGCCGTCACCGTCTTCCGTCGCGACAGCCGCAACCTGATCACCTTCGTCTCCTGCGCCAGCCTGAACGCCTGCGCCACGCGCCCCTACGGCCTTTACGACAATGTCGGCTTCGCCCGTGCACAGGGCGTCGAAGCCGAACTCGGCGCCCGCCCTACCGATACGCTGCACCTGCAGGCCGCCTATACCTATCTCGAAACCGAGAACCGCACGCGCGGCACCGCGAACTTCGGCAAGGATCTCGCCCGTCGTCCGGCTCATGCGCTGACCCTGTCGAGCGACTGGACATCACCGCTCGCCGGGCTCACCCTCGGTGCCGATCTGCGCCTCGTGGGAGACAGCTTTGACAACGCGTCGAACACCCGCCGCCTCGATGGCTACGCGCTGACCACCGTGCGCGCGAGCTTCCCCCTTACCGAGAAGGTAGAACTCTACGGCCGTGTCGAGAACGTGTTCGACGTGAACTACCAGACCGTCGCCGATTACGGCACCTGGGGTCGCTCTGCCTACATCGGCATTCGCGCGCGGTACTGATGCAACGGCTTGCGCCACAAGCAAAAGCTCTTCGCCCCATCCTCGCTCGAGGATGGGGCCGGGGGTGGTCTTGCTCGCAGCGTCCCTTACCGCCAGCTGCATCCCCCAAGGCAAGGCCACTCCCGGATCTCGCGCGGTCGCGCACCCCACCATCGTCAGCCTCAATCCCTGCACCGACGCGATCCTCGCCGAAGTGGCAGACCCGGCGCAGATCCTCGCCATCTCGCACTACAGCAAGGACCCGCGCTCCGCCTCGATGGACGCGCGCCTCGCCAGCGCGCTGCCCGCAACGCGTGGCACGGTCGAGGAAGTCCTCGCCCTCAAGCCCGATCTCGTCCTTGGCAGCACGTTCATCGATCCCGCCACCGCCAGCGCCTACCAGCGCCTCGGCCTGCGGCTTGAAACGCTGGGCATGGCCAGCACCATCCAGGCCAGCCGCGACCAGATCCGCCAGATCGCCGCGCTGTCCGGACACCCGGATCGCGGCGAGGCGCTGATCGCCCGCATAGACTCCGCACTCGCCGAGGCCGCCCCGCCGCCGGGCGCAAGGTCCATCCAGACCGTCGTCTGGCAATCCGGCGGCATGGTCCCCGGCGACGGCACCCTCATCGCCGACCTCCTGCGCAGCACCGGCTACACCAACTTCGCCGCCGCGCGCGGTCTTGGCCAAGCCGATCTCCTCCCGCTCGAGAAGATGCTCGCCGACCCGCCAGAACTGATCCTCGTCGCCAGGCAGACCGCCGAGACAGGGAAGGGCGACGACCGCGTCCTCAGCCACCCCGCGCTCAGGGCGCTGCGCAGCACCCAGCGCGCCACCCTGAATCCCAAACTTCTATACTGCGGCGGCCCCACCATGATCGCCGCCGCCCAAAGGCTGGCGCAAGTCCGCAATTCTTCCCCGGCACGGGGAGGGGGACCATCGCAGATGGTGGAGGGGCACTCGCGATGACCCGCCCCGTCATCGTTCTCACAGCCGCCCTCGCGCTCGCCCTCCCGCTCTCGCTCCTCGCCGGACAGGTGTGGATAGACCCGTTCGGCCCCCGGTCCCCAACGCCACCGCGATCCTCATGGAACTGCGCCTGCCCCGCGCGCTCCTCGCCCTGACGCTTGGCGCCGGCCTGGGCGCCGCCGGTGCAGCCATGCAAGGCTACTTGCGCAACCCGTTGGCTGATCCCGGCCTGTTCGGCATCGCTCCCGCTGCGGCCCTCGGCGCGGTCCTCTCCTTCTACACCGGCCACGAAACACAGGCCCTCACGCTGCCGCTCTTCGCGCTGACCGGAGCCGCCGGAGCCATGGCCCTGCTTGCCCTGATCGCCGGGCGCAGCGGCGGCATCGCCCTGTTCACGCTGGCGGGCATGATGATCGCCAGCCTCGCCGGCGCCATGACCAGCCTCGCCATCAGCCTCTCGCCCAATCCCTTCGCCCTGTCCGAGATCGTCACCTGGCTGATGGGCGCTCTGGCCGATCGCGGCTGGCACGAAGTGCGGCTTGCCGCGCCGCTCACCGTGCTGGGCCTCGCCGCCCTCTGGCGCGCCGCCCCCGCGCTCGATGCATTGGCGCTCGGTGAGGCCGCCGCCCGCTCGCTCGGGGTCGAGCCTGTGCGCCTGCTTGGCGTGATGATCGTCGCCATCGGCCTGATCGTCGGCAGCGGCGTCGCGGTTGCCGGCATGATCGGTTTCGTCGGCCTGATGGTTCCGCACTTCGTCCGCCCGTTCACCGACCAGCGCCCTTCGGCGACCCTGCTCCCATCGGCCCTTGCCGGAGCGCTGCTGCTGCTCGTCGCCGATTGCCTGTGCCGGGTGCTTCCGCTGCAAGGCGGCGAACTGCGGCTCGGCATCGCGCTCAGCCTTGCCGGCGCCCCCTTCTTCCTGCGCCTGCTCCTCAAGCTGCGGCGGGAACTGGCATGATGCTCGAAGCACTCGGTGTCTCTATCCCGCACCGCCTGCATGGCGTGACCGCGCAACTGCGCGCAGGCGGTGTCACTGCCATTGTCGGCCCGAACGGCGCAGGCAAGTCCACGCTGCTCGCCGCGCTTGCCGGCCTGATCGAGCCTGCCACCGGCACCGTCACCCTTGCCAGCCAGCCGCTTGCGCAGATGCTCGCGCAGGAGCGAGCGCGCCGCATCGGCTACCTTCCGCAATCGGGTGAGGTTGCGTGGAACCTCGCGGTCCGCACGCTTGTCAGCCTCGGCCGCTTGCCGCACCGCGCCAGCCCTGCAGAGGATGCCGAAGCCGTCGCGCAAGCCATCACGACGATGCAGCTCGAACCGCTGGCCCATCGCGCGCTTTCCACCCTGTCAGGCGGCGAGCGCGCCCGCGCTTTGCTTGCCCGCGTCCTTGCTACGCAGCCGCACTGGATTCTCGCGGACGAACCGCTGGCCGCGCTCGATCTTGCCCACCAGCAAGCCTTGATCCGCACCTTGCGCGGGCGTGCGGAAGAGGGCCGGGGAGTCGTACTCGTCGTCCACGATCTCGCTCTGGCAATGAATCACGCCGATTACGTCGTCGTGCTCGATGGCGGCCGCGTCGCCGCACAGGGCAAGCCGCGTGATGCTCTCTCGCAAGAGGTCATCGCCCGCGTCTGGAATCTCGATGCACGCTGGCTGGGTGAGCCCGGCCACATGGCGCTGGCGATGTAGAAAGGTCTTACGCCGCGGTCGGGGCGATCTGGTCGTTCTCGTGCCGATGCTCGGTCATTGCCGCTGCGAAGTCGGCCGCGAAATGGGCGGCAAAGCTTTCCCGCACCCGCATCGAAATTGCCGGGCGGTCCTCACGCGCGCGCGCGCTGCGGCAGAACAGGCTCTGCGCAGGCGGATTGGCTGGAACTGTAGTGTCGGCGCTCATGCTTGGTGGCCCTGAAACCCTAACTTTGGTTAGCAGGCCCTAGCAAAGTTTCGTCACGCGCGATTGTATGGTTTCGACAAAGTTACGTAGTTTACCGACGAAATTCGGCCCCAGCATGGCGATCATGCACCTTTGCGCACGCAGGGATTGTGATAAAAATCACATGCTTGCCCTGCCTTTACGTTCGCACCCGTAAGGGTTTGCTTCTAGTGCTTGTCATCAGGCTGCCCGGAATGGAGATTCGGGCAGCAACAGAGGGCAACATGATCACAACGCTGCGCAACGCTACCGTCACGCTTTCGCTCGCAACCCTGCTGGCCTCATGCGGTGGCGGCGATGGCGGTGGCATGGCATCCACGCCTCCGCCGGTCACCTACAAGACGCTCGCTGAATTGACCGGCGACCAGACCTTCCAGTCGGGCGGTATCACCGGTGTACCCGTCGGCCCGGAACTCAGGAACGAAAGCACGCTTGCTTTCGGCCAGGGCGTGGAGATCAAGTATTTCGCGGCGACCGATACCTATAATCTCAACAACGGCAGCGGCCTTGTCGTCGAATTCACCCCGGCCAACGTGACCCAGGAGAACGATACCACGGTCACCTGGCAGAAGCCCAGCGGCAATGGCAACCTCGATGTCCTGTCCATCTCCAGTCCCAGCGTGAACGGCGTCAAGCTCAGCTATACCCTGCTCGGAAACTGGACGCATTTCCAGCCGGGCGCAGAACGGAGCTACGGTCTGGTCGGCGGCGTGCCCACGCAGGCGTCCGACGTTCCGCGCAGCGGCAGCGCCACCTATTCCACGCAAGTCGTAGGGCTCGCGGCCAGGAACGGACAACCCTATGTCCTGTTCGGAGAGTCCACCGGCACGTTCTCGGCCAACTTCGGCAGCAATTCGGTCAACACCAGCCTCGCCCTTGCCGGAAAGCTGCCCGGCAGTTCGACCGTGACCCAGATCGGCAACTACGACGGCACCGGCACGATCAGCAGTTCCGGCCCGGGCTTCACCGGCACGCTGTCGGGAAGCAACGCATCGGGCGCGTTCAGCGGTGCCTTCTTCGGCCCGCGCGGGGTCGAGGCCGGCTACACCTTCTTCCTCAACGGCACCACCGACACCACACTCAGCGTCCAGGGCGCCCTCTTCGGCAAGAAGAACTGAGCACGACCACTTCCCCCCTCCCGCAGGCGGGAGGGGCAGGGGTGGGCATTTGTTCTTTGGCCCCGTTTCCATCTCAACAAGCCTTTGAGAATGTGACAAAGATCACATATTTGAGCCAAATAGACGTTCGCGATTATCATCGCTTCCGGCTATTTCTTCATCCGAATTGGTGTTCGAATATAGGGATTCGGACCAGAAACTGGGGCAACCGTGAACCGCAAGATTTTCGCCGCAACGGCCGCCACGACGCTTGCCCTCCTGCTGGCCTCGTGCGGCGGCGGTAGTGGCGGCGGTGTGAGCAGCACGCCAACGCCGGTTCCGACACCCACACCCACACCCACACCCACACCCACACCCACGCCTGCCCCAACCCCGACACCCACCCCTACACCTACGCCCACGCCTGCAAACACCTCGTTGAACGATCTCAAGGTTTCGGAATCGTTCGCTAATGTTGCGGCGAAGTTGCAGACCGTGGTGAGTTCTGACACGGGCCAGACTACTCAGGCCAGCGCGGCCAAGACGCCCCTTTCTATCTCATACGACGGAGCAACCGGCGGCTATCGCATCTCTGGCGACGGGGTAAACCAGTCCTTCGCGCGATCGGATGTGATCGCTTCCGGGCTTCGTCAGGTCGAGTTTCGCAAGGAGACGGGCAACGCATCGGAAAGCCTGTTCCTGACAAGCAACTCCGGCGGAACTTGCTGCAGTTATGTTGGCGGCGGCCTCTACGAGAAACTGATAAACGGTTCTGGCCAGGTGTCTGCCACCGATCTGGCCTTCACCTACGGCTACCCATCGCGCCCATCGCAAGTACCGACGACCGGCAAGGCGCTTTTTGGCACTTTCCTGTTCGGCACGCTGGTCACGGATACGGCGTACCGGCTCAGAGGATCCGGCGTCGTCGTTGTTGACTTTGCGACAGGGCAGATCCGGACGCAGGGGCTGGCTCGCCAGACGCGTGTCTACGATAATGCCGATCAGGAAGGTCCCGAATGGGCCGGTAGTTCGCGCATCAGTTCCGGATCAAGCAGCTTTGATGGCGACTTCACCCTCGGCGGTGTTTCAGCAAAATGGGAGGGCGCATTTTATGGCCCGAGCGGCAACGAAGTCGGGGCCACCTTCTACGGGCAGTCGCCTGACAGCCGCGCCGCTTTCGCCGGCTTCATGATTGGCAAAGCCGGACCGACAGCCGAACTCTACCGGTTCATACCTGACCTTCCCTACGATGTGCTGTTCGAGACACAGGGCGCCAAAGTGCAGTTTCGCGTTGCAGACGGCTCATACACCTACAAGCCCGGCTCGTCGGAACAGGTCAGCCTCGCTGCAAAGGACATTGTTTCGGCCGAGTCTGACGCGCGCTACACAATATACCGCAAGATTGTCGCTGATGGGACAGAGCAGCTCAAGCTGTTCAATCCCGGTGGCGCCAATCCCGATATCAAGCTGTCCTATACGACCTTCGGCAATTTCTTGAAGACCATAGCGTCCGGGGCGGGCACGATCGAACAATCGTATTTCGCGGTGATGGGCGTTACCGGTCCTACCATCCTCGACAGCCCCCGGAACGGCAGGGCAACCTACAATGCCCAGATATATGGCGATGCCATGGCCGGGCTCAGCCCTCAGGTCCGGAAGGATTTGAGGGGGGCAGCCACGTTTATCGTGAACTTTGATGCCAGCACCTTCGAAGGCTCGATGTTGCCGATCTTGATCAATCGCACCTCCGGGCAATCACTGGCATACGATCCCATACTCTTTACAAGCGGCTTCGCTTCAGGCCGCAGCTTCCTGTCGGATCTTTCTCAGAACAACGCGAAGGTGGGCTCTATGTCCGGGCTCTTTTATGGGCCGGATGGCGTTGAACTGGGCGGACAGTTCCAGTTCCGCATCACAGACGTTCACTTCAAGGATTCGTCCGGCTTCAATCCGGTTCTGTCGGCGCAAGGGGTAGTCGTGGGCAAACTCGTGCCGTGAACGCCTCGAGCCACGCTCACCGCGCGCAGTATTCGTAGCGCCCGGCCCGGCACGCCGCCACCGCGCGGCGCCATTCGGCCATGCGCTGCTCGTAATCGTCCTGGGCTTGCGCATAGGCGCGGTCGGCGTCACGTCCTGCACGGCCATTGCGGGCGTCATGCTCGCGCCACGCCGCCCAACCTTCTGCATAGCGGGCATCGCGTTCGCGCACGCGGGCGAGTTCCTGCTGGTTCAATTTGCGGATGATCGCGCGGTCGCGTTCGCGCGCCGCCTGCGTGCGCATCTGCGGGTCATAGGGATCGTCCGCCAGCGCCACGCCCGGCAAGGCCACAACCCCAAGCGCCAGCGCGCTGCACATCGTCCGTACGTCCATTGCCTTGACCCTCATGTTCTGCGGCCTTGATCGCCTTGCGCGCGCATTGCCACAATCCACCTTGCGCCGAACCGTTTGCGGCCGGTCGCAGCGCTCGCGCGGTTCATCGCGGCACCGTGGGGCAGGGCAGGGCGGCTCCCCCAAAGCCCATATTGCACCGCGTCCTCCCGCTCCCCACATGGCCAGGATTGCCGGGCCTTCTCCCATGCCCGAATCCCTTGCGAAACCCGAACAAATATGGAACACCGCCGCGCATGTCCTTGACCACCATTTCCGTCCGCGGCGCCCGTGAACACAACCTCAAGGGGATCGACGTCGATCTCCCGCGTGACAGCCTGATCGTCATCACCGGCCTGTCCGGCTCGGGCAAGTCGAGCCTCGCGTTCGACACGATCTATGCCGAGGGCCAGCGCCGCTACGTGGAATCGCTGTCGGCCTATGCGCGCCAGTTCCTTGAGATGATGCAGAAGCCCGATGTCGAACATATCGACGGCCTCTCGCCCGCCATCTCGATCGAGCAGAAGACCACCAGTCGCAACCCGCGCTCCACCGTGGCGACGGTGACCGAGGTCTATGACTACATGCGCCTGCTCTGGGCGCGCATCGGCATTCCCTACAGCCCCGCCACCGGTGAGCCGATTTCCGCGCAGACCGTGTCGCAGATGGTCGATCGCGTCATGGCCCTGCCCGAAGGCACCCGCGCCTATCTGCTCGCCCCCGTCGTGCGCGGCCGCAAGGGCGAATACCGCCGCGAGCTCGCCGAATGGCAGAAGGCCGGCTACACCCGCGTCCGCATCAACGGCGAGATCATGCCGATCGAGGATGCCCCCGCGCTCGACAAGAAATTGAAGCACGACATCGAGGTTGTGGTGGACCGCATCGCCGTGCGTGACGGCATCCAGACCCGCCTGGCCGACAGCTTCGAACAGGCGCTCAAGCTGGCCGACGGCCTCGCCTACGTCGATCTCGCCGATGGCGTCGTCCCCGGCCGCGAAGAGGAAGCGGACGCCAAGGGCAAGAAGGGAGCGATGAAGAAGACGGGCCTCCCCGCCAACCGCATCGTCTTCTCCGAAAAGTTCGCCTGCCCGGTCAGCGGCTTCACCATCGAATCCATCGAACCGCGCCTGTTCTCGTTCAACGCCCCCCAGGGCGCTTGCCCGGCCTGCGACGGCCTTGGCGAAAAGCTCCTGTTCGATCCGCAGCTCGTCGTCCCGAACGAAAACCTCTCCTTGAAGCAGGGCGCCGTCGTCCCCTGGGCGAAGAGCAACCCGCCGTCGCCCTATTACATGCAGGTCCTCGCCAGCCTCGCGGGCCACTTCGGCTTCAGCCTCGATACGCCGTGGGACGCGCTTCCGGCCGAGGTCAAGATCGTCATCCTCTATGGCACCGCCGGCAAGGCCGTGCCCCTGACCTTCATCGACGGCAAGAAGTCCTACACCGTCAACAAGGCCTTCGAAGGCGTGATCGGCAACCTCAACCGCCGCATGCTGCAGACCGAAAGCGCCTGGATGCGCGAGGAGCTGGGCAAGTTCCAGACCGCGCAACCGTGCGAGACTTGCGAAGGCAAGCGCCTCAAGCCCGAGGCGCTGTCGGTCAAGGTCGCGGGCCGCGATATCTCCTCGGTCACCCGCCTCTCCGTCGCCGCCGCGGTCGAATGGTACGCCAATCTCGACAGCCAGCTCACCAGCCAGCAGAGCCAGATCGCCCGCGCCATCCTCAAGGAAATCAACGAGCGCCTCGGCTTCCTCAACAACGTCGGCCTCGATTACCTCAACCTCGATCGCACCTCCGGCACCCTATCGGGCGGCGAAAGCCAGCGCATCCGCCTCGCCAGCCAGATCGGCTCGGGCCTCTCGGGCGTGCTCTACGTGCTCGACGAACC
This sequence comes from Novosphingobium sp. THN1, assembly GCF_003454795.1. Classification (GTDB taxonomy): domain Bacteria; phylum Pseudomonadota; class Alphaproteobacteria; order Sphingomonadales; family Sphingomonadaceae; genus Novosphingobium. Next base: position 2,033,756 of record NZ_CP028347.1, read on the forward strand.
CTCCATCGGCCTCCACCAGCGCGACAACGACCGCCTGCTCGAAACCCTCAAGCGCCTGCGCGATCTCGGCAACACCGTGATCGTGGTCGAGCATGACGAGGACGCCATCCGCACCGCCGACCATGTGGTCGATCTCGGCCCCGGCGCGGGCGTCCACGGCGGCGAGATCGTCGCGCAGGGCACCTTGGACGATATCCTGTCCAACCCCAACAGCCTCACCGGCCAGTACCTCACCGGCGCGCGCAGGATCGAAGTCCCCAAGGTCCGCCGCAAGGGCAACGGCCTGTTCATCGGCGTCGAGGGTGCGCGCGCCAACAACCTCCAGAACGTCAGCGCGAAAATCCCCTTGGGCACCTTCACCTGCGTCACCGGCGTTTCAGGCTCGGGCAAGTCGAGCTTCACCATCGACACGCTCCACGCCGTCGCCGCCCGCACGCTCAACGGCGCGCGCGTCATCGCCGGCGCCCACGATCGCGTCACCGGGCTCGAGAACTGCGACAAGGTGATCGAAATCGACCAGTCGCCCATCGGCCGCACCCCCAGGTCCAACCCCGCTACCTACACCGGCGCATTCACCCTGATCCGTGACTGGTTCGCCGGCCTGCCCGAAAGCGCCGCGCGCGGCTACAAGGCCGGCCGCTTCAGCTTCAACGTCAAGGGTGGCCGCTGCGAGAAGTGCCAGGGCGATGGCCTGATCAAGATCGAGATGCACTTCCTGCCCGACGTCTACGTGACCTGCGAGGAGTGCGACGGCAAGCGCTACAACCGCGAAACGCTCGAGGTGAAGTTCAAGGGCCACTCCATCGCCGACGTGCTCGACATGACGATCGAGGATGCCGAGGAGTTCTTCAAGGCCGTGCCCCCGATCCGGGACCGGATGCACATGCTCAATGAAGTGGGCCTGGGCTACGTCAAGGTCGGCCAGCAGGCGACGACGCTGTCAGGCGGCGAGGCGCAGCGCGTCAAGCTCGCCAAGGAACTCGCCCGCCGCAGCACCGGGCAGACGCTCTACATCCTCGACGAGCCCACAACCGGCCTCCATTTCGAAGACGTGCGCAAGCTCCTCGAAGTCCTCCACCGCCTCGTCGAACAGGGCAACAGCGTCGTCGTGATTGAACACAACCTCGACGTGATCAAGACCGCCGACTGGATCATCGACCTCGGCCCCGAAGGCGGCGTCCGCGGCGGCGAGATCGTCGCGGAGGGCACGCCCGAACAGGTGGCGAAGAACCCCCGCAGCTTCACCGGCCAATACATGGCCCCCTGCTGAAACGCTGACCCCAAAAGCCCTCTCCCCTTCAGGGGAGAGGGTTGGGAGAGGGGGCCGCAAAGCGGCTGACGGAAGTGCCGGAATTTCCGCCCCGGCCTGTCCCCGCGAAGGCGGGGAGGGAGGGGGGACCATCCGCAGGATGGTGGAGGGGCACCCCAGTTCCTCCCCGTCGCGGGGAGGGGGACCATCCGCAGGATGGTGGAGGGGCACCCTCGCAACACGACCAGCTCGAAATGCAAACCCCGTCACCCTGAACGCGGCTCAGGGTCCATCTCTCCCCACATGCGGAGGCCCAATCGGCAAAATGGATCCTGAACCAAGTTCAGCATGACGAAGCAAGTGGTGACCACCCCGCAACCCTTCTCCCTGGATGGGGGAAGGATACAAAGGCTTTGCAGCTCGTCTGCCTGGCCGAAGTTGGAAGCGGGTGAGAAAAACGCCATCCCGAAAACCCGGAATGGTACCGGCGACAGGATTCGAACCTGCAACCCGGCCCTCATGAGGGGCTTGCTCTACCGTTGAGCTAAACCGGCCTGCAAAAAAGCGGTCAGCGTATCAATCGGGAGCACTTTAAATGCGGGCGGCCAAGTATGACCGCCCACTTCTTTTTGTCAGGCTGCGAGGCGCGCAATCAGGCTCGTCACCTGAATGAGGTGCGAGTAGCAAGCCTTACTCTTGCCCATGGTCTGTGGGTTGTGATCGGCCATTTCCTTGTATGCTTGATCAGCCGCACGGATCAGTTCGTCGTCGGTCATCACTTTTGGTGCTTGAATCGACCAACGCACACCGTCATGCTTGATGAAGACTGAGTTCGCGGCGATGATTGGGAAGATAAGCCCATCAGGCACTTCCTTCACAGTCCGGTTCTCGCGTTCGATGGAACGGATTCCAGTGCCGATAAACCCTTGATGCGACTTCCACTTGAGATAGAGGCCCCAAGCAATCGGCGCAATGTCCAAGAAGCACTCGTAAACTTCGGTATTCTCGGGTTCCTCGACCATTCGCTGGAACATCTTCAAGCAACGGGTCTTCTGGCTGTAGGAGAACACCTTGTTTTCAGGGTCCGCTTGTGCACCGAACTTCTGCATCATCGACGCAGGTAGCAATGCGAACGTCACTTGTATCAGCTTCTCGGTGTCGAGGCTGCCGCCCGTGTCGTTTTGGTCACTCTCGGACTTCTGCAACTGCGTTCCCGGAAACACCGCTTCCATGCGTTGCTCGAGTTCGTCGAGTTGGCCACGACGGCCCGCAATGGACAAAGCCCGCACATCGTTCTGGAAGTTACGCGCGATGGAAATGTCCGCAATCAAGTCATCGTCGTCGGTCACGATGATCTCGAACCGGATACTCGGTTCGATGTAGTCAGCGTTGAACGTCTTAGTGAAGAAGCGCCGAAGTTCACCTTGGGTCTGCGATCCATTGATGATGCTTGGCTTGAGCAAGGTCATCTGTCTTGACTTGTCGTCGACTTCGGCATCGCGCGCAACAATCACGATTCCACCATTGAGAATCGAAAACAACTCGGTGTTGGATTCCAAGGTCTTGCGGATGGCTTGGTGAACGAGCGTCGGAGACTTCTTCTGCTTGCCCTTGGCCTCGACCAAGTACTCGCGGACGTTCTCGTTGTCTTCGAGTTCGAGAACGGAACGGGCGGGTGCGGTTCCAGAATAGACTTTGCGGCCCGCTGCCATGTCTTCAGGCGAACTGATGTTCCGGCAGTTGTGATAAGGGAACGCGAAAAGGTTCGCGGCTGTGCTTACAGACGTCATAATAGTACCTCTTATTTCCGCTGTCCGCCACCAATAGGCGCGCCCACCTGGACGACCTCGACGAGACAACAGAGTTAAAATGTCAGCGGTGCGGTAATCAGTCAAGAGGTGAGATAACGACGGACGACGAGAAGGATGGTGCATTCCGCGCCTCTGCGTGAACCAAAAACCATTTTCCTACACCCCCATCCTCGCCTAGAAGTTCCCGTTTCGTTCCAAACGGGAGCCGCCCATGCCGCATGCCGCCGATCCGCATCAGCCTTCCTCCTTTGGCAGGGGCTGGATTCCCGCGAGCCGGAATATCGGGCTTCCGGGCGATTCCTGGCCGAGCGCACGCGTCCCCCTCCCGCAAGCGGGAGGGGTGAGGGGTGGGCATTCGCCGTTAGGCGAACGAGAGTTTTACACAGAAGAAGGAAGGGCCCACCCCGGCCCCTCCCGCCTGCGGGAGGGGAGAAACCAAGGGACTCCCTCCCGCCTGCGGGAGGGGAGGCGCCAGGATCACTCCTCCACCCCAACCAGTTCACGCCCACGCGCATCGCGCTGTTCCTCGAACACCTCAGCCGTCACGGGCAGGTGCGCGCGGCGGCGCAGGTGGCGGGGGTGTCTTCGCAGACGGCCTATGTCCGCCGTCGCCGCGATCCGGCCTTTGCTGCCGCGTGGGACGCTGCGCTGCTCCATGCGCGCGAGGCGGCCGAGCAGGTCCTTGCCGAGCGCGCGCTCCATGGCACCACCGAGACGATCTGGTTCCGGGGCGAGGCGGTGGGCGAGCGCCAGCGCTTCGACGCGCGGCTGCTGCTCGCCCATCTCGCCCGGCTCGATGCCCGCGCCGCGCAAGCCCCGCAAGCCGTCCACCACCTCGCCGAGGACTTCGACCACATGCTCCTCGCGCTCGCCGCGGGGAGGACACCGCCGCCGCCACCGGCCTCGCCGACCCGGCGCGCGAACGCTTCCTCGCCCGCTGCGCCCGCGAAGCCGAACAGGACTTCAAGCGCGTCTGCCCCTATCCCGCCGACGACGAACCCGACGAGGCCTGGGACGACTGGGACGAAGCCCACAAGCGCTACATCGCGCAAGCCGCCGAACTCGCCCGCCAGACCTGGACCACCCGCACCGCCGAAACCCAATCCCGCCTCGCTGCGCTGTTCGCCGAAGAGGAGGAGGACGAGGAACCCACTCAAACCCCCGTCGCCCCGGCGCAGGCCGGGGCCCATGTCGCCGACGTCGTGAGGTCAACCGCTGAAATGGATCCCGGCCTCCGCCGGGATGACGGGGAGGGGAGTGGGCAAATCACCCTTGAACCGTGTAAACCCCGTAAACCTCTCGGTGTGCTGAGGTGCGGAACCTCGCCCTCGGCGCTGGTGACCGCGACGGTCAGTTGGCCGATTCAAGCGCCTCGCCAGCTTCCAGCCACGCAGCTTCCGCTTCCTCAAGCGCCTGCGCAACCCTGGCGCGCCGCTGCGACAGGTCGCCCATGGTGAGCTTGGCGAATTCCGGCGCGGCGCTGCCCGGCTCGAACATCGCGCGGTCGATCTGGGCGAGCTCGGCCTGCAATTTGGCCACGCGCTTTTCCGCTTCGGTCTGCGCTTTCTGCAGCGCCTTGTACGTCTCGCGCGCCGCGGCCCGCGCCTTGCGGTCCTGCGCGTTGCCGCCCTTGGCCTGCTGCTCGGACGCCCCCTCGGTCTTGGGCTGGTTGCGGCCGAGGATGAAGTCGATGTAGTCCTCGATGCTGCCGTCGAATGGCTTGGCGGTGCCGCCGTCGACGAGGACCAGGCGGTCGGCCACCAGCTCGGCCATGTGCCGGTCGTGGCTGATCAGGATCACCGCGCCCTTGTAGGCATTGAGCGCCTGCACCAGCGCCTCGCGCGCATCGATGTCGAGGTGGTTGGTCGGTTCGTCGAGCACCAGCATGTGCGGCGCGTCGCGGGTGACGAGGGCGAGGGCAAGGCGCGCGCGCTCACCGCCCGACAGCGTGCCGACTTGGCTCGTCGCGCGGTTGCCCGAGAAGCCGAAGCGCCCCAGCTGCGCGCGGACCGCGGCGGGGCTCTTGCCCTCCATCGCGCGCGTCATCAGTTCGAGCGGGGTGCCGCCATCGGCGATCTCCTCGACCTGGTACTGGGTGAAGTACCCGACCTGCATCTTCCCCGTCGCCGTCATCGCCCCGTCCATCGGCGTCAGCTGCGCGGCGAGCAGGCGGGCGAGCGTGGTCTTGCCGTTGCCGTTGCGTCCGAGCAGCGCGATGCGGTCATCCGGATCGATGCGCAGGTTAAGCCGCTGCAGCACCGGCTTGCCGGGGGTGTAGCCGACAGACGCGAGGTCGAGGGTGATCAACGGCGGGCGCAGTTCCTCGGGGTCGGGAAAGTCGAAGCTGAGCGAGGGATCCTCGACCACTGCCGCGATCGGCTGCATCTTGGCCAGCATCTTGGCGCGCGACTGCGCCTGCTTGGCGGTGGAAGCGCGGGCCGAGTTGCGGGCGATGTAGTCCTTCAGCCGCTCCGCCTGCGCTTCCTGCGCGGCGCGGGCGGCGGCCTGCTGGGCAAGGCGCTCGTTGCGCTGGCGCTCGAAGCTGTCGTAGCCGCCGGGTAGAGCGTAAGCTTGCCGGCGTGGAGGTGGACGATGTGGTCGGCGACGTTGTTGAGCAGGTCGCGCTCGTGGCTGATCAGCAGCAGCGTGCCCGGATAGGCCTTGAGGAAGTTCTCCAGCCACAGCGTCGCTTCGAGATCGAGGTGGTTCGAAGGCTCGTCGAGCAGCAGCACGTCGGGTGCGGAGAACAGCAGCGAAGCGAGCGCAACGCGCATGCGCCAGCCGCCGGAGAAGCTGTCGAGCGGGGCGGCCTGCATGGTCTCGTCAAAGCCGAGGCCGATGAGGATCCGCGCCGCGCGGGCATCAGCGGAGTAGGCGTCGATCGCGAGCAGGCGGTCGTGGACATCGCCCAAGCGGTCGGGATCGGTGCAGGTCTCGGCCTCGGCCAGCAGCTGCGTGCGTTCGACATCGGCGGCGAGCACGGTTTCGAACGGCGTGGCGCTGCCGGCAGGCGCTTCCTGGGCGAGGTAGCCGAGACGCGTGCGGCGCGGCATCTCGATCGCGCCTTCGTCCGGCTCGATCTCGCCGATGATCGCCTTGACCAGCGTCGACTTGCCCGCCCCGTTGCGCCCGACCAGACCGACGCGGGCGCGTGGCGGCACGGCGACCGAGGCGCGGGAAATGATGTCGCGTCCGCCGAGGCGCACGGTGATGCCGTTGATGGTAAGCATGGAAAAAGGACGCGTCCGCTTCGGATATTCAGGAAAATTCGGGCGCGCGAGTCCCTGTCACACTCCCCCGGTGTAGGCAAGCGAAGTTGAAACCCATCAGGCCGGGCGGGTTATCTCACTTCCGCACCGCAAAGGCATACGGGATGTAGAGAAACACCTCGGTATTGCTGACTTGTGCCCAGGCGATGGCGCGATCGAGCCCGGTGACTTCGACGCCGTAACCCGCGCCGTAGGGGCTTGCAGCCTGAAGCGCGCTTCTGGCGATGCGGGCGTTGATCTCCTCGCGGTACTGCTCCGGGTTGACGATGGTCAGTGCCATCGTGCCGAGCTGGCGGATCTCGGAGCGGCCCGTGGCGGGCACGGCCTTGACGAAGGCGGAGACCTTGCGCTGGGCGTCGTCGATCGTGCCGGTGAGCTTGGCCTTGATCATCAGCCGTGCGGTGGCGGTACTGCCGTCGTCCTCGAAGCCCGGCTGGACCTTGCCGTTGCCTTCGTCCTCGTCCTCGTCATCGTCATAGCTGTCGTCATCATCCTCGTCATCAGAGGTGGTGGCAGGGCTGGCGAGGGCGGGGAACAGGGTGCGCCAGTTCTCTCGCGTGACTTCCTTTACCTCGAGTTCGCCGGTGACAAGACTGAGGCCATCGCGGCTGGCGCGGTCGAGCGCGGCGAGCAGCATGGCCTGCACTTCGCTTCGGCGCATGTCCTCGCTGCGGGAATCCGAGCCGATCTCGATGCGGCGCACGACACCGTCTGCTGTCCGGCGCAGGCCGACGGCCGGGCGTCGGTCGAGATAGGGCAGGCTGGTCATCACCGACGGCAGCCTCTCGCTGCGCTTTTGCGCCGTAACGATGACTTCGCCCATGCTGTCATCCTCCTGCGCTGACACTTGCAGGGGCGTGGCGAGCATTGCGAGCGCGACAATGCGTGACAAGGTGCGAGGGATCATGGCGCGGTCCTCCCATCGAACTGCCTCGGAGTTATCGCGTAGCGGTATGGGATATAGAGGAAGACATCGCTGGGGCTGGCCTGGGTCCAGATCACCTGCCCATCCACACCGGTCACGCTGAACGTGAAGTCCGGCCCGAAGATGCCGGCAGTGGTGCGCGCATCCTGGGCGACAAGGGCAAGGATCTTCTCGCGGTACTGGTCAGGATTGTCGACGCTGAGCGAGGTGACGGCGGACGTCTCGACCGTCGCGCGGCCATTGCCTTTTAGCGAAGCGATGAACGCCTTGAGCTTGTCCTGCGTGGCGCGGGACGATTCCTCGAGCTTGCCCCTGACCATCAGTTCGACCTTGCTGGTATCGACCCGGCCGGCGGGCACTTGCGGCAGGCTGCGGTAGTTGGCTTTTGTCACGGGTTCGAGCTGCACGGAGCCGGTCACCAGTTGGAAGCCCGACGCGGCGGCGCGATCAATGGCAGCGAGCAGTGCGGCGTCGATCTCGCTGCGGCGGGTAGCGGCGTCGCGGGTGTCGGAGACGATTGTCAGGTTCATGACCATGCCATCTGCCTGACGGCGCAGACCGACGACCGGGCGGTCCTTTTGCCAGAAGCGGGCGTCATTGCGGCTGGCGCTGACCAGCACCTCGCCGAGGCCCGCGGGTTGCGCGGTTGCCGAACTCGCGCCAAACCCCACGAGCAAGGGGACAATCCCCAAAAGCATTCGCATCAGTGCTGCCTCCCCCTCCAACCATTTGCCGGGGTGGATGCTACGGTGGAGGCGGCCTGCGGCCAAGGCAATTCATCCGCGCGCACGCGCAGCGGGAATGACTTCCACAGGATCGGTAAGGATGATGGTGGGCCCGGCAGGACTTGAACCCGCGACCTAGCCGTTATGAGCGGCCAGCTCTAACCAACTGAGCTACAGGCCCATCGCGATTTCCGCTAGCGGGGCGGTGCGTGGTTTGCAAGCACTTGAGCGGGCTTCTTGCGGCCGAAGGTCGTCAGACTTGCGCGGCGGCGATGATCTCGCGGACGCAGGTCGAACGGACGCGATTATGGGCGAGATGGGCGAAGACGCCGCGCCACCAATCATAGAACTGGTCGAGGTCATCCTCGCTGCGGACATAGGGTGTGTAGCCCGGTCGAAGCGAGGGGCTGTGGAAGGAGAACACGAGCAGGGGCAACTGGTTTTCCAGAGCCATGTCGATGCCGGTCACTGCCTCTTCGAGCGTCACGCCTTCGGGAGTGAGCGGAATGCGATCGAGCAAGCCGAGCCGGGCGAGTGCGCCGCGAAGGCGTGGCACGCGCCACATCGATGGGTAGAGCGCGGGACCATGGCGGCGCAGGTGCCCGGCGAAAACCGTGGTGAGCGGCATTTCCATCAGACCGTTGCGGCGGTCGATCCACCAGGGGCGCAATGGGTGATCGCGGAAGTTGGGGCCGCCGGTGGAGCTGTAATCGAAGCGCGAGCGGACCGAGGTGTCGATGGCGATGGCGCAATCGGACAGGACGGCTGCGGTATTCGGGCCGACACCGTAGCGTCCGGCGCGGTAGATCAGCGGGCCGACCCCGAAGGCCTGCTCGATGGTGTCGCGCAGCTTGCGGAACTTGGCACGTTCCAGATCAGCCGGAAGATTGCCGGCGAAGCTGTTGTGAACATTGACAAGTTCATCATAGGGCGGGTTGACCCAGGGGTGCAACTGCACGCCGATCTCAGCGCGCCCGGCGGAAACGGCGGCGCCGAGGACCTCGGCAGCGCGTGGGTCGCTCGCCACAGGGTAGTCGACAAGGTAGACCGGGACAACGCCCAGTCCCTCGCAGAACTGCTGGAATTTGGCGAGGCGTGGGATGTGGTCGAGGCCGTGACTGGTGCGATCCAGCGGCTTGGTCCAGTCAAATTCCTCTTCCGTATCGACCGTCAGGATAAACCGGGTGCCGAATTCGGGTGCGAAGGTGACGAAGTCCTCCGGCGATGGCAGGCGGAGGATTTCCGGAGAGGCAGAGGCGATCATGCTCGGGCCTGCAACGGCACGGTACCGCCCGGTGGTTCGTCTGCCAGCGGAATCCTGACAATGAATTGCGAACGCTCCCGCAGCAGGGTTCCGCCGCCGGATTCGAACTCTGCACGCGCGAGCCGCAAGGCGAAGCCGTTGCCGAGCATTGCCGAGGCGGCCAGCACCCCGCCACCAGCCGGTGCCTCGGGCGCGAAGAGGGCCGTATCGTCGAGCCGGTCAAGCGCGGCGGGAAGCGTTACCGCCAAGGCGGCAAAGCGTTCGTGCCGTTCAAGCGCGATGGTGATGCGCTCGCCCGGCGCGACGCTGGTGGCGACGACCGAAAGCAGGCGCCACACGCTGCGTTCGATTTCATCGGCAGCGAATGCCACGGCGAGCGGGCCTTGCGGCATGCTGACGGCGAGGCGGACGTTGCGGGCAGACAGAACAGGGGAGACTTGTTCGACCAGGCTTGCGACCAGCGCTGCCGCATCGGCCAGCCCGGTGTCGATCTCCAGCGCGCGCGATTCCAGCTTAACCAGACGCTCGATCTCTTCGAAGCCGGCGAGCATCTGTGCCGCGTCGGCTGCGATGCTGGCGGCCATGGCGCGGTATTGGTGAGGGGCGGTGCCGAAGACCTGGCTCTGGATCATCTCGGCAAAGCCCTGGATGGCGTTGATCGGCGTGCGCAGCTCGTGCAGTAGCTGGCGCAGGCGATCGGCTTCGACCGCGGCGGCGGGCACTGCAGGGGCAGTTCGGGTGCCGACGCTTCGACAAGGCGGCGCAGGCGCAGCAGGTAGCCGGCAAACCGCCCGCCGTCGCGCGTGAAGATCGGTGTGCCGTCGGCCTGCCATGAGCCGGCGACGAGATCGGCACCTTCGATCGAAAGCAAGCCTGCTTCGATCGGCTGGCGCTGCCGGAATGCACGAGCGGTGGTTTCATCGCACCGAATCGGCGCGGTGGCGTCGGCACAGAACAGGTGGCTGCCAAGCAGTACCCCGGCGGGTCGATGCCTGCGTGAACGACGCTGCCGAGCGCATCCGTGCGCAGGTCAATCGCAGTGACCGGCTTGCGCGGGGCGGCGTTTTCCTCGCCGAATGGCAGGAGCGGGGCAAGCCCGTCGCCGCGAGCGGCCTGAGGCGCGGTGGCCTCGCGTTCCTCGCGCTTGCGACGGAAAGCTTCGATCCGGCGGACGATTGCGCCGATGCCATCGTCTGTCGAAACGGGTTCGGGCAAAGGCGGGGCGGCATCGGACAGGAGCGGCGCGGGGGCTTCCGGTTCGGGCAGCGGAGCGGCCTCGATTTCAGGGCGGTCGTGTTCGACTGCGTCCGGCGCCTCCGGCTGGGGCAGGAGGAAATCGTTGATGCCGAGGCGCGAGAGCAGCTGGCGAACCGGCTCCCCCAGATCGGCGCGATGGCGTACGAAGCCACGTGCCTGCACCGGCAGGCGCGGGATCACGGCGAGCCAGTCCTCGTCGGTCAGCCGCGCGGCCGATACTGCGGCGGCTGCGGTGCGGGGGCCGCCCTGGGCAAAATGGTAAACCAGGACGGCAGAGCGGTGCGGGGCTGAGCGAAGAACGGCGGCGCATTCCTCGTCGGTCAACATGGCGCAAAGCGAATCCATGCGCTGGAGCGCGCCCGCATGCTGCCGATTCCATGCGGCGAGCGGCACCGGGCCGAGCAGATCGACCAACTGGCGCAGCTGCGTTCTGGCTGCCGTCTTGCCGGCCGCGTGGGTGCGCAGCACGGTCTCAAGGCGGTCGTCAACGATCATCAGAGCTCCGCGTGTGGCCTTTCATGCACCGTAGCGTGAAGCTCCGGACAGATTGCTAGTCCGCTGAACTAGCCCGGAGAAGGCTAACAAATCGTGCCGGTGGCGTGAAGGTGACTATCCACTGCGTTGCAATGTGGGACGGTTGCAGTATGAAACAATAAAATTATCTTGGACGGTAGATTTTGTGCGGAAAGTTGCGACTCACGCTTCTTTCCGAATTCCCCGACCGGGGTCAAACGAAACGGACGAACACGAAGAATGGCAACCCTTGATGGTATCGACCGGCGCCTGCTTGCCGAATTGCAGGCCGAGGGCCGGGTGACCAACGTAGAGCTGGCGCAGCGCGTCGGACTTACCGCGCCGCCCTGCCTGCGCCGGGTGCGCGCACTGGAAGATGCCGGCGTTATCCGCGGTTACCACGCTGATCTTGATTCCTCGAAGCTGGGTTTTGCGATCACCGTCTTCGCGCTGGTCAGCCTCAAGAGCCAGGCCGAGGAATCGCTGCGCCAGTTCGAAGACCACATGCGCACGCTGCCCGAAGTGCGTGAATGCCACATGCTCAATGGCGAGATCGACTTCATCCTCAAGATCGTCAGCCGCGACCTGCAGAGCTTCCAGGAATTCCTGACCAGCAAGCTGACGCCTGCGCCCAACGTGGCGAGCGTCAAGACCTCGCTGACGATCCGCACCGCAAAGCAGGTGCCGGGCGTTCCGCTGGAGGATTGAAAGCGGCTTCTGTTGAGTACGCTATCTGCATCCGCAGATAGCTTTTCGGCACCGGCCCGCTCCCCCGCCCGGCCACCCATTCAGGGTACTCTCGTGGTTGGCCGGGCGGGGAGCGGGCCGGTGCCGCAAGTCCCTGACGGATGTCAGGGGCGGATCAAGACGAAGACGCCGCGCGTTCGTGGTGGCGGATCACTTCCTGGATGATGAAGCGCAGGAACTTTTCCGAGAACTCGGGATCGAGCTTGGCGTCCTCGGCAAGCTTGCGCAGGCGCGTGATCTGGCGCTCTTCACGACCCGGATCGGATGCAGGGAGCTTGTTGGCAGCCTTGTAGGCGCCGACGGCCTGGGTGATGCGGAAGCGTTCGGCAAGGATGTGGATCATCGCCGCGTCGATGTTGTCGATGGACTGGCGATAACTTGCCAGAACCGGATCTTCGCTCATTCCCATTCCCCGTCCAAAGGTCGTAACGCGCCGCTACAGTGCAAGTTGCGTCTTGCCAAGCGCCCGCCTTGTCGCCAAGCGGTCTAGCCGATGACTGCCACCGTCCACACCCTGCCGCGCAAGGCCGAACCTTCGCTGGCGCCGATGATGGCCCTCGTTGCCGAGGGCATGAACAGCGTCAACGCCGTGATTCTCGACCGGATGCAATCGCGCATTCCGCTGATCCCGACCCTGGCCGGGCACCTGATCGCCGGTGGCGGAAAGCGCATGCGCCCGATGCTCACGCTCGCCAGCGCCTCACTGCTGGGATACGGCGGATCGCGCCATTACAAGCTGGCGGCGGCGGTGGAGTTCATCCACACCGCAACGCTGCTGCATGATGACGTGGTCGACGGTTCGGACATGCGGCGCGGCAAGAAGACCGCGAACATCGTCTATGGCAACCCGGCCACGGTGTTGGTGGGCGACTTCCTGTTCAGCCGCAGCTTCGAACTGATGGTCGAGGACGGCAGCCTCAAGGTGCTGCGCATCCTCTCGAACGCTTCGGCGGTGATCTCCGAGGGCGAGGTCGACCAGCTGGTGGCGCAGCGGCAGATCGAGACGACCGAGGAAATGTACCTCGACATCATTGCGGCCAAGACGGCTGCGCTGTTCTCGGCGGCGTGCCGGATCGCCGCGGTGGTGGCCGAGCGTGACGAGGCTGACGAGCTGGCGCTCGATTCCTACGGCCGGAACCTTGGCATCGCGTTCCAGCTGGCCGACGATGCGATCGACTATGATTCCGAAGTCGCCGAAATGGGCAAGGATCAGGGCGACGACTTCCGCGAAGGCAAGATGACTCTGCCGGTGATCCTCGCCTATGCGCGGGGCGACGCGGAGGAGCGCAAGTTCTGGCAGGAGGCGATTGCGGGCGACCGCTCTTCGGACGAAGACCTTGCCCACGCCATCGAGCTGATCCGCCGGCACGATGCCGTGAACGCCACGCGCGAGCGGGCGCGGATGTATGCGCAGCGGGCGATCGATGCGATTGCCGGTTTCCCGGCCAGTGCGGCCAAGGTCGCCATGACCGAAGCCGCGCTCTTCGCCGTGGCGCGGAGATTCTGATCCAGTTTCATAATCATAACGGGAGAGCCTGATGCAGCATCGTCGCCTCGGCCGGTCGGCCATTGTCGTTTCCGACATCTGCATGGGGACGATGACCTTCGGCAGCCAGGTGGACGAGGCCGAAGCGCTGCGGGTGCTCGATCGCTGCTATGACGCGGGGATCAACTTCTACGATACCGCCGAAGGCTATCCGGTGCCGCCGGATGTGAAGTGGGTGGGGCGGACGGAAGAGATTGTCGGCAAATGGCTCAAGACCAAGCCGCGCGATGCCATCGTGCTGGCAACCAAGGTTTCGGGCCCGAGCCACGTGTGGTTCCGCTCACCCTGCCGCAGCGGCATGACTGCGCTCGACCGGCGCAACATCGAAACGGCGATAGATGCGAGCCTGAATAAGCTCGGCACCGATTACATCGATCTGTACCAGACCCACTGGCCCGACCACGACACGCCCTATGACGAGACGATGGAAGTGCTGCACGAACTGGTGCAGGCGGGGAAGGTGCGGATCACCGGCTGTTCGAACGAGACGGGCTGGGGCCTGATGAAGTCGCTGGCCACCGCCGAACGGCTTGGCACAGTGCGCTACCAGACGATCCAGAACAATTTCAGCCTTAACAACCGCCGCTTCGAGGACGAATTGGCGCAGGTGTGCCGCAAGGAGGGCGTAAGCCTGATCCCCTATTCGCCAATCGCTGGCGGGGTGCTTTCGGGCAAGTACAACGGTGGAGCAAGGCCCGAGGGCGCGCGGTTCTCGCGCTATCTCGCGATGGAGGGGCGGCAGGCGCAGATGGGCAAGCGCTTCGTCAACGATCGCAGCATCGCCGCGACCGAACGATTCATGGGCGTTGCCGCAGAGGCCGGGCTCGATCCGGTAACGATGGCCGTGGCCTGGTCCAAGCAACACGACTTCGTCGCTTCGACCATCGTCGGCGTCGGGGCCGAAGGTCAGCTCGACGCGATCCTCGCCGCTGCCGATCTGGTGCTGAGCGACGATGTGATGAAGGCAGTCGACAAGGTTAGCCGCGAAATACCTTACCCCATGGGCTGAGGTTACTTGCGCCTGCCAAATCGCCGCCACAACCAGTAGCAACTGCCGCCGCAGACAGCGCCGACGCCAAGCATGACGGCGCCGATCATCGCGCCGCTGAACAGCAGGCCGGTGGTCAGCGCCACGACGAATTCCAGCGTGCTCTTCATCTCTCCCGGCCCTAACATGCTTGCTCGGTATCGACCATGAACGATCTGTAAGGGGCTGCGTTTCCCGGAGCGTTGCCTTGGGCGGGCAAAGGCCGTTAAGGCGCATGGCGTGAACGACCTGCCGATCCACGCCGTGCTGCCCGACCTGCTTTCTGCCCTGCGCGCGGGGCCGAGCGCGGTGCTGATCGCGCCGCCGGGGGCGGGCAAGACGACCGCGGTTGCGCCAGCCTTGCTGGGCGAGAAGTGGTGCAGCGGACAGGTCATCGTGTTGTCGCCGCGGCGCGTGGCGGCGCGCGCGGCGGCTGAGCGGATGGCGGAACTGCTGGGCGAGGAGGCCGGGCAGACGATTGGCTATGTTACGCGCCTCGATGCGAAGCGCTCTGCCCGAACGCGGGTGATCGTGATGACCGAGGCGATCTTCGTCTCGACCATCCTGAACGATCCGGAATTGCAGGGCATTTCCGCCGTGCTGTTCGATGAGGCGCACGAGCGGCACCTCGATAGCGACCTCGGGCTGGCGCTTGCGGTGGAGGCGCAAGGGGTGCTGCGCGAGGATTTGCGCATCGTGGTGATGTCAGCGACCATCGACGGATCGCGGTTCGCCGCGTTGCTTGGCGATGCCCCGGTGGTGGAGAGCGAAGGCAAGGCGCATCCTCTGACGGTCAAGTGGCTGGGTGCGCGGCCCGATGTCAAGATCGAGGCAGCGATGGCCTCTGCCATCCAGACGGCGTGGCGCGAGGAGACGGGGGATATCCTCGCGTTTCTGCCGGGCGTCGCACAGATCGAGCGGACGGCAGAACTGCTGGCTGAGCGCTTGCCGCAGGCACTGGTGTTGCCGCTGCATGGGCAGGTGGAGCCCGCAGGGCAGCGCGCGGCGATCCGGCGTGATGCGCAAGGGCGGCGGCGGATCGTGCTGGCGACGAGCATTGCCGAGACCTCGCTGACGCTGGATGGCGTATCAGTGGTGGTCGACGCGGGCCTTTCGCGGCGGGCGGAGTTCGACAAGGCCGCAGGGGTGACGCGGCTAGTGACGACGCGGGCGAGCCAGGCTTCGGCGGCGCAGCGGGCGGGGCGTGCGGCGCGGCAGGGGCCGGGCGTGGCCTATCGCCTGTGGGAAGAGGCGGCACACGCGGGGCGACCGGCGTTTGATCCGCCCGAGGTGGTCACGAGCGATCTGGCCCCGTTGGCGCTGACGCTGGCGCAGTGGGGGCGGGCGATCCGGCGGGGATGGCTTGGCTCGATCCTCCGCCAACGGCTGCGATGGCCGCGGCGCGAGGGGCCTTGCAGGCCTTGGGTGCGCTGGCCCTTCGACAGGCTCAGGGTGAACGGGATCATTTCGAGATTACCGTACATGGCCGAGCGATGGCGCGCCTGCCGATGGAGCCCGCATTGGCGCACATGCTGTTGTTTGCTGCAGAGCGCGGACAGGCCGACGAGGCAGCGCGACTTGCCCTGTTGCTGCAGGAGCGTGGCCTTGGCGGACGCGGCGAGGATCTGGCGCGGCGGCTGGACCGCTGGGCGGGCGAGCGCGGGAGCAGGGCCGAGGCATCGCGCAAGCTGGCGGCGCGGTGGGCGGAGCTTGCCAACAAGGTGCTTCGACAAGCTCAGCATGAGCGGGCTTCAGACGGGTTTGAGCCGGGTTCCGATGCCGAGCCCGCTCGTCCTGAGCCTGTCGAAGGACGCAAGAGCGAGGTGCCGTTGGGCGTGCTTCTGGCTGAGGCGTTTCCCGACCGGATTGCGCGGGCGCGGGGGTCTTCGGGCGAGGAGTGGCTGGCGTCGGGCGGGCGAGGCTATCGGCTCGATTCGGCATCGCCGCTGGCGACGGCGAAGTGGCTGGTTATCGGAGACGCGCAAGGCGAGGCCAAGGGCGCGCGGATCACGGCGGCGGTGGCATTGGAGGACGAGGAGGTCTCGCGCTACCTCTCGCACCGGATGGAGGAGCGGCATTCGCTGACGTGGAATGCCGCTGACGGGCGGGTGGAAGCGCGGCTCGAGCGACGGTTGGGTGCGATCGTGCTGGCGCGGGTGCCTGATCCCAAGCCCGATGGCGATGCGGTGGCGGCAAAGCTGCTTCAAGTAGTGCGCGAGGGTGGTCTGTCATTGCTGCCACTTGGTGACGCAGCGAAGGCGCTGATCGTCCGGGCAGGGTATGCGGGGTTGGAGGCATTGTCGGAACAGTCGCTGCTCGACGGGCTGGAGGACTGGCTGGGTCCGCTATTGGCGGGTCGACGCGATCTGCAAGTGGGCGCAGGCAAGCTGCACGAGGCGCTGCTCAATCGGCTCGACTGGAACGAGCGGCAGGCGCTCGACAAGCTGGCCCCGGCCGAGTTCCGCTCGCCTGCCGGTACCAGCCACGCGATCGACTATGGTCATGAAGGCGGGCCTTGCGTGGAATTGCGGGTGCAGGCGCTGTTCGGGCTGGAGCGGCATCCTTGCGTGGGGCAACCGCCAAGACCGCTGTTGCTCAGCCTGACCAGTCCCGGCGGCAAGCCGATCCAGACGACGGCCGACCTGCCCGGATTCTGGCGCGGATCGTGGCGCGATGTGGTCAAGGACATGAAGGGCCGCTACCCCAAGCATCGCTGGCCGGACGAGCCTTGGGCCGAGGACCCGAGCCTCAAGACCAAGAACGCCTTCAACGCGCAAAAGCGGACTTGATTTGCAGCCTGATTCGTGTGCAAGCGCGAAGCCATGTCAGCACGCATCTATCAGCGCCCGAAGAACGCCATGCAGTCCGGCAAGGCCCGGACCAGCGACTGGCTGCTCGAATTCGAACCCGCCGAGGCACGCCGTCCCGACCCGCTGATGGGCTGGGCCGGATCGGGCGACACGCAGAGCCAGGTGACGCTTGCGTTCAATTCGCAGGAAGAAGCGCAGGCCTATGCGGATCGCTATGGCATCGAAGTGCGGGTGATCCCGACGCCGCCGCGCAAGCTGAAGCTGCAGAGCTACGCGGATAATTTTCGTTAGTCAGGTGCGCCTTCCGCATCCGCGGAAGGCTTGCGGCACCGGCCCGCTCCCCCGGCCCGGCCACCCGAAGCATACCTCGACAGGTATGCCGGGCCGGAGGAGTGGGCCGCTGCCGCTGAACAGCACTTGGGGGCTGGACAAGCCCCTGCTTCCTCTCCATATGCCGCGCCGGGAGTCGGTCGGACGCTTGCGTCCGCCAACCTGGTCAGGTCCGGAAGGAAGCAGCCACAACGGGTTGCGGCGGGTCGGCCGGCTCCTATTTCACCCCTCAGTTGCGGCTTTCATGCGCGAGCGTGCTTCATTGCGCTTGCCGGTGGCCGGGATGAGTCCAGCGACCTTGCCGAGACCGAACGGCGGCATGTTGCCGTAGATCGTCTCGTAAGCTCCGGCAGCGACGGCGTAGGTCTCGTGGAAGATGCCGACGGTGCCGTTGCTGCCCACGGCCTTGTTGAACGCTGTCCAGGCAGGCCAGTGCTTCTGGTCGCGATCGCGGGCGTAGGCTTCGAGGCTGTCAAAATCGCGCCAGTACTGCATCATCACCACCGTGCGTGGTCCGCGCAGCATCGTCTCGACGCCAAGATAGCCGCTTTGCGGGTTGCCCGCCAATTCCCTGATCATCGGCCCCATGGCGCGGGCGACTGGGAGCCACTTGCCCACCTTGTGGAAGTGGTTGATGCGCATACCGATCACGAAGACCACCAGCGAGCGGTCAAAATCGGCGGTGAGGCGGCCTGAAAGCACTTTCGTCATGGCTTTAAAGTTGCATTTTGCAACTTATGAGTCAATCCACCGATTCCCGTTTGTCGGGCATTCGACATTCGGGCTGCGAGTGCTTACCTAAGGTAGCAATGGCCGATTCCACCGACATGTTTGGCGATCCTCCGCAAGAGGAGGAGAACAAGCCTTCCGCTGCCGAACTCGAAGCGGCGGGGCAGAGCTCGATGTTTGGTGATCCGGCGCCGGTTGCCGCCCCGCCAGCGCCTGCTCCTGCTCCTGCACCAGTAGTGCGAGAGACTGCGCCAGCTCCGACCGTCGAGGCCGCAGCGCCACCCGCTGCGCAGCCCTATCGCGTGCTGGCGCGCAAGTATCGGTCGCAGACCTTTGCCGAACTGATCGGGCAGGACGCGATGGTCCAGACCTTGGCCAACGCGATCAAGCGTGACCGGCTGGCCCACGCCTTCCTGATGACTGGTGTGCGCGGGGTCGGCAAGACCTCGACCGCGCGCCTGATTGCCAAGGCGCTCAACTGCATTGGCCCGGACGGGCAGGGCGGGCCAACGATTGATCCTTGCGGGGTGTGCGAGCCGTGCCGAGCGATTGCCGAGGGTCGCCACATCGACGTGATCGAGATGGACGCGGCGTCGAATACCGGCGTCGATGACGTGCGCGAGATCATCGAGGCGGTTCGCTATGCGGCGGTTTCGGCGCGCTACAAGATCTACATCGTCGACGAAGTCCACATGCTGTCGCGCAATGCTTTCAACGCCTTGCTCAAGACACTTGAGGAACCGCCGGCGCATGTGAAGTTCCTCTTTGCGACAACCGAAGTCGACAAGCTGCCGGTGACGGTGCTGTCGCGCTGCCAGCGGTTCGACCTGAAGCGCATTCCCGCCCCGCTGCTCGCCAGCCACTTCGGCATGATCTGCGGCAAGGAAGGTGTCGAGGCCGAGGACGAGGCGCTGGCGATGGTCGCCGCTGCTGCCGAAGGATCGGTGCGCGATGGCCTTTCGATCCTCGACCAGGCGATCAGCCATGCCGATCTTGTCGGCAGCGATGACGGCAAGACGCGGGTGACGGCGGAACAGGTGCGGCAGATGCTGGGCCTGGCCGACAAGACCATGCAGCGCCGCCTGCTTGATGCCGTGCTTTCCGGAAAGGGCGCCACGGTGCTCGACGAAGTGGCGCAGCAGTATGCGCTGGGGATCGAGCCGATCGCGATGATGCGGGCGCAGATGGACGTCGTCCACCGCGTGACGGTGACGCAGATCGGCGGCGTGGGGCCGGATGTGCGCTCGACCGAGGAGCGCGAGGCGCTGGAAGGCTGGGCAAAGGCGCTTTCGGCAGGGCAGTTGCACCGGCTGTGGCAGCTTCTGCTCAAGGGCTACGAGGAAGTGAAGGTCGCGCCCGATCCGCTGGTGGCGGCGCAGATGGCGCTGCTGCGGGCGATGCACGCGGCGGACCTGCCCGATCCGGGCGGGCTGGTGAAAAAGCTGGAGGAGATCGCCTCGCGGCCCGTCGTGGTGGCGCAGGCCGCTGACGGCGGCGCTGCTTCGGCTCCCGTGGCGCAGGCGCCTACCGCGCCGTCGATGGACTGGGAGGCGCTGGTCGAGCAGGTCGAGCATGTCTCGCCGCTGGTTGGATCGACGATGCGGCTAGGCGTGCGGGTGGTGGAACTGAAGCCGGGCTTGCTGCGCTATCAGTTGGCGCCGGGATTGCCGAACGATCCGGCGGCGGATATCCGGCGCGCGCTGAATCACGTGACTGGCGAGGCGTGGATCATCGAGCGCGGGGAGGGCGATGCCCGCCCGAGCCTCGAGGAAGCCAAGGCCGAGAAGGTGGCAGCGGCGGACGCGGCGATGAAGGAAGATCCTTTGGTCAAGGCGGCGCTGGCAGCTTTTCCGGGCGCGGTGATCATTGATGAGGAAAGCTCGCGAGAGCACGAGAAGAGACCCTGGAGCAAACGCGCATGAAGTCGATGGAAGAGATGATCCAGGCCGCCCAGAAGGCGGCGCAGACCATCCAGAAGCAGATGGAAGACGCTCAAGGCAAGCTCGACAATATCGAAGTCGAGGGTGCGGCCGGCGGTGGGCTGGTGAAGATCAAGGCCTCGGCCAAGGGGCGGGTGATCGGCGTCAGCATTGACGAGAGCCTGCTGGCACCCTCCGAGAAGGGCATCCTCGAGGACCTGGTTGCGGCAGCGTTCAACGACGCGCGCGGCAAGGCCGATGCCGCAGCCGCAGAGGAAATGCAGAAGGTACAGATGGCTGCGGGCATCCCGCCGGGCTTCAAGCTGCCGTTCTGACCAGTGGTTTGACCAGTCAGGCCGGTGCGGGCTGGCGATGAATTGCGATTCGATGACTTGCGGCATGGCTGGGGGCAGGCCAAGGCTGTGCGGTAAACTGAAAAACCGGACAGGAATTCCTGCTTGAGTGTGACCTTGCTTGCCAGCGCTGCCCTGCTTGCCGTTCCCGTTGCGGATGGGCCAGCGGAACCGGAGGTCGCGCTGGTGCAGGATGCACAAGGCGCCTCTGCCAGTGCAGCAACGCCGCTTCCTGCCGAAACACCCACTGAACCACAGCCCGCAACACCCGTTGCCTTGCCGCAGGCCCCGGCCCCATCGCTCGACCAGATCGAGCAGGATGACCAGGCGATCGTGGTATCGGGCGAGAAGACGCCGCAGCAAGACCCGATGCAGGCGGTCAATCAGGCGAGCTACGACGCGGTGCAGGCGGTGGACGACGCGGTGATCGCGCCGATTGCTAACGTTTACGAAAAGGGCGTGCCGCGTCCGATCCGCATGGGTCTCAGGAACTTCCTGCGCAACCTGACCGAGCCGATCGTCGCGCTGAACTATCTTCTGCAACTGAAACCGGGGAAGGCCGCCGAGACAGTCGGCCGGTTCGCGATCAATTCGACGATCGGGATCGGCGGCGTGATTGACGTTGCGAAGAACAAGCCTTTCAACCTGCCGTATCGTCGCAACGGGTTTGCCTATACGTTCGGCTATTATGGCATCGGGCCGGGACCTTACATGTTCCTGCCGCTGGTCGGTCCGACGACGCTGCGCGACGTGATCGGGCTTGGGCTTGATCGTTTCCTGATGCCGTTTGCCGTCGGCGGTCCGTTGCGCAATCCGGGCTATGTCTACGGGAGCTTCGTCATCCGCTCGCTAGACGAGCGTGTGGCGAACGACGAACTGTTCAAGCGCATCCGCGAGGAATCGAACCCTTACGCGTCCTATCGCGAGCTTTACCTCAAGACCCGGCAGGCCGAGATCGACGCGCTGAAGGGCAAGGCGGACTTCCAGAAGGAAGGGTCGATAGTCCTGCCGGCGATCACGCCGACACCGCCGCCCGCGATGCCTGCTGCGGCCAGCGAGCCGGTTTCTGCTGCGCCGCCCGCTCCGATATTCGTCTCTGAACCGGTGGTGCAGCCGCTGCCTTCCGCACGTTGAGATTGCTTCTCCGTGCAGCCGGGGCCTCAACTCTCCAACAGTAGCGAAAAATCCCGCAGGACTTCCCAGGCCTTGTTCGGCGAGATCATCAACTGGTCGGCGCTTTCCAGCCCGGCAAGGCGGCGGATCATCTGGGCGACGGTTGCGGCATTGCCGCTGCTCATGCCGTAAGTGGAGATCAGCACTTCGGGGTTATGCGATAGCGTATTCTCGAACAGCAAGTCGACGTTCTGGGGCTGGAAGCCAAAGCCCAGGAACACGAGGCGCTTCGCACTGGCCACGGACAGGCGGATATCGCGCAAGGCATTGCGATCGGTGCTGCGTTCGTTGAGCGACTTCAACTGGGCAGCGATGGCGTGGATGTTCCACGGCTGCTCAACGCCCCATTCGGCCTGGGGTGCTTCGCCCTTCTGCCATGGCAGGCGGCCAATGGAGCCATGCGGGTGCACGATGTCGAGCTTTTCGGCAATGACCTGCTGCGCTTCCTTGAGCTCTATCCCATAGGCCATGACCAGCGCGTAGGGCAGGAAATGCTCGACCGAGCGGTCGTAGTTGAAGTTGATGATGGTGAGCTGTTCGAGCGTCTGGCCAATCTTGCTGCGCGGCACGCCCGACGTGATCAACTGGCCGAGCTGATAGATCCAGTATTCCGCGATCTTGCCCTGCAACGGCAATTCCCCTTCGACGCGGGGAGCGTCCTTGAGGTTGCTGCGTGATTCGGCCTGACCCATGAAGAACGTGATCGCCAGCTTGCCGCAGGCGACGACGAGGGGGTCATGATCATACTGTTCGAGCACGGTATCGATCGAGCGACCGAGGCGGCAGGCATTGCGCAGGCGTTCGGCGGCGGCCGCAACGTCGCCGACCTTTTTGTTCAACCTTTCCGCAAGCTTGTAGATGTTGCGCAGAAGCAACTGGCCGTCGCGCGTCGACGTTTCCGAGTTGGCGCGCTTGAAGTCATAGCCCTGGATGATGCGGGCAAGAAGTTCCGCGTTGGTCGGAAATTGCAGTTCGGCGCTCGCGCCTGCGCCGACGATCAGTGTTGTTCGTGTACGCAGCATCCGGTGTGGCAACCTTTCCCGTCCCCGACTTCCAATGCGTATTTATACCTAACATCCGGTTTACGGCTTTCGCCGGGAAGAGGATCAGACTGCGCCAGAGTTGTCGTGATCCACAGCCGATATGGCAAAAGCCATTGCGACAGACGCGCGCGCTCCCCATATCCCGGGAAAGCGCCGGGCGGCGTGCCCGGCAGGACGGAAACGAAGTGCCCATGAATCTCTATCCCCTGCTTCCCCTTCGCGACATCGTCGTCTTCCCCGGCATGGTCGTGCCCCTCTTTGTCGGGCGCGAGAAATCGGTAGCGGCGCTGGAAGCGGCCATGGCCGGCAACAAGGACATTTTCCTGCTCGCCCAGCTCGATCCGGGCTGCGACGATCCGGATCGCGACGATCTGTATGATACCGGCGTGATCGCCAGTGTGCTGCAATTGCTGAAGCTGCCAGACGGCACGGTGCGCGTGCTCGTCGAAGGGCGTGATCGCGCGGTCCTTGAAGGCCTGCGCGAAGAGACGACGACGCATGGCGCGATGCTGGTTGCGCAGGTCGAGCCGCAGGAAGCCGTAGTGGCCGAGAGTACCGAGATTTCCGCGATGATGCGCTCGGTCGTCGATCAGTTCGCCGAATACGCGAAGCTTTCGAAGAAGCTGCCGCAGGATGCCGGCGGCCAGCTTGGCGATATCGAGGATGCCGGGAAGCTTGCGGATTCGGTTGCGGCGAACCTTGCAGCCAAGGTGGCCGACAAGCAGGCAGTACTTTCCGAAACCGACCCGATGAAGCGGCTCGAGATGGTGCTTTCCTTCATGGAGGGCGAGCTGGGCGTGCTGCAGGTGGAGCGCAAGATCCGTGGCCGCGTGAAGCGCCAGATGGAAAAGACCCAGCGCGAATACTACCTGAATGAACAGCTCAAGGCGATCCAGTCGGAACTGGGTGGCGGCGATGGCGAGGAAGCCAACGAGATTGCCGAGCTTCAGGAGAAGATCGACACTCTCAAGCTGTCGAAGGAAGCCAAGGCCAAGGCGACGGCTGAGCTCAAGAAGCTCAAGACGATGCAGCCGATGAGCGCCGAGGCGACCGTCATCCGCAACTACCTCGACGTGCTGCTGGGCCTGCCGTGGGGCAAGCGCAGCAAGCTGAAGAAGGACATTCCGGCTGCACAGGCCGTGCTCGATGCGGATCACTATGCGCTGGACAAGGTCAAGGACCGTATTGTCGAGTATCTTGCCGTCCAGGCGCGCACCAACAAGCTGAAGGGGCCGATCCTGTGCCTTGTCGGGCCTCCGGGCGTTGGCAAGACCTCGCTCGGCAAGTCGATCGCCAAGGCGACAGGGCGCCAGTTCGTGCGCCAGTCGCTCGGCGGTGTGCGCGACGAGGCCGAGATCCGCGGTCACCGCCGCACCTACATCGGCTCGCTGCCGGGCAAGATCGTGACCAACCTCAAGAAGGCTGGCACTGCGAACCCGCTGTTCCTGCTCGACGAGATCGACAAGCTCGGTCAGGACTTCCGGGGCGATCCGGCCTCGGCGCTGCTGGAAGTGCTCGACCCCGAACAGAACGCGAAGTTCCAGGACCACTACCTGGAGCTCGATTTCGACCTTTCGGACGTGATGTTCGTCTGCACGGCGAACAGCCTGAACCTGCCGCAGCCGCTGCTGGACCGCATGGAGATCATCCGGCTCGAGGGGTACACGGAAGACGAGAAGGTCGAGATCGCCGAGCGCCATCTGGTGCGCAAGCAGGTTGAGGCGCACGGCCTCAAGAAGGGCGAGTTCACGCTTGAGACCGAAGCGCTGCGCGACCTGATCCGCTACTACACCCGCGAAGCTGGCGTGCGCACGCTGGAGCGTGAAGTGGCGCGTCTTGCGCGCAAGTCGCTGCGACAGATCCTTGAAGGCAAGACCAAGTCGGTCACGATCACGCCGGAAAACCTTTCGGACTTTGCCGGCGTACGCAAGTTCCGTCACGGCGTGTCCGACGAGGAGAATCAGGTCGGCGCCGTCACGGGCCTCGCCTGGACCGAGGTGGGCGGTGAACTACTGACGATCGAAAGCGTGACAGTGCCCGGCAAGGGCGCGGTCAAGACCACCGGCAAGCTGGGCGAGGTGATGAGCGAGAGCGTCCAGATGGCGTTCAGCTTCGTCAAGGCGCGCAGCCCGGCCTATGGCATCCGGCCTTCGATCTTCAATCGCAAGGACCTGCACATCCACTTGCCGGAGGGCGCCGTGCCGAAGGACGGCCCGAGCGCGGGCATCGGCATGGTCACCGCCATGGTCTCCACGCTGACCGGTATTCCGGTGCGCGCAGAAGTGGCAATGACCGGTGAAGTCACGCTGCGTGGCCGCGTGCTGGCCATCGGTGGCTTGAAGGAAAAGCTGCTTGCCGCGCTGCGTGGCGGCATCAAGACGGTGCTGATCCCCGAGGAGAACCGCAAGGATCTTGCCGAGATTCCGGCCAACATCAAGGAAGGTCTGGAAATCGTGCCGGTCAGCCATGTCGACGAGGTGCTGGCCCGCGCGCTGTCATCGGTGCCGCAGGCGATCGAGTGGACCGAGGCTGACGATCTTGCCTCGCAGCCGACCGCACCGGCCGGCGCGACAGGGGCTGCGCCGACTGCCCATTAACCTTTGTTAAGTGCAAGTTCGGGAGGGGTGTGCGCACAATTGTTGCGTGCACCCCTTTCCTGTTCTGAAAAGTGGCTAAAAATAAGGTGATTCCGGGCTGGGCAGAGCCGAATAGCCTTTGACAGGTGATTGTTTCTCGGCTTGTTTCCGTGCACCCGAAAGGCGACTCAATTCCATTCAACCCAAGACAAAAGACTTAGGGGGTTCCGCAATGAACAAGAACGATCTGATCGGCGCCGTCGCCGATGTCAGCGGCCTGTCGAAGGGCGATGCGACCAAGGCCGTCGAGGCCGTTTTCGAATCGATCTCCGGTGCCCTGGCCAAGGGCGACGAAGTGCGCCTTGTCGGTTTTGGCACCTTCTCGGTGGCCAAGCGCAAGGCATCGACCGGTCGCAACCCGCGTACCGGTGAGCCGATGTCGATCAAGGCTTCGGCACAACCCAAGTTCAAGGCCGGCAAGGGCCTCAAGGACGCGGTCAACTGATCGCTGACTGACCGGGACTTCAGGCCCGGGGAATTTTGGAGCCGCGTCGGTCAGCCAGACCGGCGCGGCTTATTTCATGTGACGATGCGGATGAGGGCGGTCGGCGCTTCCTTGGTGCGTTCGTTGACCTTCCACTGCAGCGTCCTGCCCGAAGGCGACATGGCAGGACCCTCGTCGGTATTGTTCGCGAGAATCTCGCCGTCGGTGGTCAGCGTCAGCACGCCGTCGAGCACGGGCATGCCATCGCCACCGGCCTTTGCGCTCTTTTCATCGGCGGCCATGGCGGCCATGCCCATGATCGGAGAGCTTGCCGCGCCCGAGGCAAATGCCGGTGCATCGATGCGCACGCTGCCATCAGCACGACGGATCATTGTGACGAAGGGCATGACCATCGGCAGCTTTTCCACCATCGGGAAGCTGAAATCATGGGTCAGCTTGCCGGTGATCGCGTATTCGACTTCGAACTTGCCATCGCCCTTGTCGATGACCGACTTCCAGCCCCTCTGACGGCGCAAGCGTTCGGCGAACTCCTGCGCGGCGCGTGGATCGGATGGGTCGATGCCGCCGAGCATGGCCTTGGCCATCTGCTCGTCGGATTTCTTCTTTTCCTCAGCTGCAGCCTTGCTGGCGGCAACGTCTTCCTCCCAGACCCTCTTCTGCTCCGCGATTTCGTCGGCGGTGCAGGTCCGTTCCTCGCCCTTCTCGTCATCGAAACAGGTCGAAGGTTCGAAAGTCGCGGTCTCGTTCTTGCGGTTGCGCTCCTCGGCGGCGAGCTTCGACAGGGCGAGGACATGGATCTCGCCCTTGTAGGTGAAGCTGAAGCTGCCGTCCTTGCGCAGGTCTATGCCTGAGGTGAACTTGCCGGGGAGGAGCAGGCAGCCTGCCAGCAGCAGTGTGGCGAGCGTTGCCGCCGCCAAAGCCCAATAACGCCGCATCTGCCCCTCCTGTCGTGCTTATCCCTCGCGCGTGGCGACCGCATAGAGCGCGATGGCCGCGGCGTTCGACACGTTAAGGCTTTCGATGGCCGAAGCAATCGGCAGGCGCGCTATCGCGTCGCAGTGCTGGGCAACGTTGTGGCGCAGCCCTTCGCCCTCGGCGCCAAGGACCAGCGCGACCGGGCCTGCGGGAACGGCGGAGGGGAATACTGCCTTGCCATCGCCGTCGAGGCCGATGCGCCAGTAGCCTTCCTCGCTCATCCGCTCGAGCGCGCGCGACAGGTTCACAACGCGGACCCACGGCACGATCTCCAGCGCGCCCGAAGCCGACTTGGCGAGCGTGCCCGATTCGGGCGGCGCATGACGGTCCTGCGTGACGAGTGCGGCGACATTGAAGGCGGCGCAGGAGCGGAGAATCGCGCCGACGTTGTGCGGATCGGTGACAGAATCGAGCACGACGATGGTGCGGCCCTCGGATTCGTCGAGAACGTCGTCGAGCGCGACATCGTCGAGCGGGGCGCAATCGAGCACGAGGCCCTGGTGTGGTGCGTCCTTGGCGACAAGGCGCGCAAGGTCTGCCGCCTGGGCATATTCCACCGGAAGCGAGGCGGGCAATTCGGCGTCGTGATCGTCGAGCATGGCCTGGATCGCCTCGCGCGTGCCCCACAGCTTCTTGGCATCGCGGTTGGGATTGGTCAGCGCAGCCTCGATGGCGTGCCGACCCCACAGGCGGATCGAGCCCGCGCTGCCCCGGCCCGAGCCGCGTCCACCCCTGTTGCGGCCGGCGCGGCCGCGCAGCGCACGGCCCTTCGGTTGATCGTCATTGCGGGGCATCGGGAGACCTTCTCTGCAAGCTTGTTGAAAAATTTCGTGTCGCGCATGCCAGCCTGCCCATTGACAGGCAAGTCCAGCTTCGCCAAAGGGGCCGCCACTCGGCCGGACGGTCTCCTCGGAGACTTCGAAAATCGGGTCTTTCTTCGGGAAGAACCGGCACCGGCAGCACTGGTGTGGACAGGTGGCCGAGTGGTTAAAGGCAGCAGACTGTAAATCTGCCCGCGCAAGCGTACGCTAGTTCGAATCTAGCCCTGTCCACCACCAGCCCTTCGCTCCTGCTGCAGAGCGACCCCCGCCATACAGCCGGGACTTAATCGGCCAATTAATTGCGGTTGCGCTGCGATGGCAGTTGCGCAACGCTGCGCAGCATGACGAAGATCCGCATCCCTGTTTCAGGCAACTTGTCCATTGTTGCAGACGAGCTGGGTGATCCCAATGCGCCGACCGTCATCCTCGGGCATGGCGGCGGGCAGACCCGGCACAGCTGGGATCGGGCCGGTCAGGAACTGGCTTCGGCCGGTTATCACGTGATCAACTACGACCTGCTCGGTCATGGCGAGAGCGACTGGGAGCCGGACGGTGACTATTCGCTGCAGCGACGGGCGGGCGACCTCGCCAGTATTACCAAGCGTGTTCGAGGGCCGTTTGCCTTCGTAGGCGCATCGCTGGGTGGTCTGTCGTCAATGGCTGCGGCGTGCCATGGCACGGTTCCGGCGGCACTGGTGCTTGTCGATGTCGTGGTGCGATTGTCCGAATCGGGCGTCGACCGGATCGTCGGCTTCATGTCCGCCAATCCGAACGGCTTTGCATCGCTGGAAGAGGCTGCTGATGCGATCTCTGCCTACTACCCGGATCGCAAGCGCCCGGCGCGGCTCGACGGCCTCCGCAAGAATCTGCGCGAGGGAAGCGATGGGCGCTTCTACTGGCATTGGGACCCGAAGTTCCTGACTGGCGGGAACCCGGGTATTTCCCTCGAAGAGATGATTGCCGCAGCGGACTGGACACAGTCGGTCCCAAGCTTGCTGGTGCGCGGCATGAAGTCCGACATCGTCACCGATGAAGGCGTGGACCATCTGGCAGAGCGGATCGTTCATCTGGAAGTGGCCGATATTGGCGGTGCGGGGCATATGGTCGCGGGCGATCGCAACGACCTTTTCAACGAGGCGGTCATTGCATTTCTCGGGCGGGTCATGCCGCCAAGGGTGTCCGCCCCGTGGCAGAAGCAGGGATGATTGCTTGTTCTGGCGCGAGCCAACGCCTAGATGGGGCGCATGTCCGGAGAAATTCTCGATAACCGTGGTCGCGGTTCCGCCGGTTGGTCATGGCCATCCATCCATCCCGAAGGTCGCAAGTTTGGCCTGATTGCCGCAGCCTTGAGCGCTGGTGCAGCGTTCATGGCCTGGGAAACGATTGCCTGGCCGCTCGCTTTCCTGACCTTGGGCGTGCTGGCTTTCTTCCGCGATCCCGTGCGCGTGACGCCAAGGGACGACAAGTTCGTTGTGTCTCCCGCTGATGGCCTGATCACCCTGATTCAGAAGGTGCCGCCGCCGCGCGAACTCTGCGCCGACGATGGCTCGGGCGTTCGTGGCATGGACCCGGAACCGGTCACCCGCGTTTCGATCTTCATGTCGGTGTTCGACGTACACATCAATCGCTCTCCGATCGCCGGGACGATCCGACGGGTGGTCTATATCCCCGGCAAATTCGTGAATGCAGACCTCGACAAGGCGAGTGAAGAGAACGAGCGCCAGCACTTCCTCGTTGAACGCGGCGATGGGGTGCAGATTGGTTTTACGCAGATCGCCGGTCTGATAGCACGCCGCATCGTGCCGTTCGTGAAGGGCGGCGACATCGTGG
Organism: Novosphingobium sp. THN1; assembly: GCF_003454795.1. Classification (GTDB taxonomy): domain Bacteria; phylum Pseudomonadota; class Alphaproteobacteria; order Sphingomonadales; family Sphingomonadaceae; genus Novosphingobium. The sequence continues at coordinate 2,063,153 of NZ_CP028347.1, forward strand.
CGGTGGGACAGCGCGTGGGGCTGATCCGCTTCGGCAGCCGCGTTGATGTCTATCTGCCGGCCGGGACCGAGCCGAAAGTGCTCATGGGCCAGAAGTGCGTGGCGGGGGAGACGATCCTTGCCGAGATCGGCGAAGCTCCGATGATCGAAGGCATCGGCCAATGATCGACGAGGGCAGGGCGGCTCGCCTCCGTCGCGGGCGCCTGCCCGGCGGCCTTACGCTGCGGGCCATGGCCCCGAATGCGATTACCACTGCCGCGCTTTGCTCGGGCCTTACCGGCATACGGTTCGCGGTTACTGCAGCGTCCGGCACCGATCCGCTGCAGGTTGCCGAGGATTGGCGCAAGGCTGTTGCTGCTGTCATTATCGCAGGCCTGCTCGATGGTATCGATGGCCGGATCGCCCGCCTGCTTAACGCACAATCGCGCTTTGGCGCAGAGCTCGACAGTCTGGCGGACAACGTCTCGTTTGGCGTCGCGCCCGCGTTGATTCTTTTCCTGTGGTCCTTGCAGGAGGCGCCGCGAGTGGGCTGGTTTGCAGCTCTTGCCGTGGCGATCGCTTGCGCACTTCGGCTGGCCCGATTCAATGCTCGCATCGACATCGAGGAACAGCCGCACAAGTCAGCTGGATTCCTGACGGGTGTGCCGGCACCGGTAGGGGCAGGCTTGGCGTTCCTGCCGCTCTACCTGTGGATTGCCACTGACAATCCAGTGTTCCGCGAGCCGTTGCTGGTCGGGCCATGGCTTGTGCTGGTCGCGTTCCTGATGATTTCCAATCTGGCTACGCTGAGCTGGTCGTCGCTTCGGCCGCGGCGCAGCGTGCGGCTCGAACTGATCGCCTTGTTTGGCCTGGTGATTGCGGCGCTGTTGAGCGAACCCTGGCTGACGCTATCCGGGATCTGCATTGTTTACCTGCTGCTGATCCCGGTTGGTGTAGTGCGCTATGCCCGGGTCAGGCGGCAGCGCGCAGCGAGCGTGCGGAGCGAGCCGCTTCCGCCTGCTTGAATGCGCGGCGCGCAGTGCGGCGCAGTTGCGGGGCGGCAAAGGCACGCGGCGATTCGGCTTCGTGGCTGGTGATGCGGACGAGGAATTCGGGGTCACGCTCAAGCGAGCGGTATTCAGCCAGAAGGGCAACGATCTGCTCTTTGCGCCCCTGCATCGTCATGAAGATCACGCCCACGGCGAAGGTGGCTGCGGCTGCGAAGACGACTGTGCAAACAAGAGCGAGCATTGGACCATTCCCTGCGTTCTGCCAGATCCACCTGGTTAAGAATCTCTTTACGATTCGCCTGTGGATAACCTGTGGATTGAGCTATCGTTCCTGACTGTCCGATGACTGATTCGGATATGGAGCTAATGTTCCTGTTTTGTTCTGTTCCGTCAAGCCGCAACAGGCGTGCTGCACCCGAATTCGCCGTGAGTCCCACCAACTTCCTGATTTGACGGGCGTATTTTTTGCCTCCTGGGCGGATTAATCTCGATCAAGCATCGTGCGGTGCGTGAGGACACGTCAGCGATTCAATGCTGGATTTTTCCCCCGCCATCCTCTAACGGCGGCGCGTTCGCACGAAGCTGTCTGGCATGGTGCTGGCAGAACAATGCGAACAATCCACACGGGATGCACTTTCACCGGTGCCGCCAGCGGGGGCTCCGCAGCGGTTCCAGCGTCCCGGAGGCACAACCGGAAAGGAATTACCCATGGCGGCACCAGTCGTCACGATGCATCAGCTTATCGAAGCCGGGGCCCACTTCGGCCACCAGACCCACCGCTGGAACCCGCGGATGAAGCCGTACATCTTCGGCGCCCGCAACGGCATCCACATCCTCGACCTGTCGCAGACCGTTCCGCTGTTCGCCCGCGCGCTCGAGTTCATCTCGGCGACCGTCCAGGCTGGCGGCAAGGTCCTGTTCGTCGGCACCAAGCGCCAGGCGCAGGAGCCGATCGCGCAGGCCGCGCGCGCTGCCGGTCAGCACTACGTCAACCACCGCTGGCTGGGCGGCATGCTCACCAACTGGAAGACCATCTCGGGTTCGATCAAGCGCTTCAAGGCGCTGGAAGAGCAGCTCGCAGGCGACACTGCCGGTCTGACCAAGAAGGAAGTCCTGCAGCTGACCCGTGAGCGCGACAAGCTCGAGCTGTCGCTGGGCGGCATCCGCGACATGGGCGGCATTCCGGACGTTATGTTCGTGATCGACGCCAACAAGGAAGAGCTGGCGATCAAGGAAGCCAACGTCCTCGGTATCCCGGTCGTCGCGATCCTCGACTCGAACGTCTCGCCCGACGGCATCGCGTTCCCGGTTCCGGCGAACGACGACGCAAGCCGCGCCATCCGCCTGTACTGCGAAGCCGTTGCCGCAGCCGCCACCAAGGGTGGCCGTGACGCTGCGATCGCTTCAGGTGCCGACCTCGGCGCCATGGCCGAGCCGCTGGCTGAAGAAGCTACGGCTGAAGCCTGATCCGGTTTTTCGAGTGACGGCCCGCTTGCAATGGCGGGCCGTCACCGAACTGACCCGGATGCGATTTACGGGCCGCGGCAGTGCTGCGGCCTTCCTGTGTTTTCAAGATAAAGGATCAACGCAATGGCTTACACCGCCGCTGACGTGAAGAACCTGCGCGAGCGCACCGGCGCCGGCATGATGGACTGCAAGAAGGCTCTCGACGAAGCCGGCGGCGACTTCGAGGCCGCCGTGGACGCGCTGCGCGCCAAGGGTCTGGCTGCCGCTGCCAAGAAGTCGAGCCGTACCGCGGCTGAAGGCCTCGTTGGCGTCGCCGTTTCGGGCACCAAGGGCGTTGCCGTCGAAGTGAACTCGGAAACCGACTTCGTCGCCAAGAACGATCAGTTCCAGGACTTCGTGCGCAAGGCCACCGAAGTTGCGCTGACCACAGGCGCTTCTGACGTCGAGACGCTTAAGGCTGCTGCCTATCCGGACGGTGGTTCGGTTGCCGACAAGCTGACCAACAACGTCGCCACCATCGGCGAAAACCAGCAGCTGCGCCGCATCAAGCACGTTGAAGTGTCGAACGGCGTTGTCGTGCCTTACATGCACAACGCGGCCGCCACCAACCTCGGCAAGATCGGTGTGCTCGTTGCGCTCGAATCCGAAGCTGCGGCTGACAAGCTCGAAGCACTCGGCAAGCAGATCGCGATGCACATCGCTGCTGCCTTCCCGCAGGCGCTGACCGCCGACCAGCTCGACGCCGAACTGATCGCCCGCGAGCGCAAGATCGCGGCTGAAAAGGCAGCCGAGAGCGGCAAGCCTGCCGAAGTCCAGGCGAAGATGGTCGACGGCGCTGTCGCCAAGTACGCCAAGGAGAACGCGCTGCTTTCGCAGATCTTCGTGATGGACAACAAGTCGACCATCCAGCAGGTCGTCGATGCCGCTGGCAAGGAAGCCGGCACGAAGATCGTGCTCAAGGACTATGTCCGCTTCCAGCTCGGCGAAGGCATCGAGAAGGAAGAGACCGACTTCGCTGCCGAAGTGGCTGCTGCCGCCGGCATCAAGTAAGTCTGTACCAAACGATCCCCGCATGGACGGACCGGTTATCTGGTCCGTCGGTGCGGGGATTGTTATGCCTGCGCCCTTGGCAGGCCCCTTTACAGGGCTATAAGGGCGACCACTTCCCTTTGGTTACGAGTGCATCCCATCCATGAGCGTCCCCAGCTACAAGCGCATCCTCCTGAAGCTCTCGGGCGAAGTGCTGATGGGGGAACAGCAGTTCGGGATCGACACGGACTATGTCGCCCGCGTTGCGCAGGAAGTTAAGGACGCGCGCGACAGCGGCCTCGAGATCTGCCTGGTGATCGGCGGTGGCAACATCTTCCGCGGCATTGCGGGCGCTGCCAAGGGCATGGATCGCGCCCAAGCTGACTACATGGGCATGCTCGCCACGGTGATGAACGCGCTGGCAATGCAGTCGGCGCTTGAGCAGCTTGGCGTGCCGACCCGCGTGCAGTCGGCGATCGAGATGGACAAGGTGTGCGAGCCGGTGATCCGACGCCGTGCCGAACGCCACCTCGAAAAGGGCCGCATCGTGATCTTTGCGGCGGGCGTTGGCGCGCCCTATTTCACCACCGATTCCGGTGCTGCGCTGCGCGCCGCCGAGATGAAGTGCGACGCTCTCCTGAAAGGCACCAGCGTGGACGGCGTATATGACGCCGACCCGAAGAAGGATGCGACGGCAAAGCGTTATGAAACCGTGGATTACGACACGGTGCTGGCAGACAACCTGAAGGTCATGGATGCGAGCGCCGTGGCGCTGTGCCGTGACAACAACATTCCGATCGTCGTCTTCTCGATCCGCGAGCGCGGCAATCTCGCCCGCGTGCTTGCGGGCGAGGGGACGCAGACGATCGTCAGACAAGGAGCCTGAGCCATGGCAAAGTACGACAAGGCCGATCTCGAACGCCGCATGAAGGGCGCGGTGGAATCGCTCAAGGGCGATCTTTCCGGCCTGCGCACCGGGCGCGCCAACACCGCGTTGCTCGATCCGATCACGGTCGAGGTCTATGGCAGCCACATGCCGCTGTCGCAGGTCGCCAGCGTTTCCGCGCCCGAGCCGCGCATGCTTGCGGTGCAGGTGTGGGACAAGTCCAACGTCACCCCGGTGGAAAAGGCGATCCGTTCGGCCGGTCTTGGCCTCAATCCGATCAGCGATGGCCAGACCCTGCGTCTGCCGATTCCGGACCTGACCGAGGAGCGTCGCAAGGAACTGGCCAAGCTTGCCAGCAAGTATGCCGAGAACGCCCGCATCGCGATCCGCAACGTTCGTCGCGATGGCATGGATGCGCTCAAGGCCGACGAGAACAAGAAGGAAATCTCGGAAGACGAGCGCAAGCGCGCCGAGACCGACCTGCAGAAGCTGACAGACGATATCATCAAGCAGGCCGATGAAGCGGCCGTGGCCAAAGAAAAGGAAATCCTCGGCAAGTGACGGCGGTCCCCGCCTCGACTGGCGGCAGCGCGTCCCATGGCGCGCGGCACGTCGCGATCATCATGGACGGCAATGGCCGCTGGGCGAAGAAGCGGATGATGCCGCGTGCCTTTGGTCACAAGCGCGGTGTCGACACGGTGCGCGAAATTGCCCGCGCCGCGCGCGACATGGGCCTTGAGGCGCTGACGCTCTATGCGTTCTCTTCCGAGAACTGGAAGCGGCCAGCGGACGAGATTGCCGACCTTATGGGGCTGCTGCGCACGTTCATCCGCAACGATCTTGCAGAGCTCGTCAGCAACAACACCCGGCTGAAGATCATCGGCGATTATCAGGTGCTTGCGCCCGATATCGTGGAACTGATCGAAGATGCCATGGCGCGCACTGCGGGCAATACCGGCACGACGCTGGCCATCGCGCTCAACTACGGTTCGCAGCAGGAAATCGCGCGGGCGGCGGCCAAGGCTGCGGCCAAGGGTGCGATCACGCCCGAGGCCATCGAGGCCGAACTCGATACTGCCTGCCTGCCGCCGCTTGACTTGCTGATTCGCACCTCGGGCGAGATTCGCCTATCAAACTTCCTGCTGTGGCAGGCGGCTTATGCCGAGATGTGGTTTACCGACGTGCTGTGGCCGGACTTTTCGGGCGACCACCTGCGCGAGGCGCTGGAGCAGTTCGGATCGCGCGAGAGGCGCTTTGGTGGACGCTGAACCCCAAGTAACCCCGAGCGCGGCAGAGGCTCCCAGGAAATCGGACCTCGGCGTGCGTCTCGCTTCGGCCGTTGTCATGCTGGCGATCGCGGGCGCCGCCTTCTGGGCGGGCGGCCTTTGGCTGGACCTGTTCGTCGCCGTTGTGGCTCTCGGCGTGTTCGTCGAGTATGTGCGACTGGTCGGCAAGATCGCTGACAGCGCATCGCGCCTCTCATCGATGGTGATCTTCGGCGCGGTCTATGTCGGGTGGGGCGGACTAGCTCTTGCCGTAATGCCTGAACCGCTGATGCTGGCCGTGCTGGGGCTTGTGATATGCACCGATACTGGCGCGTACTTCACCGGCCGTTCGCTCGGCGGGCCAAAGATCGCACCCAAAATCAGTCCCTCCAAGACTTGGTCTGGGCTGCTTGGCGGCATGGCCGCGGCAGGCATCTGGGCGTCACTGGTGGTGTTTTCGGCAAGCTATCTCGTCTCAGCCATCGGGCCGACCGGAGCGAGCATTGCAGCAGCGCTGGAAGTTGCCAATCTTGGCATGGCAGCAATTGCAGGTGCGGTTCTCGCCATCTTCGCGCAGATGGGCGACTTCTACGAATCTTGGCTCAAGCGCCGCGCGGGTGTGAAAGACTCCTCGCGGCTGATTCCGGGACATGGCGGTTTGTTCGACAGGGTTGACGGCTTGCTCCCGGTTGCCATCATCGTCGGCACGGCTTGGGCCGCAACGCAGGCAGGACTTTAGAGGCAGATGGCGCGCTCCATTTCCGTTCTGGGCGCAACCGGTTCGATCGGTGCCTCCACGCTCGACCTGATCAGGCGAAATCGCGATGACTGGCGTGTTATCGCCCTTACCGCCAATGGCGATGCCGAGGGCTTGGCCAAGCTGGCCCGCGAGTTTGGTGCCGAGGTTGCGGTGGTCGCCGACGAGACAGCACTGCCCGCTCTTCGCGAAGCTCTTGGCGGAACCAATGTGCAGGCAGCGGCGGGATCTGCGGCCTTGATCGAAGCGGCCTCGAGAGGCGCCGACATCACCGTAGCTGCGATTGTCGGATGCGCCGGGCTTGCCCCGACCATGGCGGCAATCGAGCGTGGTGGCGTGATCGCCCTGGCCAACAAGGAAGCGTTGGTTTCCGCGGGTGACGTCATGACTGCGGCCGTGGCGCGACATGGGGCAACGCTGCTTCCGGTTGATTCCGAGCACAATGCCATCTTCCAGTGTCTGGCTGGCAACAACCTCTCGCACGTTCATGCAATCACGCTGACGGCGAGTGGCGGGCCTTTCCGCGATTGGACGCTGAAGCAGTTGCACGGCGCGACCCCGGCCGAAGCGGTCAAGCATCCCAACTGGTCGATGGGCGCCAAGATCAGCGTCGATTCCGCCACGATGATGAACAAGGGTCTCGAGTTCATCGAGGCGTTTCATCTGTTCCCCGTAGGAGTGGAACGCCTGCGCATCATCGTCCACCCGCAGTCGATCGTGCATTCGATGGTCGAATATCGCGACGGCTCGACTCTCGCCCAACTCGGCCCGTCGGACATGCGCGTGCCGATTGCTTCGGCGCTGGCCTGGCCCGAGCGGATGGACACGCCTTGCGCTCCGCTCGATCTGGCTGCCATCGGACAGCTGACTTTCCGCGCGCCGGACGAGGTCCGCTTTCCGGCTACGCGCTTGGCCCGCAACGCTGTGATCGAAGGTGGGGCAGCCCCTGCCACGATGAACGCAGCCAACGAGATCGCCGTGGCAGCGTTCTTGGATGGTCAGATTGCATTCACCCGGATCGTGCAATCGGTTGAGGATGTGCTGTCGCGCAACGCTATGCCGGCACCCGCTTGTCTTGACGATGTCATTGCGATTGATGCCGAGGCGCGGGCGAGGGCGCGCGAACTGATGGAACCCGTACGCTGATGCCCCAGATCGAAAGCCCTGGAATCCTTGTCGCTTTGCTCGGTTTCGTGCTGGTGCTGGGGCCATTGGTCTTCATCCATGAGCTCGGCCATTATCTCGTTGGCCGCTTGTTCGGGGTCAAGGCCGACGTCTTCTCGATCGGCTTCGGCAAGGAACTCGCCGGCTGGACTGACAAGCGCGGCACGCGCTGGAAGCTCTCTGCCTTGCCGCTTGGCGGCTACGTTCAGTTTGCCGGGGACATGAACCCGGCCAGCCAGCCCAGCCAGGAGTGGCTCGCTCTTCCCGCCGAGAAGCGCAATCGCACGTTTCAGGCAAAGCCCTTGTGGCAACGTTCGTTGATCGTGCTGGCCGGCCCGATCACCAACCTGCTGTTTGCCGTACTGATCCTTGCCGGATTTACCATGGCTTACGGAAAGGCTGTCGTACCTCCTGTGGTGGGTGAAGTTCAGGCCGGTTCTGCCGCAGATAAAGCTGGCATGCGAGTGGACGACCGGATCGTGTCCATACGCGGACATGCGGTTGATTCCTTCCTCGATGTCAGGCTTGAGGTCGGACAAAATCCCGGTGAACCGATGGATGTCGTGGTTGTTCGCAATGGTCAGCAGGTCAGCATCGCCGTAAGCGCGGCGGTTAAAGTGGAGAGCGATCGCTTCGGCAACACCCAGAAGATTGGTTTCCTTGGCGTCGGTCCAAAAAGCTACGAAATTATTCGGGTCGGTCCGCTTGAAGCGGTCGCCGACGGCGTGAGGCAGACCGGCAGCATAATCTCGATGATGGTCAATGGCATAGGCCAGATCATTACCGGCAAGCGTGAGGTCAAGGAGCTTGGCGGGCCAATCAAGATCGCCAAGTTTTCTGGTGAGCAGCTGGTTTCGGGCTGGCAGGCGTACGTCAGCTTCGTGGCGCTCATTTCGATTAACTTGGGGTTCATTAACCTCCTGCCAATTCCGGTCCTCGACGGCGGCCATCTCGCCTTCTACGCGGCGGAAGCCGTGCGGAAGAAGCCGGTGGGGCAGCGCGGGCAGGAGTGGGCGTTCCGCACTGGCCTTGCGTTCGTCATGGCCTTGATGCTGTTCGTCACGATCAACGACGTGGCGTCGCTCAAGCTGTTTGGAGGGTGAGGCGAGTTTGATGGCGTCCGGTGCGGCGGACGCAAAACCGTCTGGTCAGGGGTGACGGGCGGACTTCCACATAATGTCTTTCCACAGAAATGCGGGGCAATGTTTGCTTGATTGGCCTTGTGGCATCGGGCAGAGGGCTACATTGCTTGCCGCGGCCGGACTTCCTCGCGGGCGTCCTGCTGCCACTTTATTACGGGATGGCGCTTGGTGATGATTGGACGTAACGCGGGCCGGGCAGAAAATCGGAACGCCAGGACTTCCCCGCTGTGCGCAGGCCTTCTGGCCACCAGCGCTTTGGTGGCTGTTCCAGGGATTGCCTCGGCGCAGGCCGTGGCTCCCGTATCTCAGCCTGCAGCCCCGGCCCCGGTGGTGCAGGCTCCAGTACCTGCCGGAGACGTCATCCGCACCGTGACGGTGCAGGGTTCGCAGCGTCTCGAACCCGATACGATCCTGTCCTACATTCGCCTGCGCCCCGGCCAGACCTACACCCAGGCGCTGGGTGACCAGGCACTGAAGGACCTCTACGCGACCGAACTGTTCGCCGACGTCTCGATCCGCAACAACAGCGGCGACGTGGTGGTCCAGGTCAAGGAAAACCCGGTCATCAACCGCATCATCCTTGAAGGCAACAAGCGCCTCAAGGAAGACAAGATCCTGCCCGAGATCAAGCTCGCGGCCCGCCAGATCTTCACGCGTTCCAAGGTCCGCGCCGACGTTGCGCGCATCATCGAACTCTACAAGCGGCAGGGCCGCTTCGCGGCGACGGTCGAGCCGAAGATGGTCATGCTTGACCAGAATCGCGTCGATATCGTGTTCGAGATCAGTGAGGGGCCGAAGTCCAAGGTCCGCCAGATCAACATCATCGGCAACGAGAAGTTTGGCGACGGCAAGCTGCGCGGCGAGATGGTGACGAAGCAGGCGCGCTTCTTCCGCCTGTTCTCGAGCGGCACCAGCTATGATCCCGATCGTCTTGCGTTTGACCAGCAGAAGTTGCGGCAGTTCTATCTGACCGAAGGCTATGCCGATTTCCGCGTGGTCTCAGCCGTGGCCGAGCTGACGCCGGACAAGAAGGACTTCATCATCACTTACGTGGTGGAAGAAGGCGATCGCTACAAGTTCGGCGACGTGAAGGTCGACAGCCAGCTGCGCGATTTTGACAGCGATGCGATGTCCAAGCGCCTGCCGATCAAGGCCGGTGACTGGTACAACGCCAAGATGGTCGAGGATCAGGTCGACGCGCTGACGGAAACCGCAGGCGCCTTTGGCTATGCCTTCGCCGACGTCCGCCCGGACTTTTCGCGCAACAAGGACGACCTGACGATGTCGGTCACCTTCCGCATCGCCGAGGCACCTCGCGTCTATGTCGAGCGGGTCGACGTCAATGGCAACACGCTGACGCAGGACAAGGTCGTGCGCCGCGAGTTCCGTCTGGCTGAGGGCGACGCGTTCAATACCTTCCAGGTCAAGCGTTCGACTAACCGCATCAAGTCGCTGGGCTACTTCCAGGAAAAGTTCGAGATCGAACAGAAGCCGGGCAGCGCGCCCGACCGCATCGTGCTTGAAGCTAACGTGGAAGAGCGGCCGACTGGCGAACTGCAGCTTTCGGCCGGTTTCTCGAGCCTTGAGAGCTTCATTTTCCAGGGATCGATCCGCCAGAACAACTTCCGCGGTCGTGGCCAGACCATCGGCCTGTCGGTGGATTATTCGCGCTTCACCCGGTCGGTGCAGGTGAGCTTTACCGAGCCCTATCTGTTCGACAAGAACATCTCGATGGGCGTCGACGTCTACCGCCGTGACCTGAACAGTTTCAACCAGTTCAACTCGAACCGCAACACGACCTACAAGCAGGCGACGACCGGCTTCTCGGCTCGTGTCGGCGTGCCGCTGTCGGAATACATGTCCCTGATCGGGCGCTACACGTTCAATCTTGATGACGTTACGCTCGACCAGAACACGTTCTACGTTAACGGCCAGTGCAGCATTCTGCTGGCAGGGCGCTACTTGTGCGATGCCATCGGCAAGCGCACCAGTTCCATCCTCGGCGCCTCGCTGGTCTATGACACGCTGGACAACCGCCTGCGTCCGAGCCGCGGTACCCAATTCGTAGTCGGCGCCGACGTTGCCGGGCTGGGCGGTTCCGTCCGCTATGCGCGCATCACCGCCAACGCCGCGAAGTTCTGGCCGGTGGGCGGTGGCTTCATCTTCTCAGTCCGTGCGGAAGGCGGTGCGATCAAGGCGCTGTCGAGCCGGTCGAGCGATCCGACAGTTGACGATGTCCGCCTGACAGACCGCTTCTTCCTTGGCGAGCCTCAGATCCGCGGTTTCGACATTCGCGGCGTGGGTCCGCGCGTTCTGCGCAAGTTCCTCACGATCGACACCAACAACGACGGCGTCCCCGATACCGCTTCGACTGACCGCAACCAGTGGGTCGATGACGCGCTGGGCGGGAAGTACTACTATCTGACTCGTGCCGAGCTTGAAATCCCGCTGGGGTCAGGCGCCCGCGAACTTGGCCTGCGTCCTTCGGTCTATGTCGACGCCGGTGCGGTATGGGGCATCACTAAGCCGCTGACGCAGAATCCCAATGCGGTGACTTATTACACCGACGATGCCGGCAAGATCACCACCGTTATTCCACCCAACGCGGATCCCGCACGGATCACGCGCTATGTCGAAGAGTACGTCGGCGACACGATCTCGCCGCGCGTCTCGGTCGGCATCGGCGTGAACTGGAATTCGCCGTTCGGTCCGTTCCGCCTCGATTTTGCCAAGGTCCTCAAGAAGGCCAACGGCGATGATCCCAAGACCTTCACTTTCAACGTGGGAACCCAGTTCTGATGAAAATCCGTTACGCTTCCGCGCTTCTCGCGGGCCTCGCCGTTCTTGCCGTTTCGCCGACTGCTGCTGTGGCGCAGGCCACTTCCGGCACGGTCACCCCTGGCATCGCAATCGCCAATCCTTCGGCAGTTGTCGCCGCATCCGCTGCATACCAGACCGCGCAGCAGCAGCGTCCGACCACCTACAAGCCGCAGATCGACCAGGCCAATGCGCGCAAAGCCCAGATCGAAGCGCAGCTCAAGCCGCTGATCGACAAGCTTCAGGCGGACTCGAAGGCTGCAAACCCGAACCGTGCTGCGCTGCAGGCCCAGTACGAACAGATCCAGCAGATCGAACAGGCTGGCCAGGCCGAGATCCAGAAGATTCTCGAGCCCCTCAACCTCTCGCAGCAGTACGTGCTCGAGCAGATCGGCGACAAGCTTGATGCCGCCACCCAGGCCGCGATGGACAAGAAGAAGATTACGCTGGTGATCGATTCCCAGTCGGTCATCAAGGCGGGCCAGGTCTACAATCTTAACCAGGATATCCTGACCGAGCTCAACAAGGCCATTCCTTCGGCACAGCTAGTGCCGCCGGCTGGCTGGATGCCGCGCGCGCAGCGTGAGCAGCAGGCTCAGGCCCAGGCCGCACAGCAGCCGGCGACCGCAGCGCAGCCTGCGAAGAAGGCACCCGAAGGCCGCTGAGGTCTTCGGTTTGGGGCCGGGTAATGTCCGAGGAACAGAACGCGCCGCAGGGCGTGATCACCGACTATGACGTTCGCAAGGTGATGGCGGCGCTTCCGCACCGCTATCCGCTGTTGCTGGTCGATCGTGTCGCTTCTCTCACCCTGAACGAGCGTATCCACGCGGTGAAAGCCGTGTCGATGAACGAGCAGTTCTTCCAGGGGCATTTCCCCGGCCGCCCGATCATGCCAGGCGTCCTCCAGATCGAGGCGCTGGCCCAGGCGGCTGGCGTCCTCGCCGTGGAATCGCTCGGTCTCGCGGGGTCCGGCAAGCTGGTCTACTTCATGGCGATCGAGGAGGCCAAGTTCCGCAATCCCGTGGAGCCCGGCGTCCTGCTCGACCTGCATGTCGAGTTCACCCAGAAGCGTTCGCGCGTATGCAAGTTCGCTGGCAAGGCGATGATCGGCGACAAGGTGACCTGCGAGGTCAACTTCACTGCGATGATTGCGGACAGCTGATCACTGGCCACGCTGGACAACAGCGCCGCATTCCGCTAGGCGCGCGCCCTTACAGATTCTAGCGGCCGGTCGGAACCGGCTGCGCACCGGAGCAAGACCCATGAAGACTGGCATTCACCCCGACTACCACATGATCAAGGTGCAGATGACCGACGGCACCGTTTTCGAGACCCGCTCCACCTGGGGCAAGGAAGGCGACACGCTCGCTCTCGAAATCGACCCGACCTCGCACCCGGCATGGACCGGTGGTACGCGCCAGCTGGACCAGGGCGGCCGTGTTGCCCAGTTCAACAAGCGCTTTGGTGGTCTTTCGCTCAAGCGCTGAACGCTGGCGACAGGGCAATCACGGAAAGGGCGGCTTCGGTCGCCCTTTTCTTTTTCGTGAGTGGTTTTCCATGGCATATTGCTATCAGCGATAGCCGTCCTAAAGATCAGGCCATGACGCTGACCAATTCTCTTGAGAGCCGCCTCGGCTATCAGCTCCGCCGGGCGTCCGCCGTAATGATGGCAGACTTGGGGCGCGAACTTTCCGATCTTGACTTGCGTCCGGCCGAAGTGACGACGCTGTTGGTCATTGCCGAAAATCCTGACTGTTCGCAGACCGAGGTCGGGCAGGTGCTGGCGATCAAGCGCGCCAACATGGTTCCGATCATCTCGCGGCTGATGGAGCGAGGCTTGGTCGAGCGTCGGCGCCTGGATGGTCGCAGCCATGCGCTGACTTTGACGGAAGCCGGTCGCAAGATGGCGGACGACGCCGTGGCGCGGATCGAGAGGCACGAAACCCGATTTACGGCCTTGCTCGGGGAGGCTGACACGAACGTTCTGTTTCGGTGCCTTCCAACCATCCGAAGCGCGCGGAGCAGCGACGAGGAAGGCTGACCGTCAGGTCCAGGGACGTTCGCGATACCATTTGGTGATCACGTACTTAAGGCCCTTGCGAACCTTCATGGCATGATGAAGCGTGGCCGGGTTTACCGAACCGTCGGGACGACGGTTGTTCCAGCACACCAGCTTGCCCTTTTCGGGCTGAATGATCTTGTCGATCACCTTGAACCGCGTTGCACCGCCCGCCTCGACGTCATTGAGATAGACCATGAAGGTCCAGGTGCGCTGCCCGGCTATGTTGCAGTAGCGCTGAAAATCCGCTCCATGCGGATCAAAGTAATCCGTGTGCGATTTGAATTCCTGCCCGGGTTCATAGCGCTGACCCTGAATGGGCTCGCCGAACTGTCGATCAATTCCGGCGATTGCCGAGATCTTTTCGTCCAAGGCAACGATCTCCGGCTCCTGCATCGGCAGATCGCAGGTCTCGCTTGTCCGGAAGTAGTGGTCACCGTTTGCGTCCGCGATAGTGGAAGGCCGACGGTCACGATCGATGCGAGCGACCAGCGAAGCGCATTCCTGATCGTTCAGAAACCCGCGCAGCATGAACATCTCGAGTCTGGGCGTTGGCACGCGCATCATGCCCGGCAAGGTCAGCAGGCGGTCGGCGGAAGCTTCGTTGGCGAGCGACATCGCCTGTTACCTACTCCAACGAGGCGGCAGACTGCAACTTGAAGCCTCTGGTCACTTGGTCGTAAAACCGTCACGTTCCTGCCGCATGCGAGATATCGTGCCCCGTCAGAGTCGCTCTCTTACTGCCCGCAACGGTTTCTCGCTGGTCGAGATGATGGTTGTCCTGCTGGTCATGGGGCTCCTGGCGACGGCGGCAGTGCTGACGATCCCCGGCGATGGGCGCAAGCTGCGTGACGAGGCCGAGCGCTTTGCAGCGCGAACGCTCGCGGCGCGGGATGAGGCCATCGTCGGCGCGCGACCTGTATCACTGGTAGTGAGTGAGAAGGGTTACTACTTCGAAGGGCGCCGCGAGGGGCGTTGGCAGCCATTGCCGGGCCGGGGCTTCGAGCTCACCGGGTGGAATCCCGAGACGATCGTGGACGGCCAACGGCAACGCATCGTCTTCGATTCCCTGGGGCTTGCCAGCAGCGAAGCCCTGATCCGTCTGCAGCGTGCTGAAGCGGCGCTTTCAATCCACCTGCGTCGCGATGGGAGCGTGATCGTCGATGGCGGCTGAGCGTAACGGCTTTACCTTGCTCGAACTGCTCGTGGCGCTTGCGGTGTTCGCCATCGCGGCGCTTGCCTTGCTGCAGATGGAGGGCGCGAGCATTTCGCGCACGGCAGATCTGGATCAGCGGCTGCTTCGGGAAATCGTGGCGCAGAACATGGCGGCCGAGATTCTGACCGATCCAGCGCCGCCGCCGGTCGGATCGGCTTCGGGCACCGTCGAGAATGCGGGGCGCCGCTTCCAATGGACCCGCACCGTCGAGATGCGCCCAAATTATGGCGTCTTGGGCATTGTCCTGTCGGTCCGCGAGACAACTCCGGGCGCGCAGAGCCAGTCCTTCACTCTCGATTTCACCAGGCTGCCCGGCGCGTGAGGCAGCAACCTTCGCCCAACGGCTTCACCCTGGTCGAGATGCTGATTGCACTGGCCCTGTTCGCGGTAATTGCGGTCGGTGCACTCGGACTGCTGCGGTTCTCGGTGGATGCTGAGCTGTCGAGCCGGGACAAGACGGAAAGCATTGCCAGCCAGCGGCGTTTCCTTGCGGTGTGGACGGCCGATCTGGCGCAGGCGGTGCCGCGCCCTTCGCGTGACGCTTCCGGCACGAGCCACCCGGCCTTCGAAGCCAACACCGATGGCGTGATGATCCGTTTTACCCGGAGCGGCTGGGACAATGTCGATGGCGCACCGCGCCCCGGCCTGCAGAAGGTGGAGTATCGGATCACCGCAAAGGCACTGGTTCGGGCCGGCTATCCTTTTCCTGATGGTTCGGCGGCGGAAGCCGGAGCGGATGTTCTCGCCCTCTATGCGCCGCCTACGGTGCGCTTTCGGGCGAAGGACGGCAATTGGCGTGATCGCTGGGACCCGCAACTGTCGACCGAACTGCCCGTGGCGATCGAACTGCTGATCCCGCAGAAGGGCGTGCCGCCATTACGCGTGGTTTCGCTTGTCGGGGTTAACTATCAGTGAGGCCGGATGACCCTCGCGAGCGGGGTGCGGCCTTGCTCTCCGTCTTGCTGCTGGTTGCGGTGATGGCGGTCATTGCCGCGTTGATGCTCGACCGTCTCAATCTCGCCACGCGCCTTGCCGCCAATGGCCAGGCGATGACGCAGGCGCGGCTCTATGCGACAAGCGCCGAAACGCTGGCGATGGCGCGGATCAAGTCTTTGGTCGAAACCTCGCAGGACCGGACGGTAGATCGCAACGGTCTGCTCGGTCGGGACTTTCCGCTGCCCTTGCCGCGTGGCACCGTGATGGCGCGCGTTGACGATGCGGGGAACTGTTTCAATCTCAACTCCCTCGTCGAAGCTGATGCCCAAGGCGCACTGCGCCTCAGGCTGGTTGGGCTGAACCAGATGCGAGCATTGATGAAGGGGCTGGCCATTCCCGAAGCAGAAGCCGCCATCATCAGCGATTCGATTGCCGATTGGATCGACACTGACAATGCACCGGCGCCAAATGGGGCCGAGGACGACAGCTATCAGGGCCAGGCCGTTCCATACCGAACCGCGGGCCGGTTGATCAGCGATGTCAGCGAGATTCGTGCGGTGCGTGGGATGACGCCGCAGTTCTATGAGCGCCTGCGCCCTTGGCTTTGCGCCTTGCCCGGGGCGGACTTGTCACCGATCAACGTCAACACCTTGCGGCCGGATCAGTCCCTTCTGCTGACGATGATCGCGCCGCAGGCCATTCCGGCGCAGCGCGCCCGCGCCTTGTTGGCGTCACGGCCTGCGCTCGGCTGGAAAAATGCCGACGAGGCCTTGCGTGGCGCAGGAGGGGAGGGCGTTGGCGTTCCGCTCAACCAGTTGCAGGTGCGTAGCCGATGGTTGCTGCTTACGCAGACTGTGAAGGTCGATTCGGCCAGCGTGGAAGAGCAGGCCTTGATCGATGTCGGCGTGAACCCGCCACGCATCGCCTTTCGCACCTGGGGTGACAGGTTCAGCCGCTGAATCTTTGCCGCCTTCAAATTTCCGCTTCCCTTTGTCGCGCCTTTCTGCAAAGGGGCCACCCCGCGCAGAGCAAACCTGCGCAGCAATGTGGCGACCGTAGCTCAGTTGGTTAGAGCGCCGGTTTGTGGTACCGGAGGTCGTGGGTTCGAACCCCATCGGTCGCCCCATTCTCTCCTGACATCAAAGGCATTTTCGCCCTGTCGTATCGCCTTTTGGTACGGCTCGGCGCCATTGCGCTTGCCCCGTGGCGCGGCAAGTGGCAGAGCGATGACGGACCGGCGGCGGGGGTCGCCGGGAGAAGGATCAGATTCCCGCGCCCATGCACGGATTTGCCAATCCCGCCCGTTTCCTGCGCCTTGCCCGCTGGATGATGCCGTTGTTTCTGGTGTCCGGCCTGCTCCTGTCGATGGGCGCGGTACTCTACGGCGTGATTGTCGTGCCACCCGATCGCCTGATGGGCGACACCGTGCGGATCCTGTTCATCCATGTCCCCGCAGCGTGGCTAGGCATGGCCGGGTGGTCGACCATTGCGATTGCAAGCCTTGTCGAACTGGTCTGGCGGCATCCGCTGGCGGCCATCGCCGGACGTGCGGCGGCTGTTCCCGGTGCGACGTTCACGGCGATCTGCCTCGCGACCGGCTCGATCTGGGCGAGGCCGACCTGGGGCACGTGGTGGGTCTGGGATGGACGTCTGACCAGTTTCCTCGTCCTGCTGTTCCTGTACTTCGGCTACATCGCTCTGTCCGGCGCTGCGCAGCGGGACATGGCCGGCGGCGGCGGCGGCAGCCGTATCACGGCAATCTTCGGTCTGGTCGGCGCCATCAACGTCCCGATCATCAACCGCTCGGTGGTGTGGTGGAACAGCCTGCATCAACCCCTTCGATTACCGCGGGCAAGTCGGCCATCGACGGAACATTCCTCTGGCCGCTGCTCATTGCCGCGCTGGGTTTCAGCTTGGTGTTCGGCGGCGTGGTTCTTGCGCGGATGCGCACTCTTCTGGCCGAAATTCAGGCCGAGGCGCGTCTGCGCCGGAAAGCGATGGCGTAAGCTTACGATGCGCGAAGGTCTTCAGCAGTGGGATTACGTGGCGGCAGCCCTGGCGATCGGCGTGATCGGCACGCTGGTGCTGGTCGGCTGGACGCTGGTGGCGATGGTCCGGGCGGAACGCCGTCGTGACAAGGTGAGAGGCAAGTGAGCACCAATTCAACCGGCGGCATCAAGCCCAAGCACCAGCGGCTCGTCCTCCTGGTCATCGCACTTGCTGCGCTGATCG
Organism: Novosphingobium sp. THN1; assembly: GCF_003454795.1. Classification (GTDB taxonomy): domain Bacteria; phylum Pseudomonadota; class Alphaproteobacteria; order Sphingomonadales; family Sphingomonadaceae; genus Novosphingobium. Next base: position 2,081,111 of record NZ_CP028347.1, read on the forward strand.
GGGCAGGCCTGCTTGCCGCCTATGCCCTGTCCAACCAGGCCAGCTACTTCTATGTGCCAAGCGATCTCGTGAAGGACAAGCCGGAGCAGGGCCGCGCCATCCGCCTCGGCGGCATGGTCGAGAAGGGCTCGCTCAAGACACAGGCCGACGGCGTGACGATCGATTTCATCGTCGGCGACGGCAAGGCCCGCGTGCCGGTCCGCTATACCGGCATCACCCCGGACCTCTTCGTCGAGGGATCGGGCGTCGTCGCCGAGGGGCGCATGGAGGGTCAGACCTTCGTAGCCGACAATCTTCTCGCCAAGCATGACGAGAAGTATGTTCCCCGCCAGATGGGCGACATGACCGCCGCACAGGCCAAGGAAGTGGTGGCCGAAACCAAATGATCGCAGAACTCGGTCTTGCCGTATTGTGGATGGCGGCAGCGCTTGCCGTGCTGCAACTGTTCGCCGGTTTCTCGGCGCTCCGGCCGGGCGGCAAGGTGCTGGCCGGCGTGGTTCGGCCGCTTGCCGTGATGCAGGGAGCACTGGTTGCGGTGTCTTTCCTCTGCCTGATCGACCTGTTTCTCGAGACTGATCTTTCGGTGAAGCTCGTTGCCGAGAACAGCCACTCGATGAAGCCGTTCATCTTCAAGCTGGCCGGTACCTGGGGCAACCACGAAGGCTCGATGCTGCTGTGGGTGACGATCATGGCGGTTTCGGGCGGCATCGTAGCCTTGGTCGAGCAGCGCCTTCGCGAGGAAACGCTTCTGGCTACGCTCGCCGGGCAAGCCTTCGTCAGCCTTGGCTTCTACGCCTTCCTGCTCTTGTCCTCGAACCCTTTCGAGCGTTTGCCCGAACCAGCACCGGAAGGGGCAGGGCTCAACCCGCTGCTGCAGGACATCGGCCTCGCGTTCCATCCGCCGACGCTTTACGTCGGTTATGTCGGTCTGTCGGTCGCCTTCAGCTTCGCAATTGGTGCGCTGATCACGCGCGACGTTGGTCCCGCTTTCGCCCGGGCAATGCGGCCTTGGGTGCTGGGCGCGTGGATCTTCCTGACGGTGGGCATCACCGCCGGCTCCTACTGGGCGTACTACACGCTCGGCTGGGGCGGCTGGTGGTTCTGGGATCCGGTCGAGAACGCTTCGCTTATGCCGTGGCTGGCGGCGACGGCGCTCCTGCATTCGGCTTCGGTGCTGGCAAGCCGCAACGCTCTGCGCGCGTGGACGGTCATGCTCGGGGTGATTGCCTTCTCGATGTCGATGGTGGGTACGTTCCTCGTCCGCTCTGGCATTCTCACCTCGGTTCATGCCTTCGCCGTTGATCCGGAGCGCGGATCGTTCATCCTCGCCTTGCTGGCAATCTACATTGGCGGCGCGCTGGCGCTGTTCGGCATTCGCGCCTCGACCGTGACTGAGGGGGAACGCTTCAGTGTCTTCAGCCGCGAATCCAGCCTGGTGTTCAACAACGTGATGCTCTGCGGCATTCTCGGCATCGTGCTTCTGGGCACGCTGTACCCGCTGCTGACCGAGGCGTTCGGAGCCAAGGTTTCGGTCGGGCCGCCGTACTTCAACCCGGTTTCGGCGATCTTTGCGATCCCGATGATGATGGTCATGGCGGTCGGACCGTTGCTGCGCTGGCGCAAGGACAAGCCGGGGCGGATCACCGCTGCCGTTGCCGTACCTGCATTGCTGGCGGCAGTGGTGCTGCTGGCTGTAGCAGTGATGGCGCCGGGCATTCGCGTGCTGCCGATGCTGGGCATCGCCGTGGGCATAGGGCTCGCCGTAGCGAGCTGGTTACCGCTGCGTGGCCGCAATCTGCGCCGCACCCCTCTTGCGGTCTATGGCATGGTCTTCGGGCACTTCGGCATTGCCGTGGCCCTGCTTGGCGCGGCGGCCGAAAGCGCATTTTCCACCGAGCGCCTCGCCGCCATGAACGTCGGCGATACGCAGGCTGTGGGGCCGATCTCGCTCAAGCTGGAAAGCGTCGAGCCGGTGGCCGGGCCGAACTGGACCGCGCTGGAGGCTACCGTCAGCGCGTCCTACAAGGGCGGCAATCCTGTAACGCTGCACCCGCAGGCGCGCACTTTTACCTCGCCGCCGGGCGAGCGCACCGAATCCGCGCTACATACGCGCTGGAACGGCCAGCTCTATGCGGTTCTGGGCAACGAGGGTGAAGACGGCCGCTGGCAAATGCGCTTCTGGTGGAAGCCCTTCGTGCCGCTGCTCTGGCTGGGTGGCCTTCTCGTGGCATTTGGCGGCCTGCTCGCGTTGATTGGCCGCGTCGCCCACGATATCCGGCGCTTGCGGGCCGAAGGCAAGATCGCCTGGCGCAAGTCGCAGCAGGAGCAACTCAAGTGACCGAGCCCGCGCCCAAGCGCTCCGGATTGGCCATCTGGCTCCCGCTGATCCTGTTCGGCGCATTCTTCGCCCTTGTGATCTGGGGCCTAGTCCGCCCGGCTGACCGCGAAGTGGCAAGCACCTTCATCGGCAAGCCACTGCCGCAGTTCAATCTCGCGGCAGCAACCGACGACAGGCCCGGGCTGAACACGGCCGAGATGAAGGGCAAGCCAAGGCTGCTGAATGTCTTTGCGAGCTGGTGTATTCCTTGCGCGGTCGAAGCGCCGCAATTGGAAGCGCTGCGTCAGCAGGGCATCGAGATCGACGGTGTTGCCTTGCGTGATCGCAAGCAGGACCTTGAGGACTTTCTTGCGAGAAACGGCAATCCCTTCGCCCGCATCGGCAAGGACGATCTCTCGGAAGTGCAGCTCGCCATTGGCTCGTCCGGCGTACCAGAGACTTTTGTGATCGATGCCAAAGGGGTGATCCGGTATCAGCACATTGGCGAGATCCGTCCCGAGGATGTGCCGCTCATTCTTGAAAAGCTGAAGGAGGCGCAATCGTGAAGCGCCTTTTCTTCCCGATCATGGCTTTGCTGGCGGCTCAGCCGCTCTTCGCTCAGGATCAACTGCCTCCCGCACCTTATGCCTACAAGCAGCTTGAAGACCCGGCGCAAGAGGCCAAGGCACAGCGATTGATGGAGACGCTGCGCTGTCTCAAGTGCCAGAGCCAGGCCATTTCGGATTCCGATGCGCCGATGGCTGGCGACATGCGGCATCAAGTCCGCACCCGCATCAAGGCCGGCGAGGATCCCGAGGCCATTCGCGCCTGGCTCGTTGAGCGCTATGGCGATTACGTCAGCTATGCGCCGCAGAACAAGCCGATCATGTGGCCGCTGTTTGCGGCTCCGCTGGTCATCCTGCTGCTTGCGGCGATCTTGCTGCGCGGCCGTTTCCGCAAAGGCGCAAAGCCGGAGGGCGGCGAATGACCTGGATCCTGATCGTGCTGGTTGCAGCGATAGTTTTCGCGCTGCTGGCTTTTGTGTTGAAGATGCCGCGTGCCGGTTGGGAGCTGTCAGGCGCGGCATTGCTCGTCGGGATTGCGGGTTATGCGCTGCAAGGGCACCCTGGCACGCCCGGTGCGCCCAAGGCGCCGATCGAGAACAAGCGCGCTGCGGACGAGGCTCTGGTCAAGCAACGCCAGCAGATGGGCGACCAGTTCGCGCAAGGGCAGAGCTGGATGATCCTGGCCGACGGACTTGCCCGGCAGGGGCAATACGGCGCCGCGGCGGAAGTGCTGCGCAAGGGAACGCAGCAGTTCCCCCAGGATGCTGACCTGTGGGTTTCGCTCGGTAACGCCTTGGTGGGCCACAGTGATGGGATCATCACGCCGGCGGCGCAATTCGCGTTCCAGAAAGCGGCAGCGATTGCGCCGGATCATCCCGGCCCCCGTTCTTCATGGGTCTGGCACTCGCCCAGTCCGGCAGGCTAGCCGATGCTCGCGCGATGTGGGCAGAGCTGCTCCGGCGTTCTCCCGCAGACGCTCCCTATCGCGCGGATCTGTCAGAACGAATCCAGCGGATCGACTCGATGCTGGCGGCAAGCTCCAGCGCGGTGACCGCGGGGGCGCCGGTTCCGGTACCCTCTCCAGAAGCTGGCGCCTCCAACCAAGCTGCTGAATAAAAAGCAGAAAAATGGCGTTCGGAACGGCTGCATATGCCGTTCGTTATCCTCGCGCGCGGCCGTTTTCCAGCCCATTGCGGGTGCATTGGGGCAGTGCTAAAGCGCCGCGCCGCACCGCCCTTCTGGTGGTTGCGATCGAGGCTGTGAGCCCGGGGCACTGTTGCCATGAGTAATGCTGTCAGCAATGCCGAACATGCCAGTGGGGGCGCGCCTGCGCACAACGCCGGCCACGGCCATGCAGGGCACTCGCACGGCTCCCTGACGAAGCTTGCTGTCGGCGCGATCGGCGTCGTATTCGGCGACATCGGCACCAGCCCGCTTTACGCTCTGCGCGACACGTTTGCAGGGCACCACAAGCTCCCGCTGGACCTGCTGCACATCTACGGCATCATCAGCCTGATGTTCTGGTCGATGATGATCATTGTGACGTTCAAGTACGTCTCGATCATCATGCGCGCCGACAACAAGGGTGAAGGCGGCAGCCTCGCGCTGCTTGCGCTGATCAACCAGCACACGGATGGCAAGCGCTGGGGCAAGGGATCATCCTGCTCGGCGTGTTTGCCACCGCGCTGTTCTATGGTGACTCGATGATCACCCCGGCGGTCTCGGTGATGGGCGCGATCGAAGGCGTCGCAGTTTACCGGCCTGACATGCATCCCCTGATCGTGCCGCTGGTCGTCGGTATCCTAATCGGCCTGTTCTTCATCCAGAGCCGCGGGACCGAAAAGGTTGCCGCGTTCTTCGGGCCGATCATGCTGGTCTATTTCGGCACCATTGCAGTGCTCGGCAGCCTCAGCATCGCCGAATACCCCCAGGTCATCACCGCGCTCAGTCCGCACCACGCGGTCACCATGTTCATCTCCGACCCATGGCGAGGTTTCCTCGCGATGGGCGCCGCCGTGCTCGCGGTGACCGGCGCTGAGGCGCTTTACGCTGACATGGGCCACTTCGGCCGAAGCCCGATCCGCATGTCGTGGCTGGTCTTCGTCCTGCCGGCGCTGGTGCTCAACTATCTCGGCCAGGCATCGTTGCTGATCCGCAATCCGGCCGCGCTCGAAAGCCCGTTCTATTACCTTGCGCCAGAGTGGTTCCAATGGCCGCTGCTGTTCATCGCCTCATGCGCTGCAGTGATTGCTTCGCAGGCGGTCATCTCCGGCGCATTCTCGGTGACGCAGCAGGCAATCCAGCTTGGTTTCATCCCGCGCATGACGATCAAGCACACCTCGACCGCAGCCGGCCAGATCTACATCCCGGTGATCAACTGGGCGCTGATGATCGCGGTGATCCTGCTGGTGCTGGTGTTCCAGCGCTCGTCCAACCTTACCGCCGCCTATGGCATCGCGGTGACCGGGGCGATGTTGATCGACAACTTCCTGCTGGCGGTCGTGCTGTTCAAGCTGTGGCATTGGAAGGCCCCTGCGGCCGTCGCCATGCTGGCCCTGTTCTTCGCAATCGACGGGGCATACCTTGGCGCCAACATGACCAAGATCCCTGACGGTGGCTGGGTGCCGCTGGTAATGGGCATTGCCATCTTCACCTTGCTGACAACTTGGTCACGCGGGCGTGCCCTGATGCGGGAGAACATGGCCGAAGGCACGATCCCGCTCGAGGTCTTTACCAAGTCCGCGCATTCGAGCGCGGCCCGGGTATCCGGCACGGCAATCTTCATGGCCTCGACCGCCGCTGGCGTTCCTTCGGCACTGTTGCACAACATCAAGCACAACAAGGTGCTGCACGAGCGCGTCGTGATCCTCACCGTCTCGATCGAAGACGTGCCTTACATGGATGAGGGCGAACGCTACGCCGTCAAGGACTTCGGCAATGGCTTTTACCGCCTGACCCTGCGTTTCGGCTTCCTAGAGGAAACCGACGTGCCCGGCGCATTGAAGGGCGTGAGCATGTGCGGCGAGCCGTTCAACATGATGAAGACCAGCTTCTTCCTGTCACGCCAGACCCTGATTCCTTCGGACAAGCCCGGCATGGCGCTGTGGCGAGAGAAGCTGTTTGCCTGGATGCTGCGCAACGCGGCAAGTGCCATGGAGTTCTTCCGGCTTCCCACCAACCGCGTTGTCGAACTCGGTAGCCAGCTGAAGATCTGACCGGTCCGCTTCGGTTCATCCGGTTTCCAGCTAAGGATATTGGAATTCGTCAGAATTCCGTTACTTCTGGCCCATTGTGGCAACAGGGGCGCCCGCATGTCCGATAGCGCGTTACTGCGCGAAATTCTCGATGCTCAGCTCGAAACTGTCTGCCGTTTTCGGTCTGACGGGCTGATCCTGTTCGTCAACCGAGCTTACGCGGCCACCCTCGCGCGCGAGCCGCATGAGTTGACGGGCAGAAACCTTTGGGATTTCGTCACCGGAGAGGACCAGAACCATGTCCGCGCCATGTTGCGCAATCTGACTCCTGCGCATCCGGAACTGACCATCGAAAACCGTTTCGAAGCGGCGGGTGGGACCCGGTGGATGCTGTGGCGCAATCACGCCCTTGAATTCGACGATGCAGGCGAGTGGTCGGTTGCCCAATCGACCGGCATCGACATTACCGAGCGCAAGCAACTGGAAGAGCAACTGAAGCTGCTCGTTGATGAATTGAACCATCGCGTCAAGAACACGCTGATGGTGGTGCAGGCGATGGCCCACCAGACCTTTCGCGGGGGAGGTGCTGCCGATGGTCGGATCGGCACATTCAGCAACAGGCTCGCCGCTCTGTCCGGCGCCCATGACGCCCTGAGCCGGACCAACTGGGCGGGAGCGCACCTCGCCGACATTGTCAACCACGGGCTGCTGATCTGCAGGGCAGATGACATGCGGCTCGACGTGTCGGGGCCGGATGTGGTCATGCCGGCGAATGCCACAGTTTCGCTGGTGATGGTCCTGCATGAACTGGCCACCAACGCGATGAAATACGGCGCGCTGTCAGGCCTGACCGGCCGAGTGACGGTGCGTTGGGCAGTCGATGAATCCGAAATGGTTGTAATAGATTGGGTGGAGAGTGGTGGCCCTGCGGTGAATGTGCCGGAACGCAGGGGTTTCGGCTCGCGCCTCTTGACCGAAGCGATACCCCGCCAGCTTGGTGGCCGGGTTGATCTGGACTATAATGAGGCCGGGTTACGATGCCGTATCGCGGTGCCGCATGTCCGGCCAACTCCTGGGACGCACGATGATTGACGGCAAACGCATACTGGTTGTTGAAGACGAGTTCATAGTCGCCGCCATGTTGTGCGATGCCTTGGAAGATCACGGCGCAGTGCCATTGGGGCCTGTCGGCAGGGTGAGCGAGGGCCTGGAGGCGATCGCTGCAGGCGGCATCGATGCAGCGGTCCTCGATTGGAACCTTGCCGGGGAATCCGGCTCGTCTCTGGCAGAAGCACTTGCCGCGCGCGAAGTGCCCTTCATCATTGCCACGGGCTATGGGTCTGTCGATCCGCCGTTCAATGATCGGCCAATTCTCAGCAAGCCTTATGTATCGGCTCATCTCATCGAAAAGCTTGCCGGTCTTTTCACAAGCTGACCTCCAATCACGTCGATGCCCGGAGCGGCAGTGCCGCCCCGGGAGATCGGATCAGTCCTTCTTGGCTTCCGCCACCGATTCATTGTGAAGGCTGGCTTCGGCTTCGGCGGCTTCCTGCTTGGTAGCCGCAGCTGCCTTGTCGGCCATTTCGTCGGTCTTTGCGGCGGCGTTGTCGACGGCGGCAGCAGCCTTGTCACCCAGCTCGTCGGTAGCGGCAGCTGCGTTGTCGGCAGCATTGGCAACGTCATTGCCTGCCGATTCCGCTGTCGTCTCGGCAGCTTCCTGGGTCTTTTCCGAGCAGGCGGAAAGCGTCAGGGCGGTCGCCGCGGCGGCAGCGAGGATCGTGAACTTGCGCATGTGGTGAATTACTCCCCTTGGTGTTCGCACCCGCAGTGCGGGTTGAGGGGGCAACGCATGAACACGATTTAATATCCCGTCGCAGAAAAAGGGCGCGGCAACCGATGATGCCGCGCCCCTGTTCCAGTGTATCAAGGCCGGGATGATCAGCCCAGGTTCGCGCTCACCATGCAGTACAGCATCGGCAGCGACAGCAGCAGGTTGGTGCGGCTTGCGGCGAGAGCGCGGGGTGCTGCAGCAGCCTTTTCCTCGGCCGAGGCTTCGACGATCCCGAGGATCTTCTTCTGGGCGGGCCAGATGATGAACCACACGTTGAATGCCATGATCAGCGCCAGCCACATGCCAAGCCCGATCATGTTGACGTTGCCTTCGCCCGAGAAAGACAATGCCTGATGGCCATAGCCGTTGACGAACGCGATGACGAGGCCGGTGACCACGGTCAGCAGCGCGGCATAACGGAAGAAGAAGAACACCTTCGGTGCGATGTGGCCGGTGATCGCGCCTTTCTGCTCGGCGGGGATCTTCGGCATGGTCGGAACCTGCACGAAGTTCAGGTAATAGAGCAGGCCGATCCACAGGATCCCGAAGAAGGCATGGAGCCAGCGGAACACCGAGTTGGTGTCAACCGGGGCGGATGCGCCGTAGCCCACCATCACCGCGATGGCAGCGACAAGACCGACGACAAGAACGAGATGAAGATTGCCAAAGAACTTGGCCATGTGATTTCCCCTATGTGCAACCGTCATATGGCAGGAGCACGACCATGCCCCCACGGTTGCCGCGCATATTAGGCAGCGTGCCGCAAATGTCACACAAAATTAGGGATGGGGTTCCAGCCCCTTGGGGAAGCGCAGGTGCGCCTCAATCGTGCGGAGGGTTCTGTTCCACCTCGGTCTGCTCGTCCATCGCCAGCCCATGCTTCATCAGCATCGGGATCTGCGCGAAAGTGAACAGGAACGACAGCGTGGTGACGCCCCAGAGCTTGGCCTGCAGCCAGATCTCGAAATTGCCGTTCGCCGTGTTGAAGAAATAGCGCAGGACTTCGTTCAGCGCGGCAAGGAACAGGAAGAAGAACGCCCAGTTCCGCGAAAGCTTCAGCCAGCCTTCCTCGTTCAGCCCGTCGAATGCGGCCTCAAGCAGGTAGCGCAGCATGGCTTTGCCTTTGGCAAGACCCGCAAACAGCACGCCGGCAAAAAGCAGGTAGATCGCCGTTGGCTTGACCTGGATCCAGAAGGGATCGCCCAGCAGGACGGTCAAGGTCCCGAACCCGAGTATCAGCACTGTCGACAGCCACAGCATCGGCGAAATCTTGCCGAGCCGCAGCTTCGAGACGATCAACGCCACGACCGTTGCGACCATGAAGGCCGCGGTGCCTTTGGTAACTGCCACCACCTCGGCAAGTCCGGCGTCCCCGCCGTCGCGCTTGAAGTAGCGGTAGGCGAGGAAGAACACGAGCAGCGGGCCGTAATCGACCAGCAGGTTCACCCATGATGATTTGGGCTTCTTCTGCGTCTCGCTCACCGGAACACTCCTGCGATGACCTTGGCAACAAGGTCGGGATCGAACGGGCGCAGATCGTCGATCTTCTCGCCCACGCCGATCGCGTGGATCGGCAGGCCATATTGCTCGGCCGCCGCCACCAGCACGCCCCCGCGCGCGGTTCCGTCGAGCTTGGTCATGATCAGGCCGGTCACGCCCGCCACTTCCTTGAAGATCTCGATCTGCTGCAGCGCATTTTGTCCGTTGGTGGCGTCGAGCACCAGCACCACGTCGTGCGGGGCTTCGGGATTGAGGCGGCCGAGCACGCGGCGCACCTTTGCCAGCTCGTCCATCAGCTCGCGCTTGTTCTGGAGGCGACCGGCGGTATCCACGATCAGCGTGTCGATGCCGGTGTCGGTGGCAGTCTTTACCGCATCGAACACGATAGCAGCCGGGTCGCCGCCCTCGGGGCCGGTGACGATGGGCACGCCGAGCCGATCGGCCCAGACCTTGAGCTGGCCGATGGCGGCAGCACGGAAAGTGTCGCCGGCCGCCAGCATCACGCCATAGTCCTGCTCCTGGAACAGGTGGGCAAGCTTGGCGATGGTGGTTGTCTTGCCCGATCCGTTGACACCGATGACGAGGATCACTTGCGGGCGCGGAAAGGCCACGATCTCCAGCGGCTTGGCCACCGGGCGCAGGATCGCGGCAATCTCCTCGGCCACGGCCTCCTTCAGACCCTGTTCGTCCACGCCATTCTCGAACCGGGCACCTTTCAGGCGTTCGCGGATGCGGGCAGCGGCGCGCGGGCCGAGGTCGGACAGAATCAGCGCGTCTTCGATGTCATCGAGCTGCGCATCGCTGAGGCGGCTGCTGCCGACGATGCCGCCGAGATTTTCGGCAAGCCGCTCGGACGTCTTGCGGAATCCGCCGAGGATGCGGTCGGACCAGCTTGCGCTGGCAGGTTCCGGACTCATTCCAGTATTCCTTCAACAATCTTGGTCGGCGTTACCGTGACGAGGCTCCCGACAGGAGTACCTTCCGGAACGCGGTAGGTCGCAAAGTGTCCCGCATGGCCGGTTCCGTCGCGCTCGGCAAGGACTTGCGCAGGCATGCCGAGCAGAGATCGCAGCCAATCCCGGCGTTGCTTTGCCACTTCGGCCCGCACCTCGGCCGCTCGTTCCTTGACGAGCATCGGATCGACTTGCGGCATCCGCGCTGCGGGCGTGCCGGGACGCGGGGAGTAGGGGAAGACGTGACCGTGGACGACCGCGCATTCGCGCACGATCGAGACGTTGTCGGCGTGCATCTCGGGCGTTTCGGTCGGGAAACCGGCGATAAGGTCGGCACCGATCGCAAGGCCCGGGCGCCGCTTCTTCATACGCTGCACCAGATCGATCACGTCCCGGCGCGAGTGCCGCCGCTTCATCCGCTTGAGCACCATGTCGTTGCCGGATTGCAGCGAGAGATGGACATGCGGCATCACCCGCGGCTCCTGCGTGATCAGGTCGAACAGTAGCGGATCGATCTCCACGCCGTCGAGCGAGGACAGGCGCAGGCGGGGCAGTGCGGGGAAAGCGCCAAGGATCGCAGCGACAAGATCGCCAAGCCGTGGGCTTGCGGCCAGGTCCGCGCCCCACGAAGTGACATCGACGCCGGTCAGCACGACCTCATTCACGCCTTCATGCCGTGCAATTGCCTCGATGACTTGCCTGGTCTCGAACGAAACGCTGGTCCCCCGGCCCTGCGGGATGATGCAGAAGGTGCAGGCGTGATCGCAGCCGTTCTGCACCGGCACGAAGGCGCGGGTGTGCTTGCCCTTTGCGAAATGGGCGGTGGAAACGGGGGCAGCGGTCCAGAGTTCGGGCTTTAGCTTGTCGGCATTGGGCACCACCGCATCGACCTCGGCCATGGCGGCGAATGCGTTCTGCTCGATCGTGGCGGCGCAGCCCGTGACCACAAGCCGTGCTTCGGGGTTTTCCTTCCGCAGCCTGCGCACCGCCCGGCGCGACTGGCGTACGGCTTCAGCGGTGACGGCGCAGGAGTTGACGACCACGGTCGGCGGCCCGCCGTCCAGAAACCCGCTGATCGCCTCGCTTTCGGCAATGTTGAGGCGGCAGCCGAGGGAGACGACCTGTCCGCTCATGCGGGGAAGTCAGCGTCCTCGAAGGAGCCTTCGAAGCTCAGCGCGGCGGGACCTGTCATCTCGATCGAGCCGCCTTCGGGCCAGGCGATGGTGAGGGGGCCGCCGGGCAGGTCGACGCGGACCTTGCGGCCGGTCAGTTTGCGGCGCATCGCCGCAACGGCCGTCGCGCAGGCGCCGGTGCCGCAGGCGCGGGTCAGGCCGGCACCGCGCTCCCACACGCGCAGCTTGAGGTGGTCCGGGCCGACCACGCTTGCGACATTGACGTTCACGCGCTCGGGGAAAACCGCATCGTTTTCAATGACTGGGCCCAGTCTTTCCAGCTCTACCGCATCGGCATCGGGCACGAAGAACACCGCATGGGGGTTGCCGACATTGACGCCGACGGGATTTTCCAACTCTTCCCAGCCAAGCGGCAACTCAAGGGTATCCATGGCATAACTCAGGGGTATGTCCTGCCAGCCAAAGCGGGGCAGGCCCATGTCGACGGTGACGCCATCCTCGCCCGCCTCGGAGCGGATCAGCCCACCCAGGGTCTCGATCGCGTTCGTGCCCCGAGCAGAAGTCCAACAGCGCGACTGGCGTTCCCGCAAGCCTCGACCTCGCCGCCGTCGTTGTTGAAGATGCGCATGCGCACGTCGGCGACCTGCGATGGTTCGAGCACGATGAGCTGATCGCAGCCGATGCCGGTGCGGCGGTCGGCCAGCGCGGCGGCGCGGCGCGTGGTCATCGCCACCGGCGTCTCGCGCGCGTCGATCACCACGAAATCGTTGCCGAGGCCATGCATCTTGCGGAAGGGAATGCGCATGGCGCGCGACTTAGGGATTGCCGCGCCTCGTGGCAATCATTTCGCCGAAAATCAGGCCGTCGCCGCTCGCGGAAGTTCGAGCGGTTCGCTGGGCGAGGGGACGACAACGCTGGGCAGAAGGTTGCTGCTGGCCAGCAGGGCACGGACTTCGTCCGCATCTGCCGGCTGACCGTAAAGGTAGCCCTGGCCCTTGAACGAACCGTATTTGCGCAGTTCGTCCAGCACTTCGGGACTTTCGATGCCTTCGGCAGTGATCGGCAGGTCCATTCCCTTGCCGAGCGAGGAGATCGCCTCGATGATCGTGCCACTGTCCTTGCTCTTGCCGAGCGTCGAGACGAAGAAGCGGTCGATCTTGATCCGGTCGAAGGGCAGGGTGCGCAGCTGCGCCAGTGACGAATAACCGGTGCCGAAATCGTCGAGGCTGATGCGGATGCCCTGATTCTTGAGGCTGGTGATCAGGGTGCGCACGACGCCGACGTTCTCGTGCAGGCAGGTCTCGGTAATTTCGATGTCGAGCCGGTGCGGCGGGAAGTTGGCTTCGACCAGCAGCTTGAGCAGCTTCTGGGCAAACCACGGATCGCGCAACTGCAGTGGCGAGATGTTGACCGAGAGAGTGAGCCGCGGATCCCACTCGCGCGCATCGCGCAGTGCCTGGCGGATCAGGCTTTCCGACAGTTCGGAGATCAGGCCGATTTCCTCGGCGATGGGAATGAACAGTTCGGGCGAAAGCAGGCCGTGCTTGGGGCTCTTCCAGCGGGCAAGCATTTCGAAGCCGGTCAGTTCGCCAGAGTCGAGATCGACCTGCTTTTCGTAATAGGGCACGAATTCGCCGCGCGGGATTCCTTCGCGGATGCCGCGCTCCAGCTCGCTGCGGAAGCGCAACTCGCTCTCCATGTTCTGCTCGAACCAGTAGTAGCGGTTCCGGCCGGCTTTCTTGGCCTGATACATGGCCAGGTCTGCGCGGTGGATCAGCAGTTCCGCCAAGGCGGCGGCGTCGCTCGTGTCAGCAGGACTCGTGTTGGCAAGGCCGATCGAGGCGGTCACTTCGAGCGCGAGTCCATCGATCTCCACGGGGCGGGCGATCGAAGTGTTCAGGCGGAGCATCAGGCGGTCGATGGCTTCGACGTGGTCCGGATCGTAGATCGTGGCAAAGGCGAACTCGTCACCACCAAGGCGCGCCATGATCGATTTTTCAGGCAGCAGTGCCCGAATCCGCTCGGCGGTCTGCAGCAGCACGGCATCGCCTGCCTGATGACCATGGGCGTCGTTCGACTTCTTGAAGTTGTCGAGGTCCATCATCATCGCCACGACCTCGTGGCCGGTGACCCGGGCGGCGCGGATCATGTCCTGAAGAGCAGGGCCAATGCTCCGGCGGTTGAGGCAGCCGGTCAGCGCGTCAGTATGGGCCAGCTTGTGGGCCACTTCCTCGGCGATACGGCGCTGGCCGACTTCGCGGGTGAGATCGACGTAGCGGCGCCAACCGAACAGCAGGAGGGCGATGTTGAGGACCAGGGCAGTTCCGAGCATCGGCTCCTGCGGTCTCGCGCCCGTGGCCAGTGAATGCAGGAAGTCGCGCAGTACGGACGAGCCGTTGGCCACAAAGAGCAGGACGGCTGCAATGATGACACCGAGACCCACGATATCGTGTTCCCGCCGGTCGGTGGGCGCCCTGCTGCCAGCATCCGGGGCAATATCCCGTTTCTCGAACTTGATCGGCGTTGTCGCCATGCCCCCGCTCTCACCTTTGCCGCATGTCCTGCGGTTCGATACCGTCAGGGCCAAAGCTAAGGGAACGTCCTGAAATTTTGGTTAAGAACTATGTCCGGTACCGGTCAGCGGCAGCGCCAGGGACGGGAGCAGTGGGTGGACGTCGGAGCAAGCTGCTTGCCTTGCGGGCAAAGCGGAGTTAAGGGGCGGGCCTGCGAGCGCCATGGCGTCTTGCGGATTCGACAACGGCCCCTGTTCAGGATGCCACACGCTGGTCGGCGAGGTTTCGCCCACCGGCGTTTTTCGCGTTACGCGAAAGTGGTCCCCGATCAAGGGCATGATGATGGGAATTGCGCGTGTTCGACAGTCTTTCAGACCGGCTTGGAGGCGTATTCGATCGCCTGCGCGGCCGCGGCGCGCTGCGTGAGGAAGACGTCCTTGCCGCCATGCGCGAAGTGCGCATCGCGCTGCTCGAGGCCGACGTTGCGCTTCCCGTTGTCCGCCGCTTCGTCGATCAGGTTTCAGAGCAGGCCGTCGGCCAGTCGGTCCTGAAGTCGGTCACGCCCGGCCAGCAGGTCGTCAAGATCGTCAACGATGCGCTGGTCGAGATGCTTGGCGGCGGCACCGCCGAGCTTGATCTGAATGCCGCGCCGCCGGTCGTGATCATGATGGTCGGCCTGCAGGGTTCGGGCAAGACCACCAGCACCGCCAAGATCGGCAAGCTGCTCAAGGAAAAGCAGGGCAAGAAGGTCCTGATGGCCTCGCTGGACGTCAACCGTCCGGCGGCGCAGGAGCAGCTTCGCGTGCTGGGCGAGCAGGCGGGCGTTGCCACGCTGCCGATCATCACCGGCCAGCAGCCGGTCGACATTGCCACCCGCGCGGTGAATGCGGCCAAGCTGCAGGCGGTGGACGTGCTGCTGCTCGATACGGCAGGCCGTCTCCACGTCGATCAGGCGCTGATGGACGAGATGAAGGCGGTTGCCGCCGTCTCGGTGCCGAAGGAAACGCTGCTTGTTGTCGACTCGCTGACCGGTCAGGACGCAGTCAACGTCGCGCAGTCGTTCTCGGGCGAGGTTGACCTTACCGGCGTGATCCTCACCCGCATGGACGGTGATGCGCGCGGTGGTGCGGCGCTTTCGATGCGCGCCGTCACCGGCAAGCCGATCAAGTTTGCCGCGACCGGCGAAAAGCTGGATGCGATCGAGCCGTTCCACCCGGAGCGCGTCGCTGGCCGTATCCTCGGCATGGGCGACATCGTTTCCATCGTCGAGAAGGCGGCGGCGACGATCCAGGCAGAAGACGCCGAGAAGCTCGCCCAGCGCATGGCCAAGGGTCAGTTTGACATGAACGACCTGCGCACCCAGCTGCGGCAGATGCAGAACATGGGCGGCCTTGGCGTATTGGCGGGCATGATGCCGGGCATGAAGAAGGCCAAGGCGGCGATGGCGCAGTCCGGCATGGACGACAAGGTGCTGCTGCGCATGGACGCGATCATCGGTTCGATGACGCCGAAGGAGCGCGAGCGCCCCGAACTGCTCAACGCCAAGCGCAAGATCCGCGTGGCAAAGGGCTCCGGCACGCAAGTGCAGGACGTCAACAAGCTTCTGAAGATGCACCAGGAAATGGCCAAGGCCATGAAGCAGATCAAGAAGATGGGCGGTCTCAAGGGCTTGGGCGCGCTGTTCGGCAAGGGTGGCCTTGGCGCCGCGATGCCGGGGCTGGACCAGCAGATGGGGGCCGGTGGTCTCGGTGGTCTGGGTGGCGGCGGCCTGCCCGGTTTGGGTTCGGGCGGCTTGCCGGGCAATCTCGGCGACCTGCTCAAGAAGAAGTGATTTCGCGTTTTTCCGTTTTTCCAGTTTGATTGAAAGGTAATCCAGATGTCCGTTTCTATGCGTCTTTCGCGCGGTGGTTCGAAGAAGCGCCCGTACTACAAGATCGTCGTTTCCAACAGCCGCGCCCCGCGTGACGGCAAGTACCTCGAGCAGGTCGGCACCTACAACCCGCTGCTGGCCAAGGACGACGAGAACCGCGTGCGTCTGGTTGAAGACCGCGTGCGTTACTGGATCGGCGTTGGCGCCCAGCCGACCGACCGCGTTGCCCGCATGCTCGACAAGGCCGGCATCAAGGAGCGCAAGCCCACCAACAACCCGCAGGCTGGCGTCCCCGGCAAGAAGGCGCAGGAGCGCGCCGAGGAAAAGGCCGAGAAGGCTCGTGAAGCTGCTGAAGCCGCTGCTGCTGCATCGGCTGCGCCGGCCGAGGAAGCTCCGGCTGCTGAAGAGCAGGCTGAGGCCTGATCTTGCGCGACGGGCCCGTCACGCTCGCCGCCATCACCGGCGCGCATGGAGTGGCGGGCGAGGTCCGTTTGAAGCTGTTCGGTGAAGGCGTGGTGGCGCTCAAGCGTTACCGCGCCTTCAACGACTCCGCGCTGACCGTGGTAAAGCTGAAGGACGACGGCAAGGGCGGCGCGATTGCCCGCTTCGCCGAAGTGCCCGATCGCACCGCGGCGGAGAAGCTGCGCGGAACGGCGCTGACCGTGCGGCGCTCGGAAATGCCGGCATTGCCTGATGACGAATATTACCATGCCGACTTGATCGGCCTGCCTGCCATCTCGACCGAGGGCGAGGCGCTGGGCGAATGCGTCGCGGTCGAGAACTTCGGCGCGGGCGACGTGATCGAGATCCGCAAGGCCGACGGTAAGAAGTTTATGGTGCCGATGAAGCCGCAAGCGGTTCCGGAATGGACTGAGGAGCGGATTGTGATTGAGGCGGGCTGGGCGGAGTAGTATATACATCGCGTATATACGGAGGCCGTGATGGGCATCGAGCATACTGCCAAGAGCTTCAAATCGGGAAACTCGGTTGCCATCCGCATTCCGGCGGCCTTGGGTGTGGAGCCTGATCGCGAGTGGGTGATCGAGGAGAAGGACGGCGATCTGATCCTTCACCCCAAGCCCAAGGCGAAGCGCAAGTTCAATATCGAGAAGGTCTGGGGCATCGGACGGGGTTCTGGCTTGAAGCGGATCGAGCCGGAAGATCGGGTGTTCGAGGATAGCCCGCGCGTTTGGGATGATGCCGAATGGCGCGCGAAGCATGGCTGGCCCGGGCCAACTGAAGATGGCGATCCCGCTTGAAATACATGCTCGATACCAATGCAGTGATCGTGGCCATCGAGGGTGACGATCCCGTCTTCCGTGCACGAATGGCCGAGGCAGACGAGGGCGACATTGTCATGTCGTCGATTGTTCTTGCGGAAGTCGCCCTCGGCACTGAACAGGGCAAGCCACCTCCGGCCAAGATTTTGGAAATCTTTCTCGAAGAGGTGCCGGTTCTGGCTTTTGATGAGAAGGCGGCAAGGGCTTACGCGAAGATTCCGTTCAAGCGGGCCAGTTATGACCGGCTGATTGCGGCCCATGCCATTTCGCTCGGCCTAACGGTGGTGACGGCCAACGCGAAGGACTTTGCGGATGTGCCGGGGTTGGTGGTTGAGAATTGGTCGGATTGATGCTGGCGCTGTTGTTCTTGATGCTCGGGCTGGCCATGCCATTTGCGCTCGCCTGGAGCTTTGCGCGATTCAGGCCCGATTGGTCCAAGCGTAAAGTCGTATTGTGGGCGTCAGGGCCGATCCCCGCAATCGGGGCGGTTCCGTGCCTGTTCGTGATCATCAATGCCATGACCACGCCCGCTGACAATTGCGGCGTCGATGCTTGCGGCATGGCGATGGCTGCGGGACTGGCAATGCTCGGATTGCTCGCGGCAATCTTCGTTGGCTGGGCGATATTGGCCTTCGTTACGGTTACTGTCGTCAGGCGCGGTCGCTCTGGTGCGCCAGACATGGATGTATTCAAATGACCTTCGCCGCGACAGTCCTCACCCTTTACCCCGAAATGTTCCCCGGCCCATTGGGCGTCAGCCTTGCCGGGCGGGCGTTGCGCGACGGGACGTGGGCGATGGAGGCGGTGCAGATCCGGGACTTTGCCATCGATCGGCACAAGACCGTCGACGACACGCCGGCAGGGGCGGGGCAGGGATGGTGCTCAGGGTGGATGTGCTGGCAAAGGCCATCGACCATGCGCGACAAGCGCACCCCGGCTGCCCGGTGATCGCCATGACGCCGCGCGGCAAGCCTCTGACGCAGGAGCGGGTGCGGGAGCTTGCCGAGGGGCCGGGCGTGACGGTCCTCTGCGGCCGGTTCGAGGGTTTTGACGAGCGGATTTTCGAAGGCCGCGAGGTCGAAGAAGTCTCGGTCGGAGACATCGTGCTGTCCGGCGGGGAATGTGCCGCGTTGATGCTGCTGGACGCTTGCATTCGGCTGCTTCCCGGCGTAATGGGCGCGGCTTCTAGCGGGCATGAGGAGTCGTTCGAGAACGGCCTCCTTGAATACCCGCACTATACCCGACCTGCTGAGTGGGAAGGGCGCACGATCCCTGAAGTGCTGCGATCGGGGGATCATGCGAAAATCGCGGAATGGCGGAAACGCCGTTCGGAAGACGATACACGGTTACGCAGGCCGGACCTTTGGGAGCGCCACATCGGCGTTCGGGTCCAGTCTGCCTCTGGCGCGCAGCGTGAAGTGCAGGACGATTGAAAATGAACCTGATTCAGCAGCTTGAAGCTGAAGCCATCGCCGAATTCAAGGCGAAGAAGGAAATTCCGGACTTCCGTGCTGGCGACACCGTCCGCGTCGGCGTGCGCGTCGTCGAAGGCGAGCGTACCCGCGTCCAGGCCTATGAAGGCGTGTGCATTGCACGCTCGAACCGTGGCCTCGGTTCGAACTTCACTGTTCGCAAGATCTCGTTCGGCGAAGGCGTGGAGCGCGTGTTCCCGCTCTACTCGCCCAACATCGATTCGATTACCGTGGTGCGCCGTGGTGTCGTGCGTCGTGCGAAGCTCTACTACCTTCGCGGCCGCACCGGCAAATCGGCGCGTATTGCTGAGCGCAAGGTCACCAAGGCCTGAGCAACGCCAAAGCACGGGTAACGTGTTGAGAAAGGCGTCCTGGCTCAAGGCCAGGGCGCCTTTTCTGCTTTCAAGCGCAACCATTTCGGGCCACGTAGGCGCATCGCTAACATGCCCCGGCGGCAAGCCGGGCCAGAGGATACCGAAAACCCATGCGTCATTTCCGCCTGCTCGCCGCCTGCGCGCTCTTTCCCCTCGTCGCCGCGCCTGCGCTTGCCCAACAGGGATCACCGATGACCACTGCCGCGCCTGCTGAAGCGAAGGATCTCACGTTCGAGCGCGTGTTTGCCAGCCCCAGCCTCAACGGCCCGGCGCCGCGTGCGGTGAAGCTCTCGCCCGATGGCCGTTACCTGACGCTGCTGCGCAACCGCGCCGACGACCGCGAGCGCTATGACTTGTGGGGCTTCGACCGTCAGACCGGTGAATGGAAGATGCTGGTGGATTCGCTCAAGCTGTCCTCCGGCCGCCAATTGAGTGAAGCCGAGAAGATGCAGCGCGAACGCCAGCGCATCGGCGATCTCAAGGGTATCGTCTCCTACGAGTGGAGTGCGGACGGAAAGTCGGTGCTGGTACCGGTGGATGGCGATCTGCTGCTGGCAGGGCTCGATGGGTCGGTACGCAAGGTTGAAGGCACCAAGGGTGGTGAGCTGACGCCGAAGCTTGGGCCGAAGGGCGAGCATATCGCTTTCGTGCGCGATCGTCGCCTGTGGGCAGGGCCGGTGACCGGGGCGGCGGCGCAGGCGATCACGCCTGAGGAGGCAAACGCCCACGTTCACTGGGGTGAAGCCGAGTTCGTCGCGCAGGAGGAAATGAACCGCTTCAACGGTTTCTGGTGGTCACCGGATGAAAGCCGTATCGCGGTCGAGCGCTTTGACGAGAGCATGGTCGGCGTGGTGACGCGCGCGGCGATTGGCGCGGAAGGCACCAAGACCTTCGACCAGCGCTATCCGGCAGCGGGCACGCCCAACGCCGAAGTTTCGCTCTACGTGATGGGGCCAGACGGTTCGAACCGCGTGCAGGTGGACCTTGGCGCCAATAAGGACATCTACCTCGCGCGCGTCGACTGGGCGCCCGACGGCAAGACGCTCTACGTGCAGCGCATGAACCGCGAGCAGACCGTGCTCGACATGCTCAAGGTCGACCCTATGACCGGCAAGGCGAGCGTGGTGTTCAGCGAAAAGGCGGCGGACAAGCACTGGATCGATCTGTCGGACAGCTATCGCTTCCTTTCGGACGGCAGCCTCGTCTGGTGGTCGCAGCGCGACGGCTTCGGGCATCTCTACCGCTTCAGCAAGGGCAAGTGGAGCCAGCTGACCAAGGGTGAGTGGGTAGTCACCGGGCTTGTCGGCGTGGACGAGAAGAGCGGCAAGCTCTACCTCACCGGCACCAAGGACGACGTTCTGGCGCAACAGGTCTATGCAATGGACCTCAAGGCGCCGGGCAAGCTGACGCGGCTGACCGAGCTGGGCTGGGTCAACGGCGCGAGCATGGACAAGAGCGGGCAGACGCTGATGATCACGCGATCGTCCGACGCACAGCCGGCGCAGTCCTATATTGCCGACACGACCGGCAAGCGCTTGGCGTGGATCGAGGAGAACAAGGTCGCAGGCACGCACCCTTATGCGCCGTACCTTGCCAGCCATCGCCCGGCGCAGTTTGGCACGATCCCGGCCGCCGACGGCACGCCGCTGCACTACATGATGATCACCCCGCCGCTGGAGCCCGGCAAGAAGTACCCGGTGTTCACCTACCACTACGGCGGGCCGACCGCGCAGGTGGTCAGCAAGGGCTTCCAGGGCGCGCTGGCGCAGGCGATCGTCGACAAGGGCTACATCTACTTCGCGATCGACAATCGCGGCTCGGAAAACCGCGGCGTGAAGTTCGCTTCGGCGCTGCACCACGCGATGGGCACAGTCGAGGTCGAGGATCAGTTGGCAGGCGCGAACTGGCTGAAGAAGCAGAGCTTCGTCGATGCCGACAAGATCAGCACGTTCGGCTGGTCCTATGGCGGCTACATGTCGATCAAGATGCTGGAGGCCAATCCGGGTGCCTACGCGGCGGGCATCGCCGTGGCGCCGGTGACCAAGTGGCAGATGTACGACACGACCTACACCGAGCGCTATCTGGGCGATCCGGCCAAGCTGCCGCAGGTCTACGAGAAGTCGAACGCGCTGGCCGACACCGGCAAGATCAGCGATCCGCTGCTGATCATCCATGGCATGGCCGACGACAACGTGGTGTTCGAGAACGCTTCGGCGATCATTGCCAAGATGCAGGCCGAAGCGGTGCCGTTCGAGATGATGCTCTATCCCGGCTACACCCACCGCATCAGCGGTCCGAAGGTGAGCCAGCATTTGTACGAGACGATTTTCCGCTTCCTTGACCGTAATGGCGCGGGGAGTGGCAAGTAGCCTCACTTCATGGGCCTAAAGCCCAAAACACTTGGCTGGTCGGAACCAGCCGCTAGGGAACGGCCCGTCCGCTGTTGAAGGGCGGGCCGCAGGAAGGGAATGGAAATGGGTTACCGGGTTGTAGTGGTCGGTGCGACGGGGAATGTGGGCCGTGAGATGCTCAACATTCTGGCCGAGCGCGAGTTTCCCTGCGACGAGATCGCGGCATTGGCATCGTCGCGCTCGCAGGGCACCGAGATCGAATTCGGCGAGACGGGCAGGATGCTGAAAGTCCAGAACGTCGACAACTTCGATTTCACCGGCTGGGACATTGCCTTGTTCGCTGCAGGTTCCGGTCCGACCCAGGTTCATGCGCCTCGCGCCGCGGCTGCGGGCTGCGTGGTGATCGACAACTCGTCGCTCTATCGCATGGACCCGGACGTGCCGCTGATCGTGCCCGAGGTGAATCCGGACGCGATTGACGGCTACACCGCCAAGAACATCATCGCGAACCCGAACTGCTCGACCGCGCAGATGGTCGTGGCGTTGAAGCCGCTGCACGATGCCGCGAAGATCAAGCGCGTCGTCGTCTCGACCTACCAGTCGGTGTCTGGCGCCGGCAAGGAAGGCATGGACGAGCTGTTCGAGCAGAGCCGCGCGATCTTCGTTGGCGATCCGGTCGAGCCCAGGAAGTTCACCAAGCAGATCGCCTTCAACGTGATCCCGCACATCGACGTCTTCCTTGACGATGGTTCGACCAAGGAAGAGTGGAAGATGGTCGCCGAGACCAAGAAGATCCTCGACCCGAAGGTCAAGGTCACGGCCACTTGCGTGCGCGTGCCGGTGTTCATCGGTCACTCGGAATCGATCAACATCGAGTTCGAGAACGAAATCTCTGCCGAGGAAGCGCAGAACATCCTGCGCGAAGCGCCGGGCGTGATGCTGATCGACAAGCGCGAGAACGGCGGATACGTGACGCCGGTCGAATGCGTCGGCGATTTCGCCACGTTCGTTTCGCGCGTTCGCGAAGACTCGACCATCGACAACGGTCTGAACATCTGGTGCGTTTCGGACAACCTGCGCAAGGGCGCCGCGCTGAACGCGGTGCAGATCGCAGAGCTGCTCGGTCGCCGCCACCTGAAGAAGGGCTGATCGCCTGATGACGGAAGCAACCACCGCGTTCTTCCCCGGCTTTGGCGGCGCTCAGCTGGCGCTGCATCGCCTGGGCGCGGGGAGACCGGTGGTGCTTCTGCATGGCCTGTTTTCCTCGGCTGAGGTCAACTGGATCAAGTTCGGGACGGCGGCGAAGCTGGCTGAGGCTGGCTTCGAATGTCTGATGCCGGACCTGCGCGTGCATGGCCGCAGTGCGGCGCCACATGACCCAGCCGCCTATCCGCAAGACGTGCTGGTGCGCGATCTCGAGGCGCTGGTAGCGCATCTTGGCCTGACGGACTTCGACCTGGTCGGCTTCTCGCTCGGCTCGCGGACTGCGGCGCGCGCGGTGATCGGCGGCATGAAACCGCGCAAGCTGGTGCTTTCCGGCATGGGACTGGAAGGGCTGGCCGGCTGGGCGCGGCGGCAGGACTTCTTCCTCGACGTGATCGACCGCTTCGGCACGATCAAGCGCGATGATCCCGCCTATTTCTCGCAGCAGTTCCTCAAGACCATGGGCGTTGACAGGCTGGCCGCGCGGATGTTGCTGGGCACGATGGCAGACACGGATACGGCCGAGCTTTCGGCGATCACGATGCCGTGCCAGGTGCTGTGCGGCGATCAGGACAGCGACAACGGCTCGGCCGAGCGGTTGGCAGCGGCACTGCCGGATGGCACGCTTACCTGGATCCCCGGCACACATATGAGCTGTGTGACAAGGCCGGAAATGGGCGAGGAGCTCGCCGCGTTCCTGATGGACTGAAAAAGGGTTTTCGAGCCCTCTTGCCGAGGGCGCGCAATGATGGCAGCTTCGCGTCCATAAACGAACGGGCCGGCAAGAGCCCTTTTCGGGATTGAGGATGCGAATGATCTGGAAGAGCCTGCTGGCGGCCGCTGCCGTCAGCGTTCTTGCCCCTTCGGCAGCTCAGGCGGCAACTGCCACTGTCAGCGCGGTAAAGCCGGAAGGTGTGGCTGAAGCGCTGAAGAACCTCGGATATACCGCCGAACTTGCCAAGGATGGCAATGGCGATCCGCTGATCAACACCGAGATCGGTGGCTGGCAAGCGGCGCTTCTGTTCTACGAATGCAACGAAAAGACCCATGATGGGTGCCAGTCGCTACAGTTCGTCGCCAACTTCACACCGGAGAAGAAGTTCACCGCCGAAGACGCCGTGCGCTTCAATCGCAATACCCGCTTTGCCTCGGTCTCGCTGGGCAAGGACGATGCGGTGATGATGACTTGGGACATGGTCACCGGGAAGGGTATCGACTTCGAGGTCTTCTCGAACTCGGTCGACATGTTCCGCAGCGCGATGGACACGCTGGGCGCCGAAGTTTTCAAGTAATCAGGACCAGGCTCCGGCCACCCCGGAGCGATGGGACGCAACCTCGGCAATCCGCGAGCAAGGCTAGTTGCTCCGGATTGCCTTTCTTTTTGTGGCCTTATCGGAACGGCGGTTCGTTAAACGCGCGCAGCTTGCGGCTGTGTAGACGGGGGCCTTCCTGACGCAGCAGGTCGCACGCGGTCGTGCCGATGGCGAGGTGGGCGGCAATGGCTTCCTCGTAGAAGCGGTTGGCCTGGCCCGGCAGCTTGATCTCGCCGTGGAGCGGCTTGTCGGACACGCACAGCAGGGTGCCGTAGGGCACGCGGAAGCGGTAGCCTTGCGCGGCGATGGTGGCGCTTTCCATATCGATGCCGACTGCGCGGCTGAGCGACAGGCGCCGGGCGGAATGGGTGTAGCGCAGCTCCCAGTTGCGATCGTCGGTGGTAACGATCGTGCCAGTGCGCATGCGCTTCTTGAGGTCGGTTCCGCCTTCGCCCGAGACAAGCTCCGCAGCCTTCTGCAAGGCCACCTGGACTTCGGCGATGGCGGGGATGGGAATCTCGGGCGGAAGGACCGGATCCAGCACGTGATCGTCGCGCAGATAGGCGTGGGCGAGCACGTAATCACCGATCTTCTGGGTCGGCCTCAAGCCGCCGCAGTGACCGATCATCAGCCAGGCTTCGGGGCGCAGGACGGCGAGGTGATCGCAGATCGTCTTCGCGTTCGATGGGCCGACACCGATATTGACCAGCGTGATGCCCGATTTGTCTGGGGCGACAAGGTGATAGGCGGGCATCTGGTGACGGCGCCATGCCGTGTCGGACAGGCGCGCGCGGGCATTCTCGGTGCGCGCATCGAGCGAGAGGCCACCCGCGCCGGTGAGGGCAACGAACTTCTCGCCATCGATTTGCTGCGCGGCCCAATCGACGAACTCGTCGACATAGCGGTGATAGTTGGTGAACAGGATGTAGCGCTGGAAATCGTCGATCTGCGTGCCGGTGTAATGCGCCAGGCGGGCAAGGCTGAAATCGGTGCGCAAGCCGTCGAACAGCGATAGCGGCATCGGGCCATCGCCGACGGCATAATCGGCATCCGCGATTTCGTCACCGATGTGGGCGAGCTCTGTGGCGGGGAAGTGCTGCGCCAGTTCCTGCGGGTTTATGCGGCCGATCTGGGCACCGTAGGCACCGTCGAGCACATAGGGGAAGGGAATTTCCTGTCGCGAGGGACGAACCGCGATTTCGACCTCGAAGCCTTCGCGGATCAGGTCGATCTGCTCTTTCAGGTAATCATCGAACAGTGCGGGCCGCGTGACCGTGCAGGAATAGTGACCGCGCTGGGTGAGGCGCCCGAATGCCCGGCCGGTCGATTCGTGGCTGGGTTCCGCGTTGAGGCGGACGTGCAGTTCCGGGTAGCAGTAGCTGCCGTCGGTCCGCCGCTCGGCAGGGGGCAGGGTGCCGTGGTTGGCGTAATTCGCTATATCGGCCCGGAGGGTGGCGACGGCCTTGTCGTAGACGCGGGAAAGTTCGGCGACGATCGTTTCAGTTGTTTCCATCCCCACTTGTCTAGCGCGGCTGCGTGTCCCTGCAAAGACACCGCCATGCTTCCTGGATGGCCAAACCAAACAGCTCTTGCGCGTTGACCGGGTTCGACTGATAACGCTGTCATACATTACTGGGAGAGCCACGAAGATGCGCCTTGGACTGAGTTCGCTTGCGATAATCGCGCTGATGGGAGCGGGCTCTGCCTCGGCCCAGAACACCACTGCTGCCGTGGCTCCGATCATCGACGTTCACATGCACGCCATGGCCGACGCGCCATGGGCGACGCCCGTGTGCCCGAACCAGGCCCGCTTCGAAGCCTCCGATCCGAAGAATGGGCCGGAAGCACCGTTCGGCTGGTCCAGCGAGGAGTGCTCGCCCAAGCTCTATCCGGCGCCGAAGGGCGAATACATGAAGGCCGTGCTGGCCGAAATGGAGCGGCTGAACGTGCGCGGCGTGGTGTTCGGCGATGTCGAGGCGGTCAAGAAGTGGCAGGCGGCGGCACCGTCGCGCGTCATTCCGGGCACAGCGTTCGGCCGGGTTGAAGGCAGCGATGCGGCCAAGCAGCTCAAGATGTTGGAAGTTGCCTTCACCAAGGACGGCTTCAAGGTCATGGGCGAGATCGGCCTGCAGTATGAAGGGATCTCGCCTTCGGACATGCGCGTCGATCAATATTTCGCGCTGGCCGAGAAGCTGGACATTCCGGTGGCGATCCACATGGGGACGGGCGGTTCGGGCCGGGCCAACATTGCCATGCCGACGTATCGCGGATCGATGGGTAACCCGCTGTTGCTGGAAGAGCTGCTGGCGCGACATCCGAAGCTACGGGTGCAGGTAATGCACGCAGGCTATCCGATGATCGACAACATGCTGACGCTGCTGCAGGCCAACAGCCATGTCTATGTCGATATCGCCGGCCTGATCTGGAGCTATCCCCGCAAGGATGTGAACCGCTATATCGAGCGGCTGGTCGATGCCGGCTTTGGCGATCGCGTGATGTACGGCACGGACCAGCTCGCCTGGCCGGGACTGATGGCCTACTCGATCGGGCTGATCCAGAACGCGGACTATCTCAGCCCCGAGCAGAAGCGCGACATTCTCTACAACAACGCCGCGCGCTTCCTGCGGCTTGAACCCGTGAAGTGAGGCCATAGAAAAAGGGGCGCCCCGAAGGACGCCCCCAATTCTGTTGCAAAAGCGATGAAGCCTCAGGCTTCGGTCGCTTCCTCGCCGCCTTCCAGCAGCTCGGCCGGGATTTCGCCCGGTTCTGCATTCGGGTCGTAGGCTTCGGTGAAGCCGCCGCTCTCGTTGTCGAACATTGCGTCGATGACGTTGACGCCCTTCGACTGCAGTTCGGCTTCGTCGGGCGAACGCGCGACGTTGACCTTGACGTTCACCGAGACTTCCGGGTGCAGCGAGACCTTGACGTCGTAGACGCCGAGGGTCTTGATCGGGCGTTCGAGCACGATCATGGCCTTGCTGACCTTGGCGCCCTGTTCGACCAGAGCGTCGGCGATGTCGCGAACCGAGACCGAGCCGTAAAGCTGGCCAGCGTTCGAAGCAGCGCGGATGAGCACGACTTCCTTGCCTTCGACGTTGCCCGATTCATTCTGGGCATCTTCGCGGCGGGCGGCGTTTTCGGCTTCGATGCGGGCGCGGTTGGCTTCGAAGACCTTGCGGTTGGCTTCGTTGGCGCGCAGTGCCTTCTTGTTGGGAAGAAGGAAATTGCGGGCGTAGCCGTCCTTCACGGTGACTTCGTCACCGATCGAACCCAGCTTCTCGATGCGCTCGAGCAGGATGATCTGCATGTTGGGCGCTCCTTACTTCACGATGTAGGGCAGGAGGCCGATGTGCCGGGCGCGCTTGATCGCCTGGCTCAGCTCACGCTGCTTCTTCGCCGAAACGGCGGTGATGCGCGACGGAACGATCTTGCCACGCTCGGACATGAAGCCCTGCAGCAGGCGCACGTCCTTGTAGTCGATCTTCGGCGCGTTCTTGCCCGAGAACGGGCAGCTCTTGCGGCGACGGAAAAACGGACGAGCCATGTCTTATTCCCCTTCGCGTTCGCGGCGACGGCTGCGCTCGCGATCGTTCTTGCGCATCATGACCGACGGGCCGGCTTCATGTTCGTCAACGCGGACGGTCATGTAGCGGATCACGTCTTCGTTGATCTGCGTCTGACGCTCGAGCTCGGCGATCACGTCGCCCGAAGCTTCGATGTTCAGCAGGACGAAGTGCGCCTTGCGGTTCTTCTGGATCTTGTATGCCAGCGAACGGAGGCCCCAGGTCTCGGTCTTGGTGACCTTGCCGTTGTTGCTCTCGACGATTTCGGTGGCGGCGGCCGCGAGCGTATCGACCTGAGCCTGGCTCAGATCCTGGCGCGCGAGAAAGACATGCTCGTAAAGCGGCATGCTTTGTGCTTCCTTATCTAACTAACCGATCGCTGGCTTGTCCGCGGGATTGCGGGGCCCCTCCGGCTTTCTTCGGTTTCACGGGACATCCCGCGAAGGGGCGGCGCATAGCGATTCTGGCGTGGAAAGCAAGCCTGAACTTGGGTTGCACTGGCTTGCCAGAGCCGACAACTTGCCTTTAATCGACTCCTTAAGGGAGATGCAGGATGCTCGTCAAAGTCGAACGCCACGATGGCGTGGCCGTGGTCACGCTCAACCGCCCGGAAGCGATGAACGCATTGTCTTCGGCTCTGCGCTCTGCACTGGCGCAGGTGATGCGGGATGTCGATGCCGACGATAGCATCCGCGCGGTCGTGCTGACAGGAGCGGGGGAGCGTGCATTCACTGCCGGGCTCGATCTCAAGGAGCTGGGGTCCGACACCTCCAAGCTGGGCGATGCCAACGCCGGGGAAGCCGAGCGCAATCCGGTCAAGGCGGTGGAGCACTGCCGCAAGCCGGTGATCGGCGCGATCAACGGCGTGGCCATCACCGGCGGCTTCGAACTGGCGCTGGCATGTGACGTGCTGATTGCCAGCGAGAACGCGCGCTTTGCCGATACCCATGCGCGCGTTGGCATCATGCCGGGGTGGGGCCTGTCGCAGAAGCTGTCGCGGATAATCGGCATATCGCGGGCCAAGGAGCTTTCGCTGACGGGCAACTTCATCGGGGCCGAGCAGGCCTGCGCATGGGGGCTGGTCAACCGGGTGGTTCCGGCGGCAGACCTTCTCGCAACCTGCATTGCGCTGGCGCAGGACATGGCGAGCATCGAGCCGCGTATGACCATGGCTTACAAGGCCCTGATCGGCGACGGCTATGCTTTGCCCCTCGGTGAGGTACTGGCGCTTGAAGGCCAGGTTTCCCGTGCGATGAATGGGAAGGTTGAGGCGGGCGAAGTCGAGGCTCGCCGCCGTGCGGTGATGGAGCGAGGCCGCACGCAAAGGTAAAGCGTGCCTGCGATGCTCGTCAGGAGCGCGCGGGTGAAACCGGCGCGGCAGCAGAGGCGGCTTGCTTCAATGGCGCGCCACAGAACAGGATCGAGGTCAGGTTGGTGGTGCGGACGGCGAGGTAGCTCAACACCGCCAGCAGCAGGACGGCGGCTGCGCTGACCAGCCATTGCGCTTCGGCGGGCAGGGGCAACGCCCGTGCCTGCGGCAGGACGATCATCGCCCAGACAAGGTGGAAGAGATAGATCGCCAGCGCACCGTCGACGAAGAAGGTGACGACCTTGCTCGGCCCTCTCACCGCCCAGGCCAGCAGGCGGAACAGAGCCAGCGACATGAGATAGGCCAGCGGCAGTTCGAGCGCGCGCAGGGTCAGCGTCCCTGCGAGATTGGGGTAGATTTCCTTGCAGAGCGCGGGTCGGATAAGCGGATCGAGCGGGACGTATGGCACCAGCAGAACCACGATGCCAGGGATGATCCAGCGGCTGCGCAGCGCGAAGATCCTCTCGCCAAGCTGGCCGTGCCACGCCAGCACGCCAAGCGCGAAACCCGCCGCGTGGAACACGTATTGCTGCCACAGCAGGGTTTCGCTCGGTGCGTTCGGGATGGGCGGGACCTGTTCGAGTGCGTAACGCAACAGGCCCCACAGCGCGAGGGAAGCCAGTAGTATCAGCGCTCCGGGGCCTTCGAGCAGCATGGCGCGCTGGACGCCGGAGCCGGGCCGCAAGCGCTGCATCGGTACGGCGGCGTATGTGACGCAGAAGCCCAGCAGCACGACCAGAAACCACAGATGATCGAGCGCCAAGGGCAGGCCGAGAAACATCGGCGATGACTTGTGCAGCAGCAGGTCCTGCAGGTGGAACTGCAGAGCGCCGAGAGTGAGAAGGCTCGCCGCGAATGGCAGGCCAAGCCGCCGGGTCCGCTCCGCCAGCCACGCCTTCGTGCCTTTCCGCTCGCGGATCATGCCGGCAAAGTACCCGGCCAGCATGAAGAACGCGAACATGCGGAACACATGGGTGAGAGACGCCAAACCACCGATCAGCAGCGACTGCTGAAAGTCCACTGCGGGCGGCGTGCTCTCGAAGATTGCCTTGGTGGCAACGTGAAACGGCAGGCCCAGCAGCAGCAGCAAGGCGCGGGCGGCATCGAGATGGTGCAGGCGTTTCGCGGGCGAGGACATTGTCGCGCTTTAGCGGCTCACACCCGTCTAAGCGAGATAGGCATTCCCATCCGTGGCATCTTGGACTGAGGGCGGGCGTTAGGGTGAAAGTAACCACCACCGTCTAGTCTGACACGCTGAAAATCCTGCAACTTTTGCTTGAACGAAACTGTCTGATGGTCAGAGGCATATTCAGGGGCTGGGAAGGCAGGGGACTTCTGCAAGTGCAGACAGCTCTTCGGCGAAGACCCCTGTCAGCTCGCCAGCGTCCGATCACGTCGATTCAGCGGTCCGGCTTGCGGTTCTCGACGGGTTCGAAGAGGGCGGTCTCGGCTGGCTCTGGGCCACGGACGGCGAGGGCCGGTTGCGTTATATCACGCAGACGATTCTCGACCACGCCCAGTCTTATATCGGGCGCCCGTTCACGAGCGTGGTCGAAACCGACAGCAGCGCGGCTGCCGGCCAGCCGTCGCGTTCGCTGGCCTTCCAGTTTTCTGCCCACAGCCGGATATCCGATGTCATCGTGCGCTTTGCCGTCCGCCGGGATGACCAGCGCTGGTGGTCCTTGTCGGGACAGCCAAGGTACACGCCGGAGGGCACGTTCACCGGTTACGTGGGCTTTGCCCGTGACGTGACGCAGGAATATGCGCGACAGCGAGAGGATGAACGCGCCGCCGAGTTCGACTCGCTGACAGGCCTCTTCAATCGGCATCGCATGACGCGCAGGCTGGATGCCATTCTGGCGGCCTACCGCGCCTCCGGTCGGTGTTGCAGCCTGCTGATGCTCGATCTCGACAAGTTCAAGCACGTCAACGATACGATGGGGCATCCCGCCGGGGACGAACTGCTGCGCCAGGTGGCCGATCGCTTGCGCAAGGTCGTCGGGGATCGTGGCGATATCGGCCGCCTGGGTGGCGACGAGTTCCAGGTCATCCTCCCGGATATCGAAGATCGTGGCCGTCTGGGCGAGATCGCCTCCAAACTGATCCAGATGATTTCGCAGCCCTATGCCATTGATGGCAAGCGAGCGGTCATCGGCACTTCGGTCGGCGTTGCCGTGGCTCCCTACGATGGCGACGACCGCGAGACGCTGGTGGCATCGGCCGACCTTGCCCTCTATGCCGCCAAGAACGGCGGTCGCGGGCAATTCCGCTTCTTTTCGGCCGAGCTCAAGGACGAGGCGCAGGAGCGCACGATCCTTACCGAAGATCTGCGCGAAGCACTGGGGCGCGGTGAACTGGAATTGCATTACCAGCCTGTCGTCCGGATTGCCGACAACTACGTGGTGGGATTCGAGGCGCTGATGCGCTGGAATCACCCCGAGCGGGGAGCGATTGCGCCCTCGGTGTTCATTCCGATCGCCGAAGAGAGCAACCTGATCGTTCCCCTGGGCGAATGGGCCTTGCGGCAGGCCTGCTCCGATGCGGCGAAATGGCCCGACAACGTGCGCGTGTCCGTCAATGTCTCGGCCGTGCAATTTGCCGTGTCCGGCTTCGTCAATGCAGTGGCATCTGCAGTGGCGACAAGCGGGATCGATCCGGAACGGCTGGAGCTCGAACTGACCGAAACCGTGTTCATGCGGGACAGTGAAGCTGTCGACGAAGTTTTCGCTTCACTGAAAGGGCTGGGCGTGCGTCTGGCGCTGGACGATTTCGGCACGGGGTACTCTTCGCTCAGCTATCTGCGTTCGGCTCCGTTCGACAAGCTCAAGATCGACCGCAGCTTTGTCGAGACCTGCGCGGCGAAAGACAACAACAGCGCCAAGATCATCTCGGCGATCATCGGTCTGGCCGAGGCGCTGGGCATGGAGACGACGGTTGAAGGCGTCGAGGCGTTCGACCAGCTCGACGTGGTGAAGAAGCGCGGGGCGAAGCTTGTGCAGGGGCATCTCTTTGCCCGCGCCATGCCCCTGGCCGAAGTGGAGAGCAGGCTCGAGAGCGGCGATCTGAACCTTGAACCCAACGGTCCCAGGCGGCACCGTCCGGAGAGAAGGTCGGTCTTCCGCCGTGTGACGGTGATCCACGAGGACCACCGCTACGAGGCCGTCATGCGCGACCTTTCACGGACCGGTGCACGGATCGACGGGTTGCTGGGCGTGCCTGTGGGGACCAGCCTTGTCGTCGATCTGGGCGGGGGCAACTGGTCGTCTCGATGGTGGTGCGTTCCGAGGAGGCGGTGATCGGCGTCGAATTCGAACAGCCCTTGACGAGCGATGGTGCTGGCGGCCTGTGCACGCGTCATCGGGTGCCGCCGTCTACGCTACAAGCCGCTGGCGCTGCTACCGAGCCGAAAGGCAAGCCGCGCTTTATCCAGGTCGCTGTGCCCGGCTCGCGAGAGAGAACCTGACAAAATTGCGCTGAACGGGACCCTTGCACTCGTCTCGTCGTTCCCGCACATCGAACTTTCGAATTTCCGCCTCTGCAAGGATCCCAACCAGAATGCCTACCGGCCTTGTCGCCCTGCTTGACGACGTGTCCGTCATCGCCCGTGCCGCTGCTGCCTCGCTTGACGATGTGAGCGCGGCTGCCGCAAAGGCTGGCACGAAGGCTGCGGGGGTGGTGATCGACGACGCAGCCGTCACGCCTTCGTACGTGACCGAGTTCACCCCGGATCGCGAACTGCCGGTCATCGCGCGGATTGCCAAGGGCAGCCTGTTCAACAAGCTGGTGATCCTGCTGCCCGCAGCATTGCTCTTGAGCGCGTTCCTGCCGTGGGCGATCACGCCCTTGCTGATGGCCGGGGGTCTGTTCCTCTGCTTCGAGGGTGCCGAGAAGCTCCTGGAGAAGCTGGGCGGCGAGAAGCATGGCGAAACCCTTGAGGATCAGCCCGCCGACGCCGCATCATTCGAGAACGAGCGCGTTTCCGGTGCAGTGCGGACCGACCTGATCCTGTCGGCCGAGATCATGGCGATCGCCCTGGCCGAAGTGGCCGATCAGGGCATCGTACAGCAGGCGCTGATCCTGGCACTCGTCGGCGTGGTCATAACCATCGCGGTCTATGGCACCGTCGGCCTCATCGTGAAGATGGACGATATCGGACTGCATCTTGTGAAGCGGACCTCGGCCGCGGCCAAGGCCATCGGCGGATTTCTTCTGCGGGCGATGCCAGTGTTGCTGGCAGTGCTGGCCACGGTCGGCACGGCGGCCATGCTCTGGGTTGGCGGCGGCATCATCCTCCATGGGCTGGAGGTGCTGGGCGTCCCGGGGCCGGCACACTTGGCGCATGAGGCGCAGCACTGGGTGGAACAGGCAACGGGCGCACTGGGCGGAGTGCTCGGCTGGCTTACCTACGCCGTACTTTCTGCCCTTGTCGGCGTGGTGCTGGGCGCGATCGTCGCCTTTGTCGTGCATGCCATTGGCAAGGCCCGCGGCAAGCACTGATCCCAAATGGCATCACGCGGCAAAGCGTATCGGCGCCGGCTTGGGCGGATGACCCTCGCGATAGTGACGAATGGCAAATTCGCTGACGAGCCGTTCGAACACGGCATCGTGAAGACGATGTTCGAACTCGAGACCTGACACGCGGTCCCGGCTCCACACCACGAACGCGAGCTTGGGCTGCAGTCCGGGCAGCATGAGGTAGATTGGCTCATCGATCCGCAGCTTGTCCAATCCCTCGATGCGCGCACCGTATGGATTGAGATCCTTAAGCATAACCGTTGACCGTTTTGTCCCGTGCTTGCACCGCACGGGAAGCTCGATGCCGACGCGCGATGCACGGCGCTGTGCGTCATACTCGTCAGAACCAGTTTCCAGCCACATGAGCGAACCTCCTCTTGCGTTAACCACATGCGGAAGGACGGCTGGAAGCGGTGGGGATTCAGGGCGCTAGGTGTTTCCCCGCAGGAGGTGCGCAGCAGCGCAAGTGGCTCTGCGTTGTTTGCAAGCGGCAAGCCTCGCCCCGTTGCGCTGAATCAAGGTTGGCGTGGCGAGCGATGGTAATCTCTGGCCCAACACACTGGCACACCCAAGGAGATCATCCCATGACCGCCACGACCCTCGCCGACCTTGCTCCGGTCCGCCCGTATGAGACCCGCGATGGCACCCGGCTCGACGTGCGAGCAGCCTTCGCCGAGGATGAGCAAGCGCTTGAGGCATTCTTCGCCGCAGTCAGCGACGATGACCGCCGCTTCCGCTTTCTGGCGGCAAGCCGGCATGTGGGGCACGAGCAGCTCGCTCCGCTGACTCATTGCGATCACTGGCGCACGGAAAGCTTTCTGGCTTTCGAGCATGAAACCGGGGTGCTGGTCGCTTCTGCCATGCTTGCTTGCGATGCCGCGATGGAGACCGGCGAGATCGCCGTTTCGATCCGCAGCGATTTCCGCGGCCGAGGCATCGGTTGGGCGATGCTTGATCTGCTCGGGCAGGAAGCGCGCAAGCGCGGGCTCAAGCGCGTGATCTCGATCGAGGACCGCGACAACCATGCAGCAATCGAGCTTGAACGCGAACGCGGCTTCCGTCCTCTTGGCATTGATGGTGACCCGCACCTCGTGCTGCTGGAAAAGCGCTTCGACTGATTTTGCCCTCGGGTCGCATCGAGGGGCGGACGTGGTGCTGCAGCCGCGTCCGCCATATCCAAGTCACGTCAATCGCGTCAGGATTTCGTGGGCAAAGCTGGAAAGCGTGTCGTCGCGCGCGCCCATGATCACCACCCGATCACCCGGACGGGCGAGGGCGGTGATC
Source organism: Novosphingobium sp. THN1 (assembly GCF_003454795.1). Classification (GTDB taxonomy): domain Bacteria; phylum Pseudomonadota; class Alphaproteobacteria; order Sphingomonadales; family Sphingomonadaceae; genus Novosphingobium. Next base: position 2,115,712 of record NZ_CP028347.1, read on the forward strand.
CGTGCCGCGCAGTCGTCGCGCAAGGGAATGTATTCGGCCTGGCCGCCATGTTCGCGGATCAGGGCGACGATCCGCTCGGAGCCGACCGAACGGTCGACCGTACCGCCGAAATAGACCGGATCGCACAGGATCGACACGTCGCCCGAGGACAGGCGCGTGGCAAGAACCTCTGCCAGTTCATGCCCCATCTGGCGCAAGGGGCCATATCCGTGCGGTTGGAAGAACGCGATCACCCGGCCTGGATGGGCTTTCAGCGTGGCAAGTGTTGCCGCAACCTTCTCGGGATTATGACCGAAGTCGTCGATCACGGTAATCCCGGAAGGTGAGGTGCCGACAATATCGAAACGGCGGGCAAGGCCGGAGAAGGTGGCGAGGTGGCCAACCGCTTCTCCGAGCGGCACGCCCGCGGCCTTGGCTGCTGCCAACGCGGCAAGGGCATTGGCAAGATTGTGCCGCCCGGGAATCCGCAGCGCAATCGGCCATGTCTCGCCGGTGGCTCTATCGAGGATGCCGGCGGCAATGGAAGTGGGCTGCTCGATGATGGAGCCAGCTTCAACCGAGATATCCGCGCTGGCCGCAAAGCCGAAGGTCAAGGTCTGGCGACCGCGATCCAGCAGGGCGAGGCTCTCGGGATCATCGGCGTTGACTACCGATATCGCGGCGCGTGCCAGGAAGGCGCCAAACAGCTCGCGCAGTTCTTCCAGGCTCTTGTGATCGAGACTGACGTTGTTGAGCACTGCAATCGTGGGGTTATAGAGTGCGATCGAGCCATCGCTCTCGTCCACTTCCGAAACGAAGACGCCGCCTGTGCCGACCCGCGCCGAAGCAAACGGCGCGTCCGGGGCGACGAAGTTCTTCATCACTGCGCCATTCATGATTGTCGGGTCGCGTTCGGCTGCGGTCATGATCCAGCCAATCATGCCCGTGACGGTTGACTTGCCGCTCGTCCCGCCCACGGCGATGCTCTGCGGTGCCGCATTGAACAGCGCTGAAAGAAGTTGCGCGCGTGACATCCGCTCACAGCCCAGCTCTTTCGCGCGGACCACTTCGGGTACGGTGTCCTCGACCGCTGCCGAGGCGACCAGTACCTGCCTTGCCGACACCATGCCCGAGCCGTCCTGCGCAAACAGGTCGATGCCAAGGCTTTCCAGCCAGGCGAATTTTTCAGGCGTGCGTCCCTGGTCGCGGCTACGGTCCGATCCGGCGACGCGCGCGCCCATGCCTCGCAGGATCAGCGCGAGAGGCAGCATCCCTGAGCCGCCAATTCCGCAGAAGAACCAGTCACGCGCAGTCAGGTTGGTGGAGGCATCGGAGGCGATCGTCATGCTGCTGCGGTATGCGTCTGCAGCGCCGGTGACAACCGTTCGATTGCCGCTTTTACCGCAGCCGTGAAACGGGCTAGGGATGGGGGGTGACCAGACGCATCGCCATCTGCGCCCCATCCACGCCGTTCACGCGCGAAGACGCTGCGCGGGTCATGGCCTTGGCACATGCCGAGTTTCCGGGGCTGGATCTGGTGTTTCACGATCAGTGTTTTGCCAGCGAAGGGCATTTTGCCGGCCCTGACGAGGTGCGCCTTGAGGCCTTCGTAGCCTGTGCCAACGACCCTGCTTTCGACGCGGTGTGGTTCGTGCGGGGGGGTACGGCGCCAATCGGATCGCCATGGATGCCCTGCCGTTGCTGGAAGCTCCGGCTTACGACAAGCAATACCTCGGCTATTCCGATGGCGGGACCTTGCTGGCATCGCTCTTCCGTGCCGGAATCGGCCAGAGCGTCCATGCGCCGATGCCGGTCGATCTGCGGCGCGAAGGCGGCGAGGTTGCGGTGCGCAGGACGCTGTCCTGGCTGCAGGGCGATCCGGCAGGGGTCGAGCCATCGTTGGCCGATGGCCAACCTGCCGTCGCGTTCAACCTGATGACGCTTGCCATGCTGTGCGGCACGCCGCTTCTGCCGGACCTGCGCAATCATGTCGTGATGGTGGAAGAGGTGGCCGAGTACCACTACGCGGTCGACCGGCTGCTCTTTCACGTGACGAATTGCCTGGCGCTTGCAGGAATCGCTGGCCTTCGCCTTGGCCGGATCAGCCAGGTGCCGGAGAATGACCGGCCTTTCGGATGGGCGGTAGAAGAGATGGTCCACCATTGGTGCGCGAAGACCGGCATCGCTTATCTGGGGGCGGCGGATATCGGGCATGACGTTGACAACAAGATCGTGCCCTTCGGGCTTGCCTGATACAGATCGCGGCAATAGGGCGCGCCACCACGAAAAGGCTGCAAGGCAGACCGGCAGGACTTAGGAGACTTCGATGCGATCATTCGTTTTTCCGGGGCAGGGCAGCCAGAAGGTCGGCATGGGCCTTGAGCTTGCCGAGGCCAGCGCTGCTGCCCGCGAAGTGTTCGAGGAAGTTGACGACGCGCTCGGCCAGAAGCTCTTCCAGATCATGAAGGAAGGGCCGGAGGATGTCCTCACCCTCACCGAGAATGCGCAGCCTGCGATCATGGCAAATGCCATGGCCGCGCTGCGCGTGCTGGAAAAGGAAGGCGGCATCACCCTGGCCGAGAAGGCCGATTTCGTGGCCGGGCACAGCCTTGGCGAATATACTGCGCTTTGCGCGGCGGGCGCGTTCAGCCTTGCCGACACGGCCCGCCTGCTGAAGCTGCGCGGCCAGTCGATGCAGGCTGCGGTGCCGGTCGGGCAGGGCGCGATGTGCGCATTGCTTGGTGCCGACATTGAGAAAGCCACCGCTCTTGCCGAAGCTGCTGCCGAGGGCGAAGTCTGTACTGTCGCCAACGACAACGACCCGACGCAGGTCGTGCTTTCCGGTCACAAGGCCGCGATCGAGCGCGCGGTGGCGATGGTCAAGGATCACGGCATCAAGCGCGGCGTGCTGCTGCCCGTCTCGGCGCCATTCCACTGCCCGCTGATGCAGCCTGCCGCCGATGCCATGGCCGAAGCATTTGAAAAGACGCCGCCGTCCGCGCTGCGCGTCGCGCTGTTCGCCAACGTCACCGCCGCAGTCGTGACCGACCCCGCCGAAGTGAAGCGCCTGCTGGTCGAGCAGGTCACCGGCCGTGTCCGCTGGCGCGAGAGCGCGATCGCGATGAAGGATGCCGGCGTCGAGCAGTTCGTCGAACTCGGCGGAAAGGTTCTTGGACCCATGATCAACCGCTCCGTCGCCGACGTCTCCGTCACCAGCGTCATCGGCATGGCCGACATCGAAGCCATCCTCAAGGAGCTCTGAGCCCATGGAAAACCGTCTTTTCGACCTCAGCGGCATGACCGCGCTCGTCACCGGCGCTGCCGGGGCATCGGCTCATCGATCTGCCATGCGCTGGCCAGGCAGGGCGCCCGCATCGCTCTGTCGGGCACCAATCCCGCCAAGCTGCGCGCCTTCCGCGAGGAGCTGAACGACACATACGGTCACGATCACGTCGAGATTACCTGCGACCTGTCGAACACCGAGCAGGTCGAGCATCTCGTTCCGGCGGCGATGGACACGCTGGGCAAGCTCGACATCCTGGTCAACAACGCCGGCATCACGCGCGACAACCTCGCCATGCGGATGAAGGACGAGGAATGGGATGCGGTGATCCGCGTCAACCTCGAAGCCGCGTTCCGCCTGATGCGCGCGGCGACCAAGCCGATGATGAAGGCGCGCTTTGGCCGCATCGTCACCATCACCAGCGTTGTCGGTGCAACGGGCAATCCCGGCCAGGTCAATTATGCAGCGGCCAAGGCCGGCCTTGTCGGCATGTCGAAGTCGCTGGGCCAGGAACTGGCGAGCCGCGGCGTGACCGTGAACTGCGTCGCGCCCGGTTTCATCCGCACGGCGATGACCGACGTCCTGCCCGATGGCCAGAAGGACGCGCTCAATGCGCGCATACCGATGGGCAGGATGGGCGAAGGTTCGGACATCGGCGCCGCCGTCGCCTATCTCGCCTCGAAGGAGGCGGGCTATGTCACCGGCCAGACGCTGCACGTCAACGGCGGCATGGCGATGATGTCGTAATGCTCTCCTGAGCCCCGCCACAGGCTGATTCTGGCGGTTTTATCCCCAACTTAGGGGACAAGGGCGGGGCCGGTGCTTGCCGAGTCCCGCCTCTGCGTTAAGACAGATAGTCCGAACCAAACGCCGGGGAGCGTGATTCCCCGGTTCAGCCATATTCACGGGGCAGGGCCGTCCGGCCGCTCCCGGGGGATCGAGACGAGAATGAAGGCGACGATCGAACGCGCGACGCTCCTGCGCTGCCTGTCCCACGTCCAGTCGGTGGTTGAGCGTCGGAACACGATTCCGATCCTGTCCAACGTGCTGATCGAGGCTGCGCCCGACAGCACGGTCCGCCTCATGGCGACCGACCTCGATCTCCAGATCGTCGAGACCATGGCCGCCGTCTCGGTCGAAAGCCCGGGCGCGATCACTGTCTCGGCGCACCTGCTGTTCGATATTGCGCGCAAGCTTCAGGATGGCTCGCAGGTCAGCCTCGAAACGTCCGACAATCGCATGATCGTCAAGGCGGGCCGCAGCCGCTTCCAGCTGCCGACGCTGCCGCGCGATGATTTCCCGGTGATCGTCGAGGGTGACCTGCCCACCAGCTTCGAGGTTCCGGCGCGCACGCTGGCCGAACTGATCGACCGCACCCGCTTCGCGATCTCGACCGAAGAGACGCGCTATTACCTCAACGGCATCTTCCTGCACGTTTCGGACGATGCGCAGCCCGTTCTCAAGGCCGCCGCCACCGATGGCCACCGTCTTGCCCGCTTCACCATCGCGCGCCCCGAAGGCGCCGAGGGCATGCCGGATGTGATCGTGCCGCGCAAATGCGTGGGCGAACTGCGCAAGCTGCTGGAAGAAGTGCTCGATTCCGCCGTCCTGATCGACCTTTCGGCCAGCAAGGTGCGCTTCACCCTTGGTGGCGAAAACGGCGTTGTGCTCACCAGCAAGCTGATTGATGGCACCTTCCCGGATTACAGCCGCGTGATCCCGACGGGCAACGACAAGCTGCTCAAGCTCGATCCGCGTTCGTTCTTCGAAGGCGTCGATCGCGTGGCAACCATCGCCACTGAAAAGACCCGCGCCGTGAAGATGGCGCTGGAGAACGATCGCGTGACGCTCTCGGTCACCAGCCCGGACAATGGCACCGCCGCCGAAGAGCTTCCGGCCAGCTACGCTGCCACTGGCTTCGAGATCGGCTTCAATGCCAACTATCTCAAGGACATCCTCAGCCAGATCGACGGCGACACGGTCGAACTGCACCTTGCCGATGCTGGTGCGCCAACGCTCATCCGCCGCGATGAGAAGTCGCCGGCACTCTACGTGCTGATGCCGATGCGCGTCTGATAGTCCGCCAGCAAGCGGCTGGGCGAGGCGCCCAGCGTTTGCTGAAACTAGGTTAATTTGGGCGTTCCTGCTCCTTAAGTAGCGCCACTCTTGGACCAATTACCGTATTTGAAGTGGCGGATGACATGTTCGGTCTCATACAGGAGTACCGAGCATGTCGAGTTCCTACGATCCGCAGGCAGTGGCCAAGAAGCTGGCCTTCTTCAATATCGGCAGCGATGATCTGGCGCGCTTTCCGGAGATCGCATCGGCGCTGCGCAAGCATGCCCCGCCTGCTCTGGACAACCTTTACGACCAGATCTCGGCGACTCCGGAGACGTCTCGCTTCTTCGGTTCGCGCGCCGCGATGAACCACGCTCGCGACAAGCAGATCGACCACTGGGCCGGGATGTTTGGCGGTTCTGTCGACAAGACCTACTTCGACAGCGCCGAGCGGATCGGTAACGTGCACGCCCGGATCGGACTGGAGCCGGGTTGGTACATCGGGGCCTATGCCTCCGTGCTTGAGAACATCGTCAACAAGATGTTCGCGGGCTTCACGGCAATCTTCCGTCGTCGGCAATTGGCCAAGTCTGTCGGTTCCATGATCAAGATGGCGCTGCTGGACATGGAGGTGGCGCTTTCGACATATTTCAAGGCCGAGGAAGCAGCGCGCGTTGCGGTGATCGACGAAGTGAGCGCAACCCTGCGCGCCATGGCCGAAGGTGATTTTGCCACTCCGGTGCCGGATTTGCCGACCGCGTTTGCGGAACTGCAGAAGCATCTCGACGGCATGCGGGTCCAGGTGTCAGGCGTCTTGCGCAACGTGGCCGACACATCCGGCTCAGTCGACGTCGGGGCCAAGCAGATCCGCCAGGCTTCCGACGATCTTGCGCGCCGTACCGAGCAGCAGGCGGCAAGCCTGGAAGAAGCGTCTGCAGCGGTTACCGCGCTGGCTTCGACCGTCAATACCACGGCAGGCGATGCGGCGCACATGCACGATTCGGTGCAGCAGGCGCATGGTGAGGCGATGCGGGGCGGCGAAGTCGTCAGCGAAGCGGTCCAGGCCATGAACGATATTCACAATTCGGCGCAGGAAATCGGCAAGATCATCTCGGTCATCGATGGCATCGCGTTCCAAACAAACCTGCTTGCGCTGAACGCGGGCGTAGAGGCGGCCCGTGCAGGAGATGCCGGCCGGGGATTCGCAGTGGTGGCGACAGAGGTTCGCGCGCTGGCGCAGCGGACTGCGGACGCAGCGCGCGATATCAAGCACCTGATCACGGCCAGTTCGACCCAGGTGGAGCGGGGCGTAAGCCTCGTGGGGCAGACCGGCGATACATTCGCCCTGATCGTGGAGCAGGTCGGCCACGTCGCCCAGCTTGCCAGCAGCATCGCGGCGATGGCGCAGGATCAGGCCGGCAGCATTGGCCAGGTTCGCGAGACCGTGCGGGAAATGGACACCATGACCCAGCAGAACGCAGCGATGGTCGAGCAAGCCACGGCAGCGGCTCGAAGTCTGGCGGGCGAGGCCAACCGCCTGTCTTCTCTGGTTTCGCAATTCAGGCTTGAGGGCAACTTCGGCCATTCAGCGAATGCCTCGTTCCGCAACGCTGCCTGAATGTGCATGAAATCCGGCTGGCCCGCCCCCGAACCAAGGGGCGGGCCAGCCTGCATCATTCTGCCGCTTCCAGGAGGTCGGCGCGCTGAGGGCCGCGGATGAGCACGCCCGGCGTCGCCCCGGTCCATTCTCCCTTGCGGAAGGTCACCTTGCCGCCCTTGATGGTATAGTCATACCCTTCCGCCTTCTGGAGCAGGCGCTTGCCCCCGGCAGGCAGATCGAACGCCAGCCAGGGCTTGAGCAACTTGACGTTGTCGAAGTCGATGATGTTGATGTCGGCCAGATATCCCGGTGCAAGCACGCCGCGATCGTCAAGCCCGTAAAGCCTTGCAGTGTCGTGGCACTGGCGCTTGACGGCATGTTCCAGGCTGATCCTGCCGCCACGCTGGCGATCACGCACCCAGTGCTGCAGCATGAACGTCGGGCTTGCCGCGTCGCAGATCGTTCCGCAATGCGCGCCGCCATCGGACAGGGAGTTCACGGTATCCTCTGAAGCTTGCAGTGCCTCCAGAAAGTCGAGGTTTCCGTCAGCGTAGTTGAGGATCGGCAGGTAGATGAAGCCTGTCCCGTCGCTTTCCATCAGCCGGTCGTAAGCATAAGCAGCAGGCTCAACGCCGGCCTGCCTTGCCCTGTGCAGGATGCTGGCCTCGGCTTGAGGCTCGTAATCGAAGTCGTCGTCCATGATGAACTGGTTGTGCCAGCCTTCGGATATCATCATCAGCAGGCCGATGATGTCGCTTTCCGGGTACTCGTTCGCCTCGGACAGGACTTTTCCGCGGAAAGCCGGGTCCTTGAGTTGGGCGAGTTGCTGATCCCACGGTAGATCGGCGATTGCGGCGTAGCTGGGGCGGAAGCGGAAGGGATGGATCGTGCCCTGCCAGGCCATGATCACGCCATTTCCGCGCAACGCAATCTGGGCGACAATGTTCGCCCCTTGCGCATTCTCCCGGCGCATTTCCGCGATCTGTTCCTCGAGCGGCATTTCCTTGGCGATTGACTGCAGCGCCGCATAAGTGACGGGAAGGCCCGTTTCACGGCTCAGGGCACCCATCCAGCCGAATTCGTTCCACTCGCGTCGCATGTCGGACGCCATTTCGAACACGCCATGTCCGACGCGGCCCATCGCCCGGCCGATCTCGATCAGTTCCTCGGCCGTCGCGGTGGTGCCGGGGACCACTTCGCCGTCGACCGACTTGTGGATCACCGTGCGGCTCGTCGAAAAGCCAAGGGCACCGGCACGCACGCCTTCCTCGACGATTTCTGCCATCTTGCGGATGTCATCCTCGGTCGGGATCGCACCCGGTTTCTCGCGGTCACCCAGCACGTAGGCGCGTACTGCCCCGTGCGGCACGTGGGTGCCGATATCGACCGCGCGCGGCATCTTTTCCAGCGCGTCGAGGTACTCGGGGAAAGTCTCCCAGTCCCATGTCATGCCTTCGGCAAGCGCGGTGCCGGGAATGTCCTCTACGCCTTCCATCAGGCCGATCAACCAGTCGTGCCGGTCAGGCGCTGCGGGTGCGAAGCCGACGCCGCAGTTGCCCATCACGACCGTCGTCACGCCATGCCAGGAGGAAGGCGCCATTTCCGCGTCCCACGTCGCCTGACCGTCGTAGTGCGTGTGCACGTCCACCCAGCCCGGTGCCACGACGCGGCCGGTGGCGTCGATCTCCTCGGCGGCATCGCCGCGTACGGTGCCGACGGCAGCAATGAGGCCATTCTTGACGGCCACGTCGCCGGTAAAGCGCGGCGCACCGGTTCCGTCGACGATCGTCCCATTGCGGATGATCAGGTCATAGGCTGGCATAAGCGGGCTCCTTCTCCCCGCGCAGGCCGACTCGATCCGGCAGCCCATCGCGTTAACCGGGCGATTAAGTCAGAGGTTTGCCCGAGGGTCAACCGTGCGGGCAAGGCGTTGCATCAATCGTGGCCGCTGGCCCTGATCATCTCTTCGACGTCGACGAACTTCTCGCGCGGGGCATCCTCCCGTGCGCGGGACGTCTCGGCTTCCTCGATCTTCTTCCAGTCATCGAAACTGACCACGTCCAGCTTGCGCGCGACTGCCAGGGCATCGAAGCCCACGCGCCCGGTCTTGCGCTGGCCTTGCGGAAAGTCCTCGGCGATCATTTCAACCACGCCGAAGCCATCCGGACGGTTGGTGCCGATCGTGCCCGAAGGCCCGCGCCGCGCCCACCCCACGCAATAGAGGCCGGGGAGGATGCGCCCTTCGTCATTGGCAAAGCGGCCGGCGCGATCGTCGAATGGCACGCCCTCGATCGGCGAGGTCTGATAGCCAATGCACGAGATCACGAGGTTTGCCGGTATCTCGTAGAACTCGCCCGTACCCACCGCGCGGCCTGCCTCGATACGGGTCCGCTCGACGGAAATCGCCCGCACCTTGCCTTCGCCGATAAGGCCCCGGGGCGAGGCGAAGAAATCGAACTCCACCTCCAGCGGCAGGTCGGCGCGGTGGCTTTCCGGGATCGCCGCGAACGAGCGCAGATGTGTCACGGACTTGCGGATGCCCGGTTCGAGCAGCGCGTCCTCCACTTCCTCGGGCAAGTCGCGCGGGTCCACCCACGGCGCGGTGCGGGACAGGTGGCCAAGCTCACCCAGCTCCTTGGGCGTCATCATGATCTGGTGAGGTCCGCGCCGCCCGAGAATGACAATGCGCTTGATCTTCGAGGCCATCAGCCCTTCGAGCGCGTGCGCCACGATGTCGCTTCCGGCAAACTCCTCGCGCGTCTTGGAAAGGATGCGCGTCACGTCGAGCGCCACGTTGCCCATGCCGATGACCACGGCGGTGTGGCCGGACAGATCAGGATCGAGCGCGGCGAATTCCGGGTGGCCATTGTACCACCCGACAAAGGCCGCGCTGCCGAATACGTTTTTCAGATGGTCGCCCGGAACGCCGATGTCCTTGTCACGCGGAGCGCCGGTGGCGAGCACGACCGCGTCATACAGGCCCTGCAGTTCCGCAATCGAGACGTCCTGGCCAACCTTGACGTTGCCGACGAAGCGGACGTTGTCGGCAAGGGCGGTCTGTTCGTAGCGCCGAGTTACGCCCTTGATCGACTGGTGATCGGGCGCAACCCCGAAGCGAATGAGACCATAAGGCACGGGCAGCATGTCGAAAATGTCGATGAGGACGTCATCGCCCCACTGCTTTTGCGCGGCTTCCGCGGTGTAGTACCCGGCCGGTCCCGAACCGACGATCGCGATATGCCGCATGGCCTCTCCTCAGCCTTTCGAGTCTTTGGCCGATGCTATCGTCAAGACAGCAAAAGGAAAGCGGGCCAGCGAAGTACACGATCAGCTGTGGTGGATATCCTCGTCAAGGAAGGCGCGCAGCTTTTCGATGAAGCGGTCGCGCTGGGAGAGCATGAACAGGTGACCACCACCGTGGAACATCTCGATCCGGCTGTGCGGGATCGCGTTGTGGAGGAAATGGGCATTCGAGGGTGGGACCAGCTGGTCCTCCTCGTCCGCCATGACCATCACCGGCATGGACAGAAGCGGCAGGAACGGCACGCTGCTCCAGGCGGCAAACGCCATCATCTGGTATGAGAAACCAAGCGGCGATGGTGCTTTGGCCGCATTGAGCGAAACCTTGCCGCTGCCGCCGCCGTTGTAGATCGAGGCGAGGTTCCGGCGCAGCGTCCGCTCGACCGTGTACTCGCGCGGATCGGACAGGTGGGCGAGCATGGAGCTGTTGCCGGGCACCATTGTCGCGCCGCCTGATGCCGTTGCCGCAAGAACGATCCGGCCGGTCCGGGCGCGGTGCTGGAAGGCGAACTGCTGGGTCAGCGCGCCGCCCCAACTGATCCCGAGGATATCTACCTGTTCGATGCCCAGGAGATCGAGCAGCGACGCCGTGGTCAGCGCCATGCTCTGTATCGTGTAGGGCAGGACCGGATCGGGAGAGCCGCCGATGCCTGGCATGTCGAAGCAGATCACCTCGCGCTCTGGCAGCGCCCGGGCGACCGGAGCAAGCAGTTCGAGGTTCATGCCGATGCCGTTGAGCATGAGCAGCGGGCGATGTCGGCCCCTGCCGGCCCCTTCGTGCCAGCGCGCGATGTTGAGGCGACGACCGGCAACGCCGATCTTTGACTGTTTCGGTGTACTGTTCACTTTGTCCCCACGCTCCAGACGCTGACTAGCACCTTCGCACTCGCAGCAAAAGTACACGAATACGGATCGCTTAACGCTTTCTCAAAGCACGGTCGTGCAAACACGGGTCATGCCGGGAGACACTGCAACTCAATCAAACAGGCAAACTGCCACGCGCGACTTCGCGCGTACGCGTCGGCGGGAACGCACCGCCGCGCCGGCCGCGCCCGAAGCGGGGGCCAGTTTTCTGTTTGGCAGCGATTCGTCCAATCGGCTGATTGCACCGGAATGGCCGCAAATGGCCTATGTCATGCTGGCGCTTCCGCTGCTGGTTGCCTGCTTTAACCTCGTGATTCCGAACCCGCTGGCGGCGCTACTGGCCGTGGTCGCCGCGATTGCCACGCATTTGTCGAAGCTCGCGGTGCGCCATGAAGCGCAGAACCAGATGGAGACCGGGCCGCGGATGGCGCTGATGGGCGCAGCGGTAGCCTTGCCGATGTTCCTTTTTGGCTCTGCGATGGGCGTCTGGGGCGCTTCCGGCCAGATCGAATGGTTCTACTGCCTTGTCGCCGTGGCAACGGTGTCGCTGCTGGCGACAGTGGTCCTTTCGGGACGTCTGGTCGGCGTGCTGGCCGCGCAGATCTCCGTGTGGTCGGGCGTTACCTGCGTCGCAAGCACGTTCGGCGGGTATTTCTCCCTGCTCGTCGGCGTGGCAATTTCCGTGGCGGCCTACTTGCGCCAGCGCAAGATCGACCTGTTGCTCCGCGAGAAGCAGGAAAACGACCAGCGCGCATCCACCCGCGCGCAGGAAATCCTTTCCGACTATGAGGAGACGGGGCAGGGCTGGTTCTGGGAAACCGATCGCCGTGGCCAGCTGACGTATCTGTCCACGCCTGTTGCCGAGATTCTCGGTCGCAAGGTCGACGATCTGATCGGGCGTCCCTTTGCCGAGCTGTTCAACCTGTCCGAGCAATCGGGCGAAGGCGAGCGAACGCTGGCCTTTCACCTCTCTGCGCGATCCAGCTTCGGTGAACTTGCGGTGCGGGCAGCGACAGCGGAAGAGGAACGCTGGTGGTCGATCACCGGCCGGCCGACTTACGACACGTTCAACAACTTCACCGGTTTCCGCGGCTCGGGCACCGACCTTACCGAGAAGCGCCGCTCGCAGGAGCATGCTTCGCGGCTTGCGCATTTCGATTCGCTGACAGGCCTGTCCAACCGCTTCCGCATGTCGCAGACGCTGGAGAAGATCCTCCTCGCTCCGCAAATGCATCAACGGGCCTGCACGGTTTTCCTGCTCGATCTCGATCGCTTCAAGCAGGTGAACGATACGCTCGGCCATCCTGCCGGTGATGCTCTGCTCAAGCAGGTGGCGCAGCGTCTGGAGCGGGTTGTCGGCAAGATGGGCCGCGTCGGTCGCCTGGGTGGCGATGAATTTCAGGTCATCCTGCCTGGCAAGATCGAGCGTGAGCAACTCGGCCATCTGGCGCATCGCATCATCGAGAGCCTGTCGCAGCCCTATTCGATCGAGGGCAGTCGCGTGATGATCGGCGCGTCGGTCGGCATTGCGCTGGCCCCGGACGATGGCGTGACCAGCGAGGCACTGATCCGCAATGCCGATCTGGCGCTCTATGCCGCCAAGGATGGCGGGCGCGGCCGGTTCCACTTCTATGCGCCGGACCTGCACAGCGATGCCGAAGAGCGCCGCCAGATGGAGGAAGACCTGCGCGATGCGGTCTCGAACGGCGGCCTCGAACTTTACTACCAGCCCGTCGTGCAGACCGCGACCGAGAAGATCACCGGTTTCGAGGCGCTGCTGCGCTGGAACCATCCCGAGCATGGCTGGATCAGCCCGAGCCGGTTCATACCCATAGCGGAAGATACCGGCCTGATCGCGCCAATCGGTGAGTGGGCCTTGCGCACCGCCTGCCAGGACCTTGCCCGCTGGCCCGAGAACGTGCGCGTCGCTGTAAACGTCTCGCCACTGCAGTTCGCCAATCCGTCGCTCCCGGTGATCGTCACCAACGCGCTGGCGAGCTCGCAGGTGGCAGCAGAACGCCTTGAACTGGAAATCACCGAGAGCGTGTTCCTCAACGACGACGAGGGCACCGACCAGATGTTCAAGTCGTTGAAGGCCATTGGCGTGCGCCTGGCACTGGACGATTTCGGCACGGGCTATTCCTCGCTCGGCTACTTGCGGTCGGCGCCGTTCGACAAGATCAAGATCGACCAGAGCTTCGTTCGCGGTGCGACCCAACCGGGCAGCCGCAATGGCGCAATCATCGCCTCGATCGTCAGCCTTGCCGAGGCGCTGGGCATGGAAACGACGGCCGAAGGCGTCGAGACGCTGGACGAGCTGGACCTCGTCCGCATGCTGGGTTGCAGCCACGTCCAGGGTTATATCTACGAGAGGCCGCTGTCGGCGATGAACGCCGCTGCCCGCCTCTCAACCGGTCTCATGGCCATCGCGCAAGGGCCACGGTCCGCGCGTGCCGCCCGCCAGTCGATGCTGCGCAAGGTCGTGCTCGATCACGGCGGCCATCGCTACAACGCGATGGTCCGCAATATCAGCCAGGCCGGCGCGCTGATCGAAGGTTTGTGGAACGTGCCTCCGGGAACTATCTTCCGGGTGCTGCTGGCTGAAAACCACGCGGTCACGGCAACTTGCCGCTGGTCAAGCGATGACCGCATGGGCGTGGAATTCTCCATGCCGCTCAGGCTCGACGAGGGCGGACGCATCGCAGCCGTGGCCGGCATTCCACCGGTCAGGAGCGAGCCCGAGCCGGTGGTTCAACGCAAGGTCGGCTGACCGGTCAGCCCAGCGCTGCCATCTTCTCTTCAGCAAGACGGTCAAGCTCGGCGCGGCTCTTCTTCTCCGCCGCCGTCTTCAGCTGGCCGCACGCTGCGTCGATATCCCGCCCGCGCGGGGTGCGCACCGGCGCGCTGATCCCCGCTTCGAAAACGATGTTGGCAAAGCTCTTGATCCGCTCCGGGCTGGAGCACTCATAGGGCGCACCGGGCCAGGGATTGAACGGGATCAGGTTGACCTTGGCCGGCAGCTTGTACTGGCGAATCAGACGCACCAGTTCGCGTGCGTCATCGTCGCTGTCGTTCTTGTCCTTGAGCATCACGTATTCGAACGTGATGCGGCGGGCGTTCGAAGCGCCGGGATAATCGGAGCAGGCCTGCAGCAACTCGTCGATGCCGTACTTGCGGTTGATGGGCACGATCTCGTCGCGCACATCCTTCGTCACCGCGTGGAGAGAGACCGCGAGGTTTACCCCGATCTCCTCGCCGCAGCGCTCCATCATCGGCACGACGCCACTCGTCGAAAGTGTGATGCGGCGCTTGGACAGCGCAAGGCCATCGCCGTCCATCACCAGCTTGAGCGCATCGCGCACATTGTCGAAGTTGTAGAGCGGCTCGCCCATGCCCATCATCACGATGTTCGTAAGCAGGCGGCCATCGGGGTGTAGGCGCTGGCCGCTTCCTCGTCTTCATCGTCGAAATCCAGCCCGGCCATCGTGCCACCAGCCTTGGGCCATTCGCCCAGCGCATCGCGCGCGAGCATGACTTGGCCGACGATTTCGCCCGGCGTCAGGTTGCGCACCAGGCGCATCGTGCCGGTGTGGCAGAAGCGGCAGTTGAGCGTGCAGCCGACCTGGCTCGAAACGCACAGCGTGCCGCGATCGGCGTCGGGGATGAACACCATTTCGAAATCGTGCTTGTCCGCCGTCCGCAGCAGCCACTTGCGGGTGCCGTCGGTCGAAACCTGCGCCTCGACGATGTCCGGGCGACCGATAACGAAGCGTTCGGCCAACCACGGGCGCATGGTCTTGGCGATGTCGGTCATCGCGTCGAAGTCTGTCACGCCGCGATGATACAGCCAGTGGAACACCTGCTTCGCGCGCAGCTTTGCCGCCTTGGCATCCAGGCCGGCAGCCTCGAACAGGGAGGCGATCTGCTTCTTGGGCAAGCCGATCAGGTCCACCCGGCCATCCTCGCGCGGCGTCACCTCGCGCGGCACGGGAACTGGATCAACGTGCCCGGCGATGGGCATGTTGGCGGGAAGCGAGGGCTGGGATCGATCTGGCTCTGCATCGCGCGCATATAGTGATTCGTGGCGTCAGGCGCAAACCGAGGCTCGCGCGAACGCCTCACGTGCGCTCCCGTTCCGGCATTTCATCGCCTGTGAGGCTCAAATCATCGAAATTTATGTGGCTGAAATGTCACGGTTTCCTGTTGTGTGAGGTTCAGGAAACCGGATGCAGTTCCGCTCATTCCACCGGTCACTGTCGGGTCGCAATCGACAACAGGACCGGCAGGAAGTTTCGAATGGAGTGAAACATGAAGAAGATCTGCGCAATCCTCGCCGCCGGCACTGCCATCGCCGCCGCCCCTGCGTACGCGCAGGACGCTACCCCTGCCGAGGCGTTCAGCGGCTTCCACGCCGAAGCCCTTGTCGGGTATGACCACATCCGCTCGGGCAGCAGCGAGGACATCGACACCACCCGCGACATCAAGCAGTCGATCGACGGCGTCGAATACGGCGGCGCGATCGGTTACGACATTCCGCTTGGCACCAACCTTGTTGCCGGTGCGGAAGCCGAAATCACCGACAGCAGCGCCAGCCGCGATTACAACAACAGCCAGCCGACCGTCTTCAACCTCGGCCGCGTTGATGCTGGTCGCCAGTACTACTTCGGTGCCCGCCTCGGCTATGCGATGAGCCCGAGCACGATGGTCTACGTCAAGGGTGGCTACAGCAACGCCCGCTTCAACCTGCAGGGCACTGACGGCACCACCAACCTGCGCCAGCGTCTCGACACCGATGGTTACCGCGTCGGTGCGGGCGTCGAGCAGAAGCTTGGCACCAACTCGTTCGTGAAGCTCGAGTACAAGTATTCGAACTACAGCGAAGGCGAATTCGACTTCAACGGCAACACGCCGGATTCGAGCCGCTTCAACATCGATACTGACCGTCACTCGGTGATGGCTGGCGTCGGCGTCCGCTTCTAAGCGTCACGCTGAGAAGCAAAGGGAAGGGCGGGCCGCAAGGCTCGCCCTTTTCCTATCCCGCGCATCCCAGTGCTGCGGCGTCCAGGGCCGAGGCCGCGCCATTGAGCGGATAGATATCGCGAAAGCGCTTCCCGTCCGCGCCTTGCGCCGTCACCACCACGCGCGGCGCGCTGCGCATCGCGGCGATGATCCCGGCATTGGCGCGCTGGTCCATGGGCCATGCATCGGCCTGACCTGCCTGCAAAGTGAAGTTCGCTTCCGGGAACGAGACGTTGACAGACGAACCTGGCGCGAGCCGCCGTGCCAACCGAATGTGTACGGCCCCGCGAATGCCGCGCTTGGGCCAGAAGCCGACAGTCATGTAAGGCTGGAACGCCTGCTCGCGGCCGTTGACCTTCTCGGCCATGGCAATCGCATAGCAGCGCGGCACGCCCGGATCGCGGAACGCGCCCCAGGTGCCGAATACGCCGAGGCTGTCACGCGCCACCGCGGTCCCGCCAATCACCAGCGCCGCCAGAACCAGCAGCCGCCTCACGGCTCCTCCCGTTTCGCGCCGTCGAGGAGCTTTGCGGCCCGCTCGGCGTCCTGCGCCTCGCGCAGCTTGTCACCCTTGGTCCGCCCGAACTTCGCGCGGTTCGCTTGCGCCTCCACTTCGCGAGAGGCCCGCGCCTTGGCCTTGCGCACGCTGCGCAGGTTCACGACATCGCCCATCAGGCGTGCTCGATCCCGCGTTCCGAACCGTAAAGCACGCGCTCCTCGCCGTTCTCGACCAGCGCGATCGAACCTTGCACCAGCGACGGCGCAATCGGCGCGCCGTGGACGGGATGCACCGGATAGCCCGCCATGATCCCGCGCAGTACCCGGCTCGAAATGCCGTGCATCACCACGATATGATCGCCGCTCTCGTCCGCCAGCCCATCGAGCCAGCGGTTGAGCCGGCCTGCGATCATCGGATAGTCCTCGCCATCGGGGCAGGGCGCAGAAGGTGGTCCTCGATCACGATTGGGCCGACCTCGTCCTCGACATCGCTGTAGGACCGGCCGCACCACGATCCCATGTCGATTTCTTTTAGATCCATGGTCCGCTGCCCGGCAAACCAGTCCAGTCCCAGTTCCTCGGCGATCAACGCCGCCGTCTGCAAGGCGCGACCAGTGTCGGAGATGTGCAACGTCACCTGCGGCCGCTCGCCCAGTTCCTGCCGCAGCGCGCAGCCCATCGCCACGGCCTGCTCGAAGCCCTGCCGCGTCAGTGGCGTATGGATGTGGTTGGCCTGCAGCCGACGCGTCGCATTATAGACCGTCTCGCCGTGGCGCATGATGTAGAAGCGACCCCGTTTCATGGGCAGTCTCATAGCCTCAGGCGTCGGGATAGGAAACGCTCATGATTTCCCACTCCTTCTCGCCCGAAGGCAGCCGGACCACGCGCAAATCCCCCACCCGCGCCCCGCGCAGCGCCTTGGCAATCGGCGCGCTCCACCCGATCAGCCCCTTCGAGGCATCCTGCTCGTCATCGCCAACCAGTGTCAGCACCTTGCGGTTGTCGTCCTCGTCGGCAATCTCGACACAGGCCCCGAACAGCACCCGCGTTCGATCCTCCTGTCGCGCCGGATCGACCACCCGCGCCGCCTTCATCCGCCGCGCCAGGAACGCCAGCTCCCGATCAATCTCCCGCATCCGCTTGCGCCCATAGAGATAATCGCCGTTCTCCGACCTGTCGCCATTGCCAGCGGCCCAGCTGACGATCTCGACGATGGCGGGCCGTTCGGTGCCGAGCAGATGGTCATAACGCGCGCGCAGGGCGGCAAATCCGGCGGGGGTGATGGGGGGGCGTCAGGTTTCATGAAGGCGAAAAGGGTTACTTATTCTGAATTTGCCATCGGTCAAAGTATTCGGACTTATACTCTGTCACCATCTTCTTTCCGGCAGACTTCGCAAAGAGATAATTGACGCTTCCGCCAATCAGCCCACCGACGAATGGAACAAGCTTGCCGGCCTGTGTTTTTGTCATCTTCAAGCCAAGAACTTTCGCAACTTCAATAATCAGTCGGATTGCTGGACTTGAAGCTGGGCCTCGCTTGACTAAACTTTCAGTTGCAGCCTTAGCTACAGCAGAACGAATGCCAGCCTGCGCCACGGCATCGAAACCAAGTGCTGTCAAATAAACAGCTTGGACTCGTTCTTGATGAAGGTCTGATTGGGGATCAAAACCGTTCAAGTAGGCAAGCTTTTGATTCAGTCTGTATAGTTGAGCAGCCATGTTGGCAATATCAACGCCCGCCAATGTAATTGTCGTTGCAATGCCTCCGACACCTGACGTCACACCGCCAATGGCACACATCTTACATGTAGAATCGAGATACTTTTCACTAAGTTTCTCAAGATGCGTGTAATTCAAAGCATGCGCTGCAAAGTCTTGCGGATCAGATACGTCAATGCCGAAGTTTCTGGCGTCAGCTACAATATCTTTTGGGTCGACGTTTAAAACGATGTCTCGAACCTTTGCAACAATGCTCTGATTTTCGCTCACAGAATGTTCCTGACTGTCGATTTGTCCTTTCGTTAGTGTTTTGACGTAATCAAAGCAATGCGTAATGTGGATATTTTTGCCTCGCTCACCCCGGCTCCCGCTTGCCAATAAAGTAGCTCATCGGATTGCTCCCCCGATAGCTCGCGTACTGCGGGTTCATCGCCTCGTAGACCACTGCGTTTTCCAGCACGCGCTGGACGTAGTTGCGGGTTTCGGAGAGCGGGATCTTCTCGATCCATTCCACCCAGTCGATCCCGCCGTTGCGCGGGTCGCCGTTGGCGCGCAGGAACTTGTTCACGTTGCCGGGGCCAGCATTGTAAGCCGCCACCGCCAGCGGCCATGACCCGCGATAATAGTCGAGCATCCGCTGGAAATAGCCTGACCCCAACTGGATGTTGTACCCGGCATCCTGCGTCAGCGACGAGGCGTTGTAGGAAAGTCCAAGCTTGCCCGCCTGCTCGTTGGCCGTCCCCGGCATCAGCTGCATCAGCCCTCGCGCGCCGGCGTGGCTGACCGCGTTCTGCGCGAACTGGCTTTCCTGGCGGCTGATCGCGTGGATGCCGGTCCATTTGCTTTCATAGCCCGGCGGCACCGGGATCAGCGGGAAGGCGATGTGCTGGAAATCGAGGTAGCCGCGGGCTGCCGCCGCTTGGCCGACGATCACTCCCAGATCGCGCCGACCCAGTTCGCGCGCCAGGTTCGCCACCATCATGTGCTGTGCTTCGGTCTGCTGCTGCTCGGCCACTTCCTTGAAGAAGCGCACCGTCGTCTTCCAGTCACCATTGCGGGCGACCTCGCGCACGGCGAGCGTCAGTGGCTGGCTGTAGAACCGGCTGCGCTGGTCCGCGGAAACCTGTACGTCCGAATCCTTGGCGTATTGCGGCACCGGACGGCCCAGCCGCTCCAGCGCCAGCAAGCCATAGAACTGGTCGCCATATTGCGCCGCCATCTCGAAATAGCGCCGCGCCTCGGCCTGCTGACCAGCACGCGCCGCCGCCTTTCCGGCCCAGTAGAAGCCCTTCGAGCGGGTCCCGGCGTCCGTGCTGCCGCGCCATAGCGCCAGAACAGCGGTGCCGCCCCGGCATAATCGCCGGTGTTGAAGTACCCCTGCGTGCCGCCAAGCCACATCAAAGAGGTGTAGTCGTCACGCAGCCCATAGTTCAGCTGGCTGACATCCTCGCCGGGCGCAAAGGCATCGTCGATCCCCGCGGCGATGCGCATGGCCGCGCGCGCATCGCCCGATGTTGCCGCGCCGCGCGCATTTACCAGCAGCTCCTCGACCCACTTGTCGCGGTCCAGCGGCTGCCGTGCCAGCAAGGGGCGATTGGCCAGCAGATCGCGCGCCGCCGCGCCCTGACCGGACTTGCGCAACTGCCGCGCTCGCTGGAAGATGAAGCCCGGATCGGCGTTGAACTGTTGCGCCGGCACACCAGCCAGCAAACCATAGGGATCGCCACCCTGCATCGCAGCAAGCCGCGCCGCATCTATCGCCTTGCGCGCCGGGCTGACCCAGACGATCTGCCGTGCCGCTTGATCGGTGGCGCCGGACCACAGCAGCGCATCCATCCGCGCATCGTGATCGTCAGGAGTGAAACTCGTGCCCCATGCCGCCAGCAGCGCGGTTTCGGCAGCATCGGTCATCGCCCCGCCGCGCCAGGCCGCCCGTGCAACTTCCCGCGCTTCGGGCCGGCCCAGTTGCGTCAGCGCCAGTGCATATTGCGCGCAGCCAAGGTTGGTCAGCGGTGGTTTCTGGCTGAAATAGGCGACCAGCCGCGAAGGCTCGGCAAAATCGCGCTCCAGTGAAAGCTCGGCATAGCGGCGCAGCTTCTCCTCGTCCGGAAAGCCGGGATAGGACAGGATGAAGCTGGAATATTCGGAAAAGCCGAAGCGGTTGGAACTGGTCAGCAGCTTCCACCGCTCCACCGCTGCCATCATCGGCCCGCCCTGGCTGGCCGTCAGGTTGGCACGGGCGCGGTCCCAGTCGGATCCATCGGCACCGTCAGCGCCGCTTGCGTGCACTGCGCTCGAGGCGACGACCGTCTGGAGCAGAACCCCGGCAAACCCCCAGCGCAACATCAAGGCTTTCACGTCCATGCCGGACATACTATGGAGCGGCTCCTTATCACGCGCTGAACAGCGCCCCTGTGGGTTCGGATCACGATGAACCGAACCGCATCATGGGGTAAACCGAGGGGTATTGTCCATGTTTTCCGGCTCGATTCCGGCCCTAGTGACTCCATTTCGCGATGGAGCGTTTGACGAGAAAGCGTTTCGTCGCCTCGTCGACTGGCAGATCGAGAACGGATCGTCGGCGCTGGTCCCTTGCGGCACCACCGGCGAGGCCTCGACCCTGTCGAACGCCGAGCATCACCGCGTCATCGAAGTCTGCGTCGAACAGGCGGCGGGCCGCGTGCCGGTGATCGCCGGCTGCGGCAGCAACGACACGATGAACGCCCTGCTGCACATGAACTTCTCGAAGAAGTGCGGCGCGCAGGCCGCGCTCTGCGTCGCGCCTTACTACAACCGGCCGAGCCAGGCGGGCATCATCGCCCACTTCAGCTACCTTGCCGAGCACAACGACCTGCCGATCGTGCTCTACAACGTGCCCGGCCGGACGGTGACCGACATCCTGCCGGAAACGGTCTGCGAACTGGCCAAGCGCTATCCTGACAAGATCGTCGGCATCAAGGACGCCAGCGGCGACCTGTCGCGCGTCACCGATCACCGCATGGGCATAGGCAAGCACTTCTGCCAGCTTTCGGGCGACGATGAACTCGCGCTGCCCGCCAATGCCGCCGGCGCCGTCGGCTGCATCTCGGTCACCGCGAACGTCGCGCCCAAGCTTTGTGCCGAGTTCCAGGCCGCTTGCGCCGCCAACGACCTGGAGAAGGCGCGCGAGCTGAACGACAAGCTCTATCCGCTGCACTACGCGATGTTCGAGGACGCCTCGCCGGGCCCGGTCAAGTACGCGCTCAGCCGCCTCTTCCCGGACATCTCGGACGAGCTGCGCCTGCCGATGGTCCCGTGCAACGAAGCGGCGCGCAAGGCGGTCGACGCAGCGCTGGAGCATGCCGGCCTGATCTGACGCGTCGCGTCTGGAAAACCGCTGCCCGACAAAGTGCGAAGTTCCCCTTCCGCTTTGCCGGGCCAGCGCCTACATGCAGCAGCATCATGGCACGCCCCGTACATCCCGAATTCGATAAAACCAAAGTGGTCGCCGAGAACCGGCGCGCCCGCTTCGAATACTTCATCGAGGAGAAGTACGAGGCGGGCATCTGCCTGACCGGGACCGAGGTTAAATCGCTGCGCTTCGGCGAAGGCTCGATCGCCGAAAGCTATGCCGAGGTGAAGGGCGGCGAGGTCTGGCTGGTCAACTCCAATGTGCCCGAATTCAGCCACGGCAACCGCTTCAACCACGTGCCCAAGCGCCCGCGCAAGCTGCTGCTGAAAGAGCGGCAGATCGCCAAGTTTACAGGTGCGGTCGAGCGCAAGGGCATGACGCTGGTCCCGCTGTCGATCTACTTCAACAGCCGTGGCCGCGCCAAGGTCGAACTGGCGCTGTGCAAGGGCAAGAACGTGGCGGACAAGCGCGCCACCATGAAGGACCGCGACTGGAAGCGCGACAAGGCGCGGATCATGAAGGACCACGGATAGGTCGATCCAGGTGTTCCACTTCACCGACCGGCAAGGAAATACGGTCTAGAGCGCAAGAATCGGCCCGTGGCGGGGCAGACGGGAAACGGGTACAACAGGCGCGCAATGTTCGAGCGGATCGTCAACTGGGCGCGGGCCAACATGCCGACGCGCGAGCAGATGGAGCAGAACCGCTTCGCGCGCCCGCTTGCCGCCCGCCATGAACTGTGGCGCTTCACGCGCCGTTCGGTGCCCCGTGGCGTGGCCGCAGGCCTGTTCATCGGTATCTTCGCGCTGATCCCCGGCATCCAGATCATCGGTGCGGCCTTGATGTGCGTGCCGTGCCGGGGCAACATCCCGCTCGCCGTGCTGATGACCTTCATCTCGATCCCGCCGACGACGCTGTTCGTGTTCCTTCCGGGCGCGATTGCCGTGGGCAACAGCTTCGGGTTCCACGCGGACTTCTCGACCGTGCAGGCCATGGTGACGAAGGGGGCGGGCTTGAGCGAGTGGCTTGTCTGGCTTGGGTCCGATGCCGCGCCCTCGCTGGTCATCGGGCTCTTCCTGATCTCCATTGTCTCGGCCGTGATCGGCTATGTCTTCGCAGCGTTCGGCTGGCGCTGGTGGACCGCGCACAAGCGCAAGGTGCGCAACATGCGGGCGGCCGCGCGGGACTTTCCCGACTGATGGCAAACGTGGCCAGCGAAGGGGCGGCTGTCGTCACGCCGACCGTGCCCTTGCGCGATTGGCTTACGCTTGCAGGTGCAGTGGCGGCAAGCGCCGGAGCGCTCTGGGGTATCTCCGGGCAGCCCCTGCTCGCCGCCGGGTTTGTCGGAGGAGTCACAGTCATCGGCGCAGCCTTGCGCGTTGCCATTCGCCCGACCCAGGACGCTGCACCGCAGGATTTCGCCGTGCCGGACTGGACGGTCACCAATGCCGCGATTGCGCGCGACGACGTGGGCATTGCCATTACTGACAGAGCCGGGCGGCTGGTCTGTGCGAATGGCCTGATGGGCGCCTGGTTCGGAATTTCCGCGGCACCGCCACGTCTTCCGGTAGAGCGCGGCTCGGTCGAGCTGCTCGAAGCGGCGACGCGCGCTGCGTGGCGAGATGGCTCGGCAAAGGCCGATGGCGTTGCTTCGAGCCAAGGCACCTGGACGGCGGAAGTTGTGCGCGTGGGGCGCGGCGAGGACTACCTCGTCTGGCGCTTCGCCCCGGTTGTGACCCCGGATCTCGT